>NZ_JBIUAG010000025.1:0-159666 GCF_044547355.1 Kutzneria sp. NPDC052558
TTTGTGTGGTGGGGGGGTTTGGAATATGTTTTTTGGTTTTGGTGGCTGGCGGAGCCTGCCCTATTGCGCATCTATACGCCATCGCCATGAGGCCTCAAAAAAAAATCCACCCGGAGCCACCAACCCACCGCCCCACCCCACCCCCAACCACACAACAACCCCCACCCCACAAAACAGCCCCCACCCCATCCCCAACCGAACAACAACCCCCACCCCTCACCGCAAACCCCACCCCCCGGCAACCGCGCGGCGCGGGCACCAGAACCACAACCGCACCCACCCACCCACCCACCCACCAACAGATCCAACCCGCACACCCGACATACCCGGAACCCTTGAAGCTGAGAGGGCACGGAGGCTTAGGCTGGGGCGATGAGGGCGTGGTTGCTGCGCGGGCTGGTGCTGGCGGTGGTGCACGCGGCGGTGCAGACCGGCGAGGCCTGGGTGCGGGCCGGCAACCCGGCGGCGATCGGCTGGCTGCGGCCGACGGCGCTGGGGGTGCTGGTGGGCGTGGCGGTGCTGTGGGCCGGCTTGGACGGCTGGCTGGGCCGGGAGCGCTACGGCATGGTGTGGTTCAAGGCAGCCTTGCTGGCGGGGCCGGTCGGCGGGGTGCTGGGTGTGATCGGCCAGGGCCTGTTCGTGGACGACACGGGCGTGGAGGCGCTGCCGGTGGCGATCACCGGCGGGGCCGCGTTCATCGCCCTGCTGGTGTTGGTGCCGGCCGGGATCGGATTGTTGATCGGGCGGACCGCCCGGCCGGTTGGTGACAAGCCGTCAGTTACCTCGGAACGCTGACAGGTCGCCGCCCTGCGGGTGGGAGTCCCAGTCGGCGTCGCTCGTCTCGGTGACGGGTGAGGAGTTGGCCGACACCGCCGCCGGCCCGACCGGCCACAGCTTGCCGTCGGCGACGAACGCGTACGGCCGGTCGGGCGCGTGCAGCACCGGGGCGCCGGCCTTGATGGTCGCCACCACGGGCAGCGAGTCCAGCCCCGGCACCGGCTTGTCCAGCACCTTCACGGCGATCTGCGCGGACACGGACCGCCGCTCGATCTTCACCAGCCGGCCGCCGACGACCAGCACCACCATCCGGTCCGGCGAGGGCATGGCCACACCGTCGGCAGTGGCCAGCGACCGGCAGCCGTCGGCGTTGGCGATGTCCAGCCCGAACAGGCGCAGCGAGGTCGGCCCGTCACCGGTGTCGCCAGTGGCCCGCACCACGTCGACCGGCACCCGCGTGCACGGATCCTCGGCCCCGGCCGGGGCGTGCCCGTCGATGCGGCGCACCAGCCCGGGGCCCTCCTTCCATGGCCCGCCGAGCACCACGTCCTGGTACGGATGCGTGGTGAAGTCCCTGTCCCAGAACGAGATCACCGTGCCCTTGCCGTCCACCTCATGGGCGAGGGCGAAGGCGTTGAGGGCGTCCACCCACATCCAGTCGGCGCTGTAGGCGTCGGAGATGGACAACGACCGCCTGTCATGGGTATTGGCGACATCCTGGAAACCCGTGGGGGTCAACGCCTGCACGCTGGTCGCGAACGTCGCGTCCGGCGACCGGAGCACGAACTGCCCGGCCCCGGCCGAGTTCGCGGCGCCGGCGGTGGTGTCGGTGAACATCAGGTAGAACCAGCCGTCCAGCCGCAGCACCGACGGCTGCCCGACGCCGTAGGTGTTGGCCCGCTTGACCTCCATCGACGGCAGGACGACGGGAGTGGGCTTGCGGTCCCAGTGCACGCCGTCGCCGCTGGTCGCCAGGCCGATGGCATTGCCGAACGGCGCGTCGCCGGCGGCGCCGGTGTAGTACATGTAGTAGATGCCGTTGACCCGGATGACCGAGGGGTCGCAGGTGTGCACGGCGTCGAATCCCTCGCCGGAGCCGTGCAGAACCGCCGTTCCGTCGGGGAAGGGCCCGGTCGCCGCGCTCGCGGCGGACGTCAGCACGTCGTCGCCGGGGACCCCGACGCCGGGAAGCTGACTGCACCACCAGATCCGATACTGACCGCCGTCCAGCACGGCCGTCGGGGCGTAGTTGTACGGGGCGGCCGGCCCGCCGGACAGCAGCGTGCCGGCCGACTGTCTGGCCCGGTCGGTGCGTAACGGGGCCTCGGCGGCGTCCGCCGCCGGCTGGTCGGGGTGCAGCTGCACCGCGGTCGGCGCGGGCGGCGGCTGGGTGGTGCCCTCGGCGCTGCCGCACGCCGCCAGCAGGACAGCGGCGGCTAGGTAACCGGCCGTGCTCGCCATGGCCCTGAGGGGTCTCGGCATGCCGGGGCTACCTCCACGATCAGGTGACAGGGACTCCCGGCCAGTCTAGGGAATCCCGTCACCCGTGTGGGTTACACGTTCCTGGCGATCCAGCGCAGCGCCAACTCGTACCCGTCCACGCCGAGCCCGGCGATCACGCCCTCGGCCACCGCCGAGATCACGCTGTGCTGCCGGAACTCCTCGCGCTTGTGGATATTGCTGATGTGCACCTCGACCAGCTTCGAGGTCAGCTGCGAGCAGGCGTCCCGGATGGCGATCGAGTAGTGCGTCCACGCCGCCCCGTTGAGCACCACCGGGATCTCGGCGTCGGCGGCCTCGTGCAGCCAGCCGATCATCTCGCCCTCGGAGTCGGTCTGGCGCACCTCCACGTCCAGCCCCAGCTCCTTGCCGGCGTTCACGCACAGCTCCACCAGGTCGGCGTGCGTGGTGCTGCCGTAGATCAGCGGCTCACGCGCGCCGAGCCGGCCGAGGTTGGGGCCGTTGAGGACAAAAACCCGCTTCACAGCAAGACCTTTCCGCTGGGCGTGTCGTCGCCGGCGATCACCGAGTAGGCGGCGGCGATCAGGCTCGGGTCCGGGCCCTCCAGCCGGCCCGGCTTGGCCAGCCCGTCCAGCACCACGAAGCGCAGCACGCCGGCCCTGGTCTTCTTGTCGTTGCGCATGCCCTCCATCAGCTGCGGCAGCGCGCCCGGCTCGTAGTTCACCGGCAGCCCCAGCGAGGTCAGCACGGTGCGGTGCCGGTCGGCGGTCGCGTCGTCCAGCCGGCCGGCCAGCCGCGACAGCTCGGCCGCGAACACCAGGCCCACGCTGACCGCCGCGCCGTGACGCCAGCGGTAGCGCTCGCGGCGTTCGATGGCATGGCCCAGGGTGTGGCCGTAGTTCAGGAACTCCCGCTGCCCGGCCTCACGCAGGTCGCCGGACACCACGTTCGCCTTGTACTGGATGGCCCGCACGACCAGCTCGCCGATGACCTCGCCGGTCGGGTCCACCGCCGCCTTCGGGTCGGCCTCGATCAGCTCCAGGATCCGCGGGTCGGACAGAAAACCGGCCTTCACCACCTCGGCCATGCCGGCGACCAGCTCGTTGGGCGGCAACGTCTCCAGCGTGGCCAGGTCGACCAGCACCGCCGTCGGCTCATGGAACACGCCGACCAGGTTCTTGCCGGCCTCGGTGTTGATGCCGGCCTTGCCGCCGACCGCCGCGTCGACCATGCCCAGCAGCGTGGTCGGCACGTGCACGACCTTCACGCCGCGCAGCCACGTGCCAGCCACGAAGCCGGCCAGGTCGGTCACCGCGCCGCCGCCCAGGCCGATCACCGCGCCGGTGCGGTCCAGGCCGATGCGGCCCAGGACCTCCCAGGCGAAGCCGGCGACCGCGAGCGCCTTGCCGTCCTCGGCGTCCGGGATCTCCACCCGGTGCGCGTCGATGCCGGCCTGCTCCAGCTCCTCGCGGACCGCCTCTGCGGTCGCGGTCAGCGTCGGCTGGTGCAGGATCGCCACCGTCGGCACGCCCTTGAGCGTGTCGACCAGGTCCCCGAGCAGCCCTCGGCCGACGATCACGTCATAGGGACGCTCGGCGGCGACGTGGATCCGGGTCGGTTCGGACATCAGCTTCCCTCGTTGTTGGCCAGCGCCGCGACGACCTCGTCGACGATGCCCGCCGGTTCGTGCTTGTCGGTGTCGATCTCCACGGTGGCGACCTCGCGGTACAGCGGCAGCCGGGCCTCCAGCAGCGCCCGGAAGGTGGCCCGGGGGTTCACCCCGGCCAGCAGCGGCCGCGCGGTCGACAGGCCGGTGCGGCGCACGCCCTCGGCCATGCCCACGTTGAGGAACACCACCGTGTGCTCGGCCAGCAGCTTGCGCGTCTCGTCGGCCAGCACCGCGCCGCCGCCCAGCGCCAGCACGCCGTCGTGCTCGGCCAGCGCCGACGCCACGGCCTCCCGCTCGATGCGCCGGAACTCCGGCTCGCCGTCGTCGGTGAAGATGTCGGAGATCGGCTTGCCGGCCCGCTCGACGATGTCGGCGTCCACGTCCCGGAACGCCACGCCCAGCCGCTGCGCCAGCAGCTCCCCGACGGTGGTCTTGCCCGCTCCCGGCGGCCCGACGACGACCGCTCGGGGGCTCACCACCGGTCCTGGAGCGACTTGAGGTAGCCCTCCACGTTGTGCCTGGTCTCCGACAGCGAGTCGCCGCCGAACTTCTCCAGCAGCGCGTCGGCCACCACCAGCGCCACCACCGACTCCACCACCACGCCGGCCCGGGGCACCGCGCAGATGTCGGAACGCTGGTGGATCGCCACCGCCGGCTCGCCGGTCTGCACGTCGACCGTGGCCAGCGCGCGCGGCACGGTGGAGATGGGCTTCATCGCCACCCGCACCCGCAGCGGCTCGCCGTTGGTGATGCCGCCCTCCAGCCCGCCGGCCCGGTTGGACCGCCGCGTCACACCGGTCACGCCCGGGCCGCGGTCGATCTCGTCGTGGGCCTGGCTGCCGCGCCGGTGGGCGGTGGTGAAGCCGTCGCCGATCTCCACGCCCTTCATCGCCTGGATGCCCATCAGCGCGCCGGCCAGCCGGGCGTCGAGGCGGCGGTCCCAGTGCACGTGCGAGCCCAGGCCCGGCGGCAGGCCGTAGACGATCGCCTCGATCACGCCGCCCAGCGTGTCGCCGTCCTTCTTGGCCGCGTCGACCTCGGCCACCATCGCCTCGGTGCCGGCCGCGTCGAAGGCCCGCACCGGGTTCTCGTCGATGGCCGCCAGGTCCTCGGGCTTGGGCAGCGGGGCGTCCGGCGAGCACTCGGCCGCGCCGATGGACACCACGTGGCTGACGATCTCGGCGTTGAGCACCTGGCGCAGCAGGTTGCGGGCCACCGTGCCCAGCGCCACCCGCTCCGCCGTCTCGCGGGCGCTGGCCCGCTCCAGCACCGGCCGGGCCTCGTCGAAGCCGTACTTCTGCATGCCCGGCAGGTCCGCGTGGCCGGGGCGGGGCCGGGTCAGCGGCGCGTTGCGCGCGGAGCCCGCCAGCTCGGCCGGGTCCACCGGGTCGGCCGCCATGACCTTCTCCCACTTGGGCCACTCGGCGTTCTCGATGTGCACGGCGATCGGGCCGCCCTGGGTCCGGCCGTGCCGCACGCCGCCGAGGATCTCGACCTTGTCGGTCTCGAAGTCCATCCGGGGGCTGCGGCCGAAACCCAGCCGACGGCGGGCCAGTTGCACCGAGAGGTCCTCGGTGGTCACGGACACTCCGGCGATCATGCCCTCGAGCACACCCACCAGCGCGGGTCCGTGCGATTCTCCAGCGGTGATCCAGCGCAGCACCCCTGGATCCTTTCACATCGGCCCGCGGACCGGCCGAGGCCGGCATCCCGGGCCGCACTGGGTGACGCGGGATACACCCACCGTCACCGTCCACTGAGGACGCGAGTGGTCCTCCCGTCGGAGGAGGACCACTCCCGCGAGCTCAGCGCTGCCAGGTGAACAGCGCCTCGCCGGCCTCCACCGGGCCGGGCTCGCGCACGTCGACCAGGTTCTCCGCGGTCGCGTCCAGCGCCACCACCGGGCAGATCGGCGACTTGCCGCCCTCCTGCACCGCCGCCGGGTCCCAGCTGATCACCGGCTGGCCCGCGCGCACCGTCTCGCCCTTGACCACGTGCAGGGTGAAACCCTCGCCCTTGAGCTTGACGGTGTCGATGCCCAGGTGCACCAGCACCGCGGCGCCGTCCGCGGTCGCGACCACGAACGCGTGTGGGTGCAACGTGACCACCGTGCCGTCCACGGGGGACACCGCGTCACCGGCCGCCAGCTCCGGGTGCACGGCCACGCCCGGACCGACCATCGCCTGCGCGAACACCGGGTCCGGCACCTCGGTGATCGGCGCAAGCACGCCCTTCACCGGGCTCAGAACCTTGGTGCTCACAGCAGATCCTCGATGTCGGAGGCGATGGTGTCCGCCTCAGGACCGACGATGATCTGGACCACGCTGCCGGCGCGGAGCACGCCGTGCGCGCCGATCGCCTTGAGCTCGGCCTCGTCCACCTTGGACCCGTCCTCCAGCTCGCAGCGCAACCGCGTGATGCACGGCTCGATCTCGATGATGTTGTCCGCGCCACCGATCGCGGCGATGATCCGAGCCGCCCTGTCGTCTGCCATTTGTGGTCGCCCGCTCTCACTAGTCGGTTGTGGACAAGACGTCCGCCAGTCGTACGCGAGTCGGCCGGATGGTGGCCGTCCGTGGCACGAACTCGTAACGGCGGTTGACACCCGGTCGCCCGGCGGCGCACCCTTCCCGCACCACTGGTCTAGACCGGAACGTACCAATGTTCGCGGCGAGGATCGACAGGTGGGGCCGAATCGAGACGAATCCCCAGGAGGTGCCATGGCCGCGTTCGACGGCGCGTCGGGCGCCCCGGACCGGATCGTCGACGGCCCCAAGCCCAAGCACGCCCAACTGCGGGAAATCCTGCGCAGGCTGGCCCAGCAGGACCTGCCGCCCGGCTCCCCGATCCCGTCCGAACGCGACCTCGCCGAGCAGTACGGCGTGTCGCGGCTCACGGTTCGGGCCGCGGTCGGACAGCTCGTGGCGGAGGGACTTCTGGCCAGGGCGCGTGGCCGCGGCACGTTCACCGCGCAGCGGCGGATGGAGGCCCAGCTCTACCTGGAGTCCTTCACCGACGACATGCGCAGACGGGGCCACGCGCCCAGCACCGAGGTGCTCTCGCACGGCCTCGAGATGCCTCCGCCGGCCGCGGCCGCCGCGCTGGGGCTGGAGCCGGCCGACCCGGCGTACCGGCTGTTCCGGTTGCGCCGGGCCGACGACACGCCGCTGGCGGTCGAGCGCGGGTGGTACAGCCCGCACCGGCTGCCCGGTCTGCTGGACCTCGACCTGACCCGGTCGCTGTACACGCTGATGGCCGAGCATTTCGGCGTGCAGCTCAGCCACGGCCGACAGACCGTGTGGGCCGAGGCGGCCGACCGCGAGACGGCGAGGCTGCTGGGGGTGCGCACCGGTTCGCCGGTGCTGGTGTTCCGACGGATCTCGACCGCTGACGGCGAGCCCGTCGAGGACATGACGTCCTGGTACCGGGGCGACCTCTACCAGGTAACCATGCAATTGGACCGGGGCGACCCGGGTTCCGGTCCGCTTTCCGCCCACGGAGGAAACCGATGAGTGCCAGCGCCCCCACGGTGGCCGGCGGCAACAAGGGTCTGGCCGGGCTGCAACGCCTCGGTCGGAGCCTGATGCTGCCGATCGCGACGCTGCCCGCCGCCGGCCTGCTGCTGCGGCTCGGGCAGGACGACCTGCTCGGCAGTTTCAAGAACGACTTCATGCAGAAGGTCGCGGCGATCTTCGCCGCCGCCGGCGGTGGCTTGTTCAACTACCTGCCGCTGCTGTTCGCGGTCGGCATCGCCATCGGCTTCGCCCGCAAGGGCGACGGCTCGACCGCGGTGGCCGCCGTCGTCGGTTTCGTGGTGTTCACCCAGGTCGTCCAGGTGTTCGCGCCGGTGGTCGCCAAGAAGGCGGGCGACACCCCCACGCCGCCCGGGGGTTGGCCCTACGGCGTGCTCGCCGGCATCCTGGTCGGCATCGTGTCCGCCCTGATGTGGCAGCGCTTCTACCGCACGAAGCTCCCTCCGTACCTGGCCTTCTTCGGCGGCCGCCGGTTCGTGCCGATCATCAACTCGGTGGTCATGCTCGTGCTGGGCATCGTCTTCGGCCTGCTGTACCCGATCTTCAACAACGGCCTGACCGCGTTCGGCAACTTCGTCTCCAACAACCCGGTCGTCGGCGGCGGCATCTACGGCGTGGTCAACCGGCTGCTGATCCCGTTCGGCCTGCACAACGTCATCAACTCCGTGGTGTGGTTCCTCAGCGGCCACTTCACCGGCGCCGACGGCAAGGACTACACCGGCGACCTGACCCGGTTCTTCCACGGCGACCCCACCGCCGGCGGCTACATGACCGGCTTCTTCCCGATCTTCATGTTCGCCCTGCCGGCGGCCGCGCTGGCCATCTGGCAGACCGCGAAGCCGTCCCAGAAGAAGATCGTCGGCGGCATCATGATCTCGGCCGCGCTGACCGCGTTCCTGACCGGCGTCACCGAGCCGATCGAGTTCTCGTTCATGTTCGTGGCGTGGCCGCTCTACGTCATCCACGCGGCGCTGACCGGCACCTCGCTGGCCCTGGTCAACGCGCTGGGCATCCACGACGGGTTCACGTTCTCCGCCGGCGGCATCGACTTCGTGTTGAACTGGGGCATCGCCCAGAAGCCCTGGCTGTTGTTGATCATCGGCGTGATCTACGGCGTGATCTACTACTTCGTGTTCCGCTTCGTCATCACCAGGTGGAACCTGCGCACGCCGGGCCGTGAGGACGACGCCGACGAGCAGTTGGAGGGCGGCGGCGCGGTCGCCGAGACCGCCCCGCGCAGCCGTCAGTCCAAGTAGGACCGCCACACCGCACGAAAGGGAAGACCATGCCGGAACTTCGGGTCACCGTGGCCAGCAAGGTTGGTTTGCACGCTCGGCCGGCCGCGCTGCTGGCCAAGGCGGCGGCCGGGCAGGCCGTGCCCGTCTCCATCCGCAAGGAGGGTGGCGAGCAGGTGGACGCCGCCAGCGTCCTGGGCCTCATGACGCTCGGCGCCATGCACGGTGACGAGGTGATCCTGTCCGCCGAGGGCGCGGGCGCCGACGAGGCGCTGGCCGCCGTCGCGGACGTCATCACCACCGACCTCGACGGCTGAGCCCACCCCCGCTCCGCTCCGTCCGATGACAGGAAAGGCCCTTTCACTGCCGTGCAGTGAAAGGGCCTTTCCTGTCGTTTCTTGCGGGGCCCGCCGAGGGTCAGCGCAGCAGCGGGGACAGGGCCGAGATGAGGGCGTGGCTGTCGGAGTCCTGGCTGATCTCCCAGGCCATCGCGCCCCGCAGGCCGGCGGCCTTGATCAGCGCGGTGCGCTCGCCGATCGACTTCGGGTCTGAGTACGTGATCACCGTGGGAACGGTTGCCACGTAAGGAGTCGCGCACGTGCCGTCGGCGTTGAAGGCGCCGCACAGGTTGTGCGCGCCGGCCGGGTTGAACAGCCAGGGCTCGCCGGCCTGGACGTTCCAGTTCCTCGCGTAGCCGTTGGCGCCGACGATCCCGGCGGTGTCGACGAGATCGTGGTAGGTCGGCTGGGGCTTGGCGTCCCAGGCCAGGCTGTTGGCGTCCTGGCCGCTGTTGTCGGCCTTGGCGTACAGCCCGCCGGCCCGCAGGTATTCGTTGCCGTAGAAGGGAACGCCGACAACGATCTTGTTGGCCGGCACGCCCTTGGCCAGGTAGTAGGCGACGGTGCCGACGGTGTTCCAGGTCGGGTCGGCGGCGCCGGGGTCACGACTGTCCCGGGTGAACAGCGTGTCCGGGGCGGCGATGCCGCCGCCGGGCACGTTGTAGTCGTAGGTCATGACGTTGACCCAGCTCATCGGCGCGACGGCGGCCGGGAGCTCCCAGTACTGGCCGGCCTTGGAAGTGGCCGGCAGGGCGGCGGTCAGCAGGTGGTCCGGCCCGAGCTGGCGACGGAACTCCTGCATCAGCAGCGTGGCGTTGTGCTTGTCGGCGGGGCCGTAGTCGACGTTGCCGCCGGCCAGCTGGGTCGGGTACTCCCAGTCGATGTCGACGCCGTCGAAGACGCCCTTGGCCGCGCCCGGGGCCAGGCCGGGGATGTCGCCGTTGACGAAGGTGTCCACACAGGACTTGACGAAGTCCTGCCGCCGCTGCGCGGTCGCCGCGACGTCGGCGAACCAGGTGGACTTGGTCCAGCCGCCGATGGAGATCTCGACCTTCAGACCGGGGTGGGCCTTCTTGAGCTTGAGGATCTGGTTGAAGTTGCCGAACAGCGCCTGCCCGGCGACGTCGCCCACGCCGTCCACGGCCAGCGACGCGTCGATCGGCCGCTGGTAGTCGGCCCACGGGTCCAGCACCGAGCAGCCGACCGCGCCGGTGGCCTTGTCGAAGGTGGGCGCGGCGAAGGCGTACTGGATGACGTTGATCTTGTCGGCCGGGATGTCCTTGACGTTGTAGCCGCGTCCGTAGACGTCCCAGTCGGCGAAGTAGGCCGACACGACGCGGCCGTCGTCGTGCCGGTTGGCCGGGGCGGCGGTCTGGGCGACGGCCGGCGCCGCCGTCAACGGGCCGGCCATCGCGACAACGGCCGCGGCGATGGCGACCCGACTTCTGGTGCTGCGGGGCATGGACAGCTCCCTGTTTGGTCTACACCAATTGGTGGCCACACCCTGCGCCCGGCGATCACGGGTGTCAAGAGGCCGAACCGGCGGCAAGCCAACCGTCCCAAGGGAATTGCCCGGGCGGATTGGGCCGGATCGGCCCGGGCGATGGCGGTGCGCGACGCGGCGATGACGGCCGGTGTCGACCGGAAATCCGCATTCGGCCTGGAGGTTAGACGGGGAGCGGGAGGTGGGTGGCGGTGGCGGAGCGGAGGGCTTGGCGCATGGCCTCGCGTGGGGCCTGCTGGCCGGTGAACCAGTGGACCTGGGCGAAGGCCTGGTGCAGCAGCATGTCCAGACCGGTGACGACCCGGGCGCCTCGCTCCCCCGCGGCCTGGGCCAGCGGCGTGGGCCACGGGTGATAGATGACGTCGAAGACGCAGCCGGCCCGGACGATGTCCCCGGCCACCGGCTCCACAGCCCCGGTCGGCACGGTGCTGACGACCAGCTCCGCTCCCCCGCACAGCGCCGCGAAGTCCACGGCGTCCCAGCGCACGACCTCGGCCGCGATGCCCACCCGTGCGGCGCAGGCCAGCGCCTCGCCGGCCCGGGCCGGGTCCCGCACGACGATCGTCGCGGACGGAATCTCCAGCGCCTCCAAGGCGGTCAGCGCCGCCGTGGCGGTCCCGCCCGCGCCTAACACCACGGCCCGGCCGCCGGACCGCACGCCGCCGGCCGCCCGCACGGAGCCGACGACACCCTCGACATCGGTGCAGTCGGCCAGCCAGCCGCCGCAAGCCCGCGGCACCAAGGTGTTGGCCGCACCGACCAGCTCGGCGACGCGGGTGCGCTCGGCGGCGTACGCCAGCGCGGCCCGCTTGCCGGGCATGGTCACCGCGACCCCGGCCCACTCCGGCCCCAGGCCGTCCATCAGCCCGGGCAGCTCGTCGGCCTCGCACCGCACCCGCGAGAACGTCCAGTCCGACAGCCCCAGCTCGCGGTACGCGGCCTCGTGCAGCACCGGGGACAGCGAGTGCTCGATCGGCGATCCGAGCACGGCGGCGCGGCGAGCGCCCACTAGAACACCCCGGCCGCGTGGGCCTTGTCGACGTTGGCGTTCTGGTCGGCCTGCGTCACGCCGAAGCAGGAGTTGCCGGCCTTGTCGCACTTGACGAAGAACAGCCACGGCCCGTCGGCCGGCTTCTGGGCCGCGTCGAGCGCGTCCTGGCTCGGCGACGAGATCGGCGTCGGGGTCAGGCCGACGTTGAGGTACGTGTTGTACGGGCCGGGCCTGTTCCGGTCCGCGGTCGAGGTGGCCAGCAGCGGCTGGTCGAGCACGTAGTTGATGGTGGAGTCGTCGCCCATCGGGATGCCCTGGGCCAGCCGGTTGTAGATCACCCGGGAGACCTTGGTGAAGTCGGACGTGATCGCCTCGCGCTCGATCAGCGAGGCGATGGTCAGGATCTGGTACGGCGACAGGCCGGTGTCCTGCGAGGTCTGCGGCAGCGTGCTCAGCTTGGCCGCGGACTGCGACAGCATGGACCGCAGCGTGGTGACGGCGTCGCCGCCGGGCCGGATGTCGTACACGCCGGAGACGATCAGGCCCTCCAGCCGGTGCTTCGGATCGGCCTTGGCCACCGTGGGCACGGCCCAGTCGGGGAGGCCGAGCTTCGCCGGGTCCGCGGTCTCCGCGGCCTTGTGCAGGTCGTCGGCGGACACGCACTTCTTGTCGCCGTTCAGCGTCACACAGCTGGCGGCGGCGATCTCGGACAGGATGCCGGGCTTGGTGGAGTTGTCGGGGTTCTTGGTGTCGTCGAGCTGCTCGCCCGCCTTGATCTGCACGTTGCCGACGCGGCTGGCCGGCGCGACCAGGCGGGTCACCGCCGCGTCGCCGGACATGTGCGTCTTCATGACGTAGTAGCCGGGCTGCACGTTGGCGACCTCGGTGTTGCCGGCCGATGCGTTGAGGAACGCCCGCACGGTGCGCACCACGTCGTCGGCCTGGAGCTTCTCGGCGATGTCCCGGGTGGTGGCCCCGTTGTCGATCTGGACCAGCACGTCCGAGTCGCCGTCGCCGCCGTAGTTGCCGTAGCCGCCGACGCCGAGGAGCACGCCGGCCCCGTAGTACGCGCCCCAGCCGCCGGCGATCAGCACCACCAGCGCGACGGCCAGCAGGATCGTCCGGCGGCGCGGCTTGCGCTTGCCGGCCGGCGCCTCCTCATCGCTCTCGAACAGGTCGAGTTCGTCGCCATCGTGCCCGTCGACCTGCCGGTCGTAGCGCTCGGCCCCATGGCGGTCGACATCGTCGTTCACGTCGTTCACGGCCTGCCCTCCCTGGCGAGTGCGGCGGCCCGCGCGTCCAGCCACGCCTGGAGGATCTCCACGGCGGCAGCCTGGTCGACGACGGCCCGCTGGCGCCGACCGCGCACGCCGGCGTCGGCGAGCACCCTGGTCGCGGTGACCGTGGTCAGCCTCTCATCGGCTAGACGCACCGGCATGTCGAGCCGTTCAGCCAGCTGGCCGGCGAACTCGGTGGCGATCTCCGCCGCCGTGCCGTGCCGGCCGGCCAGCGTCCGGGGCAGCCCGACGACCAGCTCCACCACCTCGTGCTCGGCCGCCAACGCCACCAACGCGTCCACGCTGCCCGCACGCGGCAGCGTGACCAGCGGCGATGCCAGCATCGGCGACGGGTCGCTCAACGCGACGCCGACCCGCACGGAGCCGACGTCGACGCCGAGCCGGCGGCCCGCGTCCGAGAGGTACTCGGGCTCGGGCCGCCGCCTGTCCTTGCTACGAGCCACGGATCTCCGTCCGCAGGGCGGCGATGGCGTCCGGAATGCCACTCGGCTGGGTGCCGCCGCCCTGGGCCAGGTCGGGCTTGCCGCCGCCCCGGCCGCCGATGGCCGGGCCGAACACCGGCACCAGCTTGCCGGCGGCCAGGCCCTTGTCCCGGCCGGCGGCGGTGGTGGCCACCACGAAGCTGACCTTGTCGTCGGCGGCCGAGAACAGGGCCACCACACCCGGCTTGTCGCCGAGCTTGGCCCGCACGTCCACGGCCAGCGTCCGCAGGTCGTTGCCGGACACGCCGGCCGGGGCGGCGGCGGCCACCAGGAAGGTGCCGCCCAGGTCCTCGGCGGCGTCGGCCAGCGTGCCGGCCGAGGACAGCAGCTGGGCCCCGCGCAGCTTCTCCAGCTCCTTCTCGGCCACCCGCAGCCGCTCGACCAGGGCCTCGACCCGGCCCGGCACCTCGGCGTCGGGCACCTTGAGCATGCCGGCCAGGTTCTGCACCAGGGCCCGCTCCTGGGCCAGGTAGTGGAAGGCCTCGATGCCCACGTAGGCCTCGACGCGGCGCACGCCGGAGCCGACCGAGGACTCGCCGATCAGCGTGATCGGGCCGATCTGCGACGAGTGCTCCACGTGCGTGCCACCGCAGAGCTCCAGCGACCACGGGCCGCCGATCTCCACCATGCGCACGGTCTCGTCGTAGGTCTCGCCGAACAGGGCGATGGCCCCCAGCCGCTGGGCGTCCTCGATCGTGCCGTACCTGACCTTGACCGGCAGGTCCTTGCGCACGGCCAGGTTGGAGACCTCCTCGATCTCCGACCGGGTCTCCGGCGACAGGCCGCCCTGCCAGGCGAAGTCCAGGCGCAGGTAGCCGGGCTTGTTGTACGAGCCGCTCTGCAAGGCCTTGGGGCCGAGCACCTGGCGCAGGGCGGCGTGCACGACGTGGGTGCCCGAGTGGCCCTGGCGGGCGCCGACGCGCCACTCCGGGTCCACCTTGGCCAGCACGTGCTGGCCCTCGACGACCTCGCCGCGGGCGACCCGGACCTGGTGCACCCACAGCTTGCGGGCGACCTTCTGGACGTCGACGACCTCCAGTTCGACGCCGTCGGCCACGATCAGGCCGGCGTCGCTGTCCTGGCCGCCGGACTCGGCGTAGAGCGAGGTGCGGTCCAGCACGACCTCGACGATCTCGCCCTCGCCGGCGCTGCGCACCCGCTGGCCCTCGCGGATCAGGCCGCGCACGGTGGCCTCGGTGTCGAGCTCCTCGTAGCCGGTGAACTCGGTGGCCCCCAGCTCCAGCAGCTCGCGGTAGACGGTCTTGTCGCCGTGGCCGGTCTTGCGGGCGGCGGCGTCGGCCTTGGCCCGGGCCCGCTGCTCGGCCATGAGCTTGCGGAAGCCGTCCTCGTCGACCTTGAGGCCCTGCTCGGAGGCCATCTCCAGGGTCAGGTCGATCGGGAAGCCGTAGGTGTCGTGCAGCTGGAAGGCCTTGTCGCCGGGCAGCACCGTGCCGCCGGCCGAGCGGACCTCGCCGGCGGCGGTCTCGAAGATGCGCGAGCCGGCGGTCAGCGTGGTGAGGAAGGCGTTCTCCTCGGCCTGCACCACCGACAGCGTGCGCTCGAAGCCGGTGATCAGGTCCGGGTAGGAGGGGCCCATCTCGTCGCGCACCACGGCGGCGAACGTACCCAGCACCGGCTCGGTGATGCCGAGCAGGCGGGAGGAGCGCACGATGCGGCGCAGCAGGCGGCGCAGCACGTAGCCGCGGCCCTCGTTGCCGGGCGTGACGCCGTCGTTGACGATCATGATGCCGCTGCGGGCGTGGTCGGCGATGACCCGGAAGCGGACGTCGTCGACCTCGTTGTCGCCGTAGCGCTTGCCCGACAGCTCCTCGGCCTTGGTGATGACGGCCCGGATCAGGTCGGTCTCGTAGACGTTCTCGACGTTCTGCAGCAACATGGCCACCCGCTCGACGCCCATGCCGGTGTCGATGTTCTTGGCCGGCAGCTCGCCGATCGGCTTGTGCCCGTACTTGGGGCTCTGCTCGCCGCGGACGTCCTGCATGAAGACCAGGTTCCAGATCTCCAGGTACCGGTCCTCGTCGGCGACCGGGCCGCCGTCCTTGCCGTGCTCGGGGCCGCGGTCGTAGTAGATCTCCGAGCAGGGGCCGCCGGGGCCGGGCACGCCCATGTCCCAGTAGTTGTCCAGGCCGTCGCGGCGCTGGATGCGCTCCGGCGGCAGGCCGGCGATCTTCTGCCAGAGCTCGATGGCCTCGTCGTCGTCCTGGTAGACGGTCACCCAGATGCGGTTGGGGTCGAAGCCGTAGCCGCCGTCGTCCTGGGACTTGGTGATCAGCTCCCAGGCCAGGGTGATGGCGCCTTCCTTGAAGTAGTCGCCGAAGGAGAAGTTGCCGGCCATCTGGAAGAACGTGTTGTGCCGGGTGGTCTTGCCGACCTCGTCGATGTCCGGCGTGCGCACGACCTTCTGCACGCTGGTGGCCCGCTTGTACGGGGCCGGGGCCTCGCCGAGGAAGTACGGCTTGAACGGCACCATGCCGGCGTTGACGAACAGCAGCGTCGGGTCGTCGAGGATGAGCGAGGCACTGGGCACGACCGTGTGGCCGTTGCGCTCGAAGTGCTCGCGGAAGCGCTTGATGATCTCGTGGGTCTGCACGGCTGGATTCCTTGCGATGTCAGGTGAAGGTGGGCGCGGAACGGCGGGCGGGGACTACTTGCCGCCCGCCCTGCGCGCTCGCGCCTCGGCGCTACGCGAGTAGCTGTAGCCGGTCTTCGCCTGCACCTCGCGGGCCAGCTCGTCCTCGCGCTCGCTCATGCCGGCCCGCACGTCGGCCCCGAAGGTGCCGATGGCGCCGGCCATCTCGCGCATGGCGTCACCCAGGTTCTCGGCCACGCCGGCCGGGGTGGCCTTGAAGGTCATACCAGCGACTTTACGCGTCACCACGACGCCGGCGGCGACGCCGAGGCCGAGCCAGAACAGTCGTCGCATCATCGCCTCCCACGCCTGGGTCGCCGGTTCTCCTTGGCCGCCGTCTTCGCGCGGCGGGCACGCACAGCCTTGCTGATCCCGTAGGAAAGCGCAGCCGCTTTCACCAGCGGGCCGCCCAGCGTCGCGGTGAACAGCGACGTGAGCGCCGAGACGTTGCCGCTGACCGCGCGGGCGTTGGCGGTGATGCCGTCCACCCGCTCCAGCTGGGTGTTGACGTGGGTCAGCGTGGTGTTCGCCTCGACGAACAGCGGCTCGCTGTTCTCGTGCGCCTTGCGGATCGCCTTGGTCGCCTCGTCCAGCGTGCGCCCGAGCTTGACCAGCACGATCACCAACACGACCACCACCACCAGCACGATGACGACGGCGGCCACCACCAGCGCGGTGATCCACTCCGGTGACACGGATCCTCCTAGGCGAGACTTGGGGTGGACGCCACCTTATCGCCCGGCATTTTCCCCACCCACCCCGACCAGCCCTCCCACCCCCAGAAGTTGATCTTGCCTGCTGATGATGCCAGGAAAGGCCCGATACTGGCGCTGGACGCAGTGAAAGGCCCGTTACTGGCGCTCGGTGCAGTGAAAGGGATGTCTTTCCTGGCGTTGGGGGACGTCATGAAGGGCCCCATGCTGACGTTGAACGCCAGGATCGGTCCCTTGATCTTGCCTGCCGGCGGCCCGAAGTGTCGGAAGGCGGCTTTCCTCCACTCGGAGTGGAGGAAAGCCGCCTTCCAAGCGGTGAAGGTGCGGTCAGACGGTGGCCAGGAGGCGGGGGGTGTCGGCGTGGAAGCCGGTGGGGGCGACGCGGCCGGCGCAGCGGCTGGAGCCGGCACGGTCGGCGGCCTCCTTGCCGATGGTCACCTCGTACACCCCGAACGGGCAGCGAACGGTCACCGTTCGGGTGTCATCGGCGTTGAGCCGCTCACCGGTGGCGACGGCGTCGTCGAGGCCGCGCAGGCCGGCGTGCCGGCGGACGACGATCTCGGCGTACTGGGTCCACTGGGTCGGCGATGCGGTGCGGCCGCGCAGCTGCTCCAGCTGCACCTGCCCCTTCAACGCGTCCTTGGCCACCAGCACGGCCTCGGCCGGGGTGAGCTGCCCGTGCAGGAAGCCGTCGGGCACGACGAGCAGGTTGCCGGCCCAGCGGTCGCCACCCACATGGCTGACCTCCCACGACAGGCCGGGGTGGTTCTCGGCCAGCGCGGCGGCGACGGGGCGGCCGAGCACGGCGCAGCACATGTCCTTGGCCCCATGGGTGCAGGCCAGGAACAGCGGGGTGGAGACCGGCTCGCCATGGCCGGGGCGACCGTCGACGACGGCCTCCAGGTCGATGGCGGCCAGCTCCGAGAGGTCGTTGATCACGAGACGTTCCAGCCAGCGGGCCCCGGGCACACCGCTGGCGACGAAGACCGTCCGTGTCGCCTGCTGGTCGCGCTGGTGCCGGCCGGGGGTGCGGATGAGCAGCGGGCGCAGGCCACGGGCCCGCAGCTGCTCCATCCGCCCCGCCGGAAAGGCCTTGCCCAACACGGTCTCCAACGCGTCGGCCGGCCACGGCCCGGGCTGCTCGATGAGCAGCCACGAGGTCATCAGGGCCGCGGTCCCGGCCGGGTTGCCACCGAGCAGCCTGGTCACGAAGGCACAGCCTCGTGCGGCATCCTCGGAAGTTACCTTAGGCATACCTAACTCTACACCGTTAGAGCGGAGACAGCACCCCGTGGGTGACCAACTCGCCCAGGAGTGCCCGAACCGTCCCCCGATCGAGGGTCGGCGCGCCGACCTCGACCAAAGTCTTGACGGACAACGGCTGCGCCGGCAGCAGCGCCTCCAGGATCGGAGCGGCGGCGGCCGCGAAGACCAGGCGTTTCCCGGCCGCCGACAGCGCGACCGTGGCCTCCGTCCGCTCCAGCACGGCCCGCGGCGCGACCAGCAGCACCTCCGCCTCGTCGCCCTCGGGCAGCAGGCCCGGGGTCGCCGTGAACGGCAGGCCGAGCCGGCTGTGCACGGGGGCCTGGGCGTCGCGGTCGGTCAGGAACCGGTCCACCACGTCGTCGGTCAGCCGCGCGACCAGCTTCTCCCGCAGCTGACGAGCCCGGTCGAGACGGTCCTCGGCCGACCCGAAACGCGGCAGGTCGGAGCGGAACAGCTCGTCCACCCGCAGCTGGTCGGCCAGCCAGGCCACCAGGTCCACGCCGGTCGCCCGGTTGAAGCCGATGGTCAGGTGCAGCGACTGCTCCCCGATAGCCGACACGTCGTGCCAGTGCCCGCGCGGCAGGTACAGCACGTCGCCGTCTTCCATCATGAAGTCGTCGATCGGCTCGCCCTCGGGGCGGGTCGGCAACTCGGTGTCCCGCTGCAACGGGAACGGGCGGCTCACGCCGTGCATGCGCCAGCGCTTGCGGCCGGCGATCTGGATGATGAACGCGTCGTGGTCGTCCCAGTGCACGTCGAAGCCGTGCGTGGCGCCCCAGCCGGCGTACAGGTTGACCTGGATCTTCTCCCGCAGGTCGTGCTCGAGGCCGGCGGCCAGCTCCCCCACCGGATCGAACATCTCCTGCACGGAGTCCACGACCAGGGTGGCGCCGGCCCGCAGCCGCTCCGACAGCGGCGCGTTGAGCAGCCTGGGCACCTGCCCGTTGCGGCGGGTGTCGACCATCTCGGTGTACGTGTGCACGGGCACCACGTCGCCGTCCTGGGCCAGCCGCAGCCGCGGGAAGTCCAGCCGGTGCTGACGCAGCGCCCGGTTCAGGTCGGCCCAGGGCAGCAGCTGGGCGAACCGGCCGGCCTGGCCGGCGAACCGCCGGTGGGTCCGGCCCTGCACCGCGGCAAAGAACTGGCTGACCTCGATCGGTGCGACGAGGTCAGCCAGGGTGGGAATGCCGGTCACTCAGTCGTTGCCGTCGTTGTCGGCAACCGCGCCGTTGGCCTTGCCGCGGTCGACCGCGGACTCGAGGGCTTCGACGCTGATCAGCAGGCCGCTCTCCATAGGAACCTCCCAGTTAGGGGACCCTGACGCGCCCAACTTACGGGCTGGCGGCGGCACGGTCATCGGTCAAAGGGGTGGCGAGCCGATCACTGCCCGCAATCAGTGGCCCACGTCGATTACCAGGCGATTCGGCGCCGTGAGAGTGAAAACGTGCACGGTGGCCGTGTGTTTGAGGCCGAGGCCGACGCTGAGCACGTGCTCGAAGTCGCCGATGATCGCCACCGCCTGGACGTTGGTCAGCTGCGGGGTGGTGATGGTGCGCGGGCCGGTGTAGGTGGGGTTGCCGTTGTCGTCGTAGCTGGTGGCGCCCTGCATCACCAGCCGGACGAACGTGGCGCCGGGGATGGTCACCGGCCGGCCGCTCGGGTCGTAGTAGAGCTGGCTGGTGAAGTCGTAGCTGTAGGTCGGCAGGCTGGTCAAGTCGAGCACGACGCGGTCGTAGGTGTCGTGCGCGCCGACCCGGATGTTGGTCAAGCGTGCGGCGGTGTCGCTGGGGGCGGCGCTGGCCGACGGGGCGACGGCGACGAGCGCGAGCAGGGCGAGCAGCAAGGCCGCCAGCGACTTGGTTCTGATCATGGCCTCTCCCGGACAAGAAGGGCTAATCCGACACCCACAAGACGTCCCGCTCCCGCCTCAGTTGCCCGGCTCGGCCAGGAAGTTTCGGGCGAGTTTCAGGGCGTGGTCCAGGGCCTGCGCGGCCGGCAAGTCGACGTCCGGCGAGACCCCGACGGCCTCCCAGTTGGTGCCGGACCTGGGGTTGATCGACCGGGCCTCGGGAATCGTGAGGTAGAGGTTGTCGGCCAGCTCGTGCCAGTCGGTGGGATGCGCGCCACCCCGGGTGGTCTCGCCCACGACGGTGGCCCGGCCGGTCTGCTGGAGGTCGTAGGCCAGCTCCTCGCCGCCGGAGAAGGTGATGGCGCTGGTGAGCACCCAGATCGGCTTGCGGCCGCCGAACTTCCGGCCCGGCACGTAGGGCGGGGTCCAGAACTGGGCGGTGGTCCCGTCGGCCCGCTGGTAGATGTCGTTGACGTGCGTGGAGTCGTCGAACAGGTAGCCGCAGATCAGCGACACCATCGCCGGATCGCCGCCGCGGCACCGGCGCAGGTCGATGATCAGCGCGTCGGTGTCGGCCACCAGCGTCATCGCCGCGGCGGCGAGGTCGCCGTGGGTGGCGGGATCGCGCAGCCGGGTGTTCTCGACGTAGCCGATGTTGCCGTCCAGGACCTCCACCTTGTCGAAGCCGTGCCTCGGGTCCAGGGCCGGCGGCGGCCGGTGCTCGTGCAGGAGCCGGAAGTGCTTGTCCCCGTTGACCGACTGGAGGTCGGCGGTGACCGCCGCGGCGAACGCGTCGATATCGGTCAGGTGGTCGTAGTCGTTGGCGCGCAACACCTCCACGACCTTCTCGGCCACGTCGGGGAAGACGTAGTTCTCGGTGATCAGGTCGATGGCGGCGTCGATCAGCTCGCGTCGGGAGGCCATCCCGCCACGCTAGCCACGCGGCGGGACGGCTTCCTCCCATTTACTACAGATCGCCGAGGTCGCCGCCGAGGTCGAGGCCGATGCCGGCGTGCAGGCCGGCCCGGCGCTCGATGACGAAGCGGTCGATCTCCTGGCCGTGGTTGGTCACGCAGCGCACCGTGATCGTCGACTTGCCGCCGAAGAACGCGGGCTGCACGTCCAGCGCGATGAAGGCGTAGCCGGTGTAGCGGACCCGGGACCAGGCGACGGTCTCGGTGACCTTGGCGCCGCCCTTGGCCCAGTAGTACGAAGGCACCTCGCGCAGCGGGATCTCGTGGCCGGCGTAGCTGTCGGGCGCCGGGAACGCGTACAGGCTGCGGCCGGCAGACCCGCAGGTGGCGTAGACGGTGCCGTCGCGGTCGGGCCGCACGATGCCGCCGATGGGCACCTCGGTCTTGACCTGGCCGGCGCGCATGGCGTCGCTGCGCTCGTAGACGTGGTTGTGGCCGTTGATGACCAGGTCCACCTCGTACCGGTCGAACAGCGGCGTCCACTGGTCGCGCACGCCGCCCTCGGAGGCGTGGTTCTTGGTCGTGGAGTAGGCGCAGTGGTGGAAGAACACCACGATGAAGTCCACGTCCGGCTGCGAACGCAGGTAGGCCAGGCGGCGCTTGAGCCACGCGGTCTGGCTGCCCTGGCTGTAGCCCAGGTTGTGCGGGATCTCGTTGGACACGTCGTTGGCGTCCAGGGAGATCACGCCGACGTTGCCGTAGATGAAGGAGTACACCGTCGGGCAGGACGCCGGGCCGTTGCCGGGGAAGTCCCAGCGCGCGGTCTGGCCGCCGTAGCCGTTGTCGGTGTAGAGCGCCTCCATGTCGTGGTTGCCGGTGGCGACCATCCACGGCACCTTGGACGCGACCGGCTCGATCTGGGTCAGGTAGGCGTCCCAGACCTTCGGGTCGAAGGTGTCGTGGTCGGCGTCCGGCTTGCCGCCGATCGGCTTGCCGGCGCCGTTCGGGTCGGCGTAGGCGATGTCGCCGGCCAGCAGGTGGAACACCGGGTTCTGCTGCGCCACGACGCCGTTCTCGGCCAGCGCGTCGGTGCTGACGCCCTGGTCGCCGAAGGCGGTGAAGGTGAACGGGCGGGTCGGCAGCCAGCGGGCCGGGGCGGTGCGGAAGGTGCTGACGGCGGTGCCGTCGAAGCCCTCGTGGCCGACCGAGTAGTAGTAGGTCCGGCCCGGGTGCAGGCCGCACAGGTCGGCGTGCAGGTAGTACTGGTCGTACGGCGCGATCACGCCGGGGACCTCGGAGTGCAGGGCCCGGACCTCGGCCGGGATGCGCTGGGACAGGTGCTTGGGGTCGGCGCCCACGCGCACGAACGGCTTGCGCACCGGGGTCGGCACCTGCCAGCCGACCCGCATCTCGGTGCGCGGGTTGCGGCCGAAGGCCAGGTGGCGGGCGGTCGGGGTGACCTGACTGCCCTCGGCGTAGGCGATGCCGGGCAGGAAGGCCGGGCCGGCGGCGACCGCCGCGCCGACCAGCAGGCCGCCCCGCAGCACACTGCGGCGAGACCTCAGGTAGTCGTGCTGTTCGGCCATGGACAGCCGGTTGGCCAACGCCTCCGGCACACCGGTTCTCGGGATCTCCATGGGCGCACATGCTTGGTAACGCACATGTACGGCCGGCGTACGCAAAGTGAACAAACGGGAGAAATTCGGACAGGTTTCCCCTTTAGGTCAACGGGCTATCCTTCCGCCTGATGATCAGGGACTTCTTCGCGGGCGTCGGCCTGCTGCTGCGGGGCTTCGGCATCGTCTTGCGGACGCCCCGCCTTCTGCTGCTCGGCGCGCTGCCGGCCGTGCTGACCGGCGGCCTGCTGCTCGCGCTGGTGATCGTGCTGGCGATCTTCGCGCCGGACCTGATCACGTGGGCCACCCCGTTCCTGGACGGCTGGGACCCCACCTACCGCGCGCTGGTGCGCGACCTGATCGGCGTGGCCCTGGTGGTGGCGGTGATCTTCTTCGGGCTGCTGCTGTTCGCCGCGGTCACGCTGGCCGTCGGCGCGCCGTTCTACGAGGCGATCGCCAACCGGGTGGAGAACCAGCTGGGCGGCGTGTCGACCGAGCACGACACCCCGTGGTGGACCGACACCCTGGACAACGCCAAGGTGGTCGGGGCGTCGGCGCTGCTGTCGGTCCCGATGTTCCTCATCGACCTGGTGCCGGGCATCGGCGAGGTCGCCGGGCCGATCATCGGCGTGTGCGTGAGCGCGTGGCTGTTCGGACTGGAGCTCAGCGTCGTGCCCTTCTCGCGGCGGGGCCTGCCGCTGGCCGCGCGCCGGCACGTGCTGGGGCAGCGGCGGGCGATGGCGTTCGGCTTCGCGCTGCCGGCCTACCTGCTGTGCCTGGTGCCGCTGTTGGCGCTGGTCGTGATGCCGGCCGCCACCGCGGGCGGCACCCTGCTGGCCCACCGGCTGCTGGAGGAACAGGCACAGGCTCGTTCCTGATTCGGCCGTTCGGCGTCGGAAAGGCTTTTCCAGGCCTAGGATGATCTTTCCTTCCGGGGAAGGGGCCTGCGATGCGGTGGCGTGCCTTGATCACGCTGGCTCTGCTGCTCGGCCTCGCCCCGCCGGCCGCCGCCGCGACCGAGGACTGCCGGGACGTGTCGCTGCCGGTGCGGCTCGACGTCCTGTTACCGGCCCAGGTCCACGGCCGGCTGTGCCAACCGCCCGGCGGCTCCTCTCGGGTGCAGTTGCTCGTGCACGGCGCCACCTACGACTCGCGGTACTGGGACGAGCCGATCGGCGACTACTCGTACGTGCGGCGCGCGGTCGCGCACGGCTGGGCGACGTTGGCCATCGACCGCGTCGGCTACGGGCAGAGCACACCTGAACCCAGCGTCCTGCTCACTGCCACCACCCAGGCCCTCACCCTGCACCAGGTCATCGGCCAGTTACGCACCTCCGGTTTCGGGAAGGTGCTGCTGGTCGGGCATTCCGTCGGCAGCGCCGTCGCGCTCATCGAGACGTCCCTCTACAACGACGCCGACGCCCTCGCGCTGACCGGCATGACCCACCGCGTGTCGCCCGAGGAACTGACCGCCGCCTTGGCGTTCATGGTCCGACCGGTCACTCTGGACCCGAGCTCGCTGGCCACCGAATACGACCCCGGCTACCTCACCACCGTGCCCGGCCAGCGGGCCGCCCTGTTCTACGGGCCCGACCCCGATCCGGCGATGGTCGCCTACGACGAGGCCACCAAGGGCGTCGTCTCCTCCACCGAGATGGCCGACGCCATCGCCCTCGGCTTCACCCTGCCCATGTCCCTGGGCATCCGCCTGCCCGTGTACCTCGTCGTCGGCGGCCACGACGCCCTCTTCTGCGGCCATCTCCTCGCCGCCGACTGCTCGTCCGCATCGGCCCTGGCCGCCGAGGAGGCCCCCTACTTCGCCAACGCCTTGAGCTTCACCGCCGCCACCCTCCCCGACGCCGGCCACGACCTCAACCTCACCCCCGACGCCCCCCTCTACGAAACCGCCCTAACCACCTGGGCCGACACCCCCTGAACCCCTCACTGTCCCGCTTGGCGTCACACCGAACTGCTGAAACGGATTCATCAGTTCGGTGTGACTGTGGGCGGGACTCGCCGGGGTCACTCTTGCCCGCGGATCACTTTGCGCAGGCGGGTGACGCGCTCGGAGAGGGCGCGTTCGTTGCCGCGGTTGGTGGGGGCGTAGTAGTCGCGGCCGATGAGGTCGTCCGGCGGGTACTGCTGGGTCAGCACGCCCTCGGGCACGTCATGCGGATACCGGTACCCCTGGGCGTTGCCGAGCTTCTTGGCCCCGGCGTAGTGGCCGTCGCGCAGGTGCGGCGGGACGGTGCCGATCGCGCCCTTGCGCACGTCGGCCAGGGCGGAGTCGATGGCCACGATGGTGGCGTTGGACTTGGGCGCGGTGGCCAGGTGGATGGCCGCCTGGGCCAGATTGATGCGGGCCTCGGGCAT
The DNA here is from genome assembly GCF_044547355.1 of Kutzneria sp. NPDC052558. Lineage (NCBI taxonomy): Bacteria > Bacillati > Actinomycetota > Actinomycetes > Pseudonocardiales > Pseudonocardiaceae > Kutzneria > Kutzneria sp. NPDC052558. The sequence goes on from NZ_JBIUAG010000025.1 coordinate 24,670, forward strand.
GCCGATCAGCTGCACGGCCTGGGCGGCGGCCACGCACACCTGGATCGCCGTCGGGTCGGCCATGCCGACGTCCTCGCTGGCGTGCACCACCAGCCGCCGGGCGATGAACCGCGGGTCCTCCCCCGCCTCGATCATGCGGGCCAGGTAGTGCAGGGTGGCGTCCACGTCGGAGCCGCGGATGGACTTGATGAACGCGCTGATCACGTCGTAGTGCTGGTCGCCGTCGCGGTCGTAGCGCACGGCGGCCTTGTCGACGGTGGCCTCCAGGGTGGCCAGGTCGATCACGTCCGCGCCGGTGGACTGGGCCGACTCGGCCGCCGCCTCCAGCGCGGTCAGCGCCCGCCGGGCGTCGCCGCCGGCCAGCCGGACCAGGTGGTCCTCGGCCTCCGGCGACAGCGACGGCGAGCCGCCCAGCCCGCGCTCGTCGGTCACGGCCCGCCGCACGACCTCCCGCACGTCCTCGTCGGTGAGGGATTTCAGTTGCAGCACAAGGGATCGCGACAGCAGTGGGGAGACGACGGAGAAGTACGGGTTCTCGGTGGTGGCCGCCACCAGCAGCACGATCCGGTCCTCGACCGCGCCCAGCAGGGCGTCCTGCTGGGTCTTGGAGAAGCGGTGCACCTCGTCGATGAACAGCACGGTCGCCTCGCCGCTGCGGCCCAGCCGCCGACGGGCGTCGTTGATCACCTCACGGACTTCCTTCACGCCGGCCGACAGCGCCGACAGCGCCACGAACCGGCGGCCGGTGGCCTGCGAGACCAGCGTGGCCAGGGTCGTCTTGCCGGTGCCGGGCGGGCCGTACAGCATCACCGAGGCCGGGGCCGCGCCCTCCACCAGGCGGCGCAGCGGGGCGCCCGGGCCGAGCAGGTGGTCCTGGCCGACGACCTCGTCCAGCGACCGGGGACGCATCCGCACCGCCAGCGGCGCGTTGGCCGCCAGCTGCGCCTTGCTCCGCTCCTCGACGTCGGCGCCGAACAGCCCGCCGTCGTACAACCCGTCGCTCATAAGTTCGACGTTACAACGCCCGTCGGTGTGGGATACTCGTTACCCGTGCCGTCAGCTTCCGTTCATCCGCGCGTCGTGCTGCTGGCCGGTCCCTCGGGTTCCGGCAAGTCCACCCTCGCCGCCCACCTGGGCTGGCCCGTGCTGCGCCTGGACGACTTCTACCGCGAGGGCTCCGATCCGCTGCTGCCCCGCGACGCCTCCGGCCAGGTCGACTGGGACGACGAGAACGCCTGGAACACCGCCGAGGCCCTGGCCGCGGTGGTCGAGCTGGCCTGCACCGGCCAGGTCGACGCCCCCGTCTACGTGCTCGGCGAGGACCGTCGGGTCGGCTGTCACCGCATCGAACTCGGGGACTCCCCGCTGTTCTTCGCCGAGGGCCTGTTCGCCGACCGGCTCGTCAGCGGCTGCCGGGAGGCCGGCGTGCTGGCCGACGCCCTCGTGCTGGCCCCGCCGGCCGGCCTGACCTTCGTACGCCGCCTGGCCCGTGACGTCGCCGAACACCGCAAGCCCGTGCCGCTGCTGGTGCGGCGGGGCCTGCGGCTGTGGCGGGAGCAGCCGGCGGTGGTGCGCCGCTGCCTGGACGCCGGCATGCGCCGCACCACCCCTCACCGGGCCATGGTCGACCTGGCCGGCCACACCACCGCGACCGCGTCCGCCGCCTAGCGCCGGGCCAGCTGGGTCCGCACCAGCGTGCGGGCCAGCTCCTGCGCGCTCTGCTTGGACAGCCCCGGGGCCGCCCGCAGCAGATCGCCCGCGTCGAACGCCGCGCCCGTGGCCAGGGCGTTCACCCAACGACAGGCCGGCACGAACTCCGAGCTCAGGTTCAGCGTCGTCGTCCGGTTGCCGTGCCCGCGATACGTGGTCACCTCGATCCGGGCCGTCTTCCCGTCGTCGGCGGCGATCCCCAACGCCGCCTGGCCGGCCCGTTCCAACGGTTCGTTCAGGTCCACCGGCCCGTCGTCGACCGGCGTCCGGCCAAGATCCCTCGGGTCGAGCCGCCCGATCGCCGTCCGCAGGACCTGCAACGCCTGCTCGTCCAGTTCGGGACGGTAGGCGTTCTCCCGCCAGTACAGGTCTCGCGCCAGCTCGTTGCGCACGACCGCGAGCACCGCGTCCAATCGGGACGGTGAGACGCACTGCAGGTGCAGGGACATCGAGTCACGGTCGGAGAACGTCGAGTGCCAGTACCCGCGCGGCACGTGCAGCACCGCGCCGGGGTCGAGGGTGAACTCCAGCGCCCCGTCGGGCATCTCCTTCGGCGTGACGCCCTCCGCGTACATCCGCAGCGACGCCGGCACCTTTTCTCCGACGCCCCAAGGTTGCTTGGGACCCGGCGCGAACTCGTTGGGCGCGATCCGCCAGGTCTTCCGTCCCCGCAACTGGATCGTCGTGACGTCCACGGTGTCGAAGTGGGTGGTGGTGACCGCGCTCGGCCGGTTGCAGAACAGCTCCACCTTGGCCGCGTTCGACGGCAGGCCGAAGTAGGCCGTGGCCTCCAGTTCGAGCTGGTGGAACTTCGCGATCTCGGTCAGGTAGACGGTCGTGCCGCCGGCGTAGATCTTGGCCGCGCTCTCCGCCGGGATCTTCGCCGCCGTGTGCTTGCCGTCCAGCCGCTGGAACCAGGCATACATCGTCGAGTCGCTCAGCTGGAAGACATCCTCCACGCTGTTCACGCCGATCGCCCGCATCGCCGCGTCCGCCCGCTCCTGGGACGCCGGCACGAACAACGGCTCGCGGCCGACCTCGCCCGCCCCGAAGTCCTCGATGCCCAGCGACCGGAACCAGTGCTCGAACCCGAGTGTGGTCATCCCGCCTCACTCCTCCCGGCGGAGCCCGCCAAGGGCCCGCTCATGGAGGAATTCCTCAATCCCGCCGTCACTGTCCACAACGGACACTTCGGCGATGACCAGGTCCTCGTTCACGGTGGTGTCCGCCATGTCGCCCTCCCTCACTCGCCTCGGCTGATAAGGCCGTTGATCGCGCGCTCGTCGAGGAATTCCTCAACGCCGCCAATGGATTCCTCGACGGTGACTTCTTCGATGATCGGCTCTGCCGCCATGGCGACCTCCTCAGGCCCGGTGGTGGTCGGACCGTAACCACGGGGTTCTCAACCGGTCAACGGCGGACAAGACGGCCGCCCGATCGGGCGGCCGTTCAGGCGGAAACCGGCCCCTACGCTGGCGCGGGGCGCAGTGGCCGACTAGGCGGGAATCGCCGCCACGGCGGTGATCTCCACCAGCTGGCCGGGGTAGCCGAGCATGCTGATGCCCAGCAGCGTCGAGCTGTGCGGGCCGGCCGACAGGCCGGAGGCGGTGACGACGTCCCAGACGGTGGTGAGATCGGAGGGCTGGTCGGCGACGACGTACACCGTGGTGTTGACAACGTGCTCCAGGTCGGCGCCGGCCTGGCGGAGTTGCTCGCGGAGGTTGGCCAGCACCTGCTCGGCCTGCCGGACCCGGTCGCCCGGGCCGACCAGCTGGCCGTCGGCGTCGAGGGGCACGCCGCCGGCGGTGAACACGAGGCGCTCCCCCGCCTCGACGACAACACTGTGCGAGTAGGCGGGCGGCGGGAAGAGCCCGGGAACGGTGCGGAAAGTGGACATGGCACCGGTTCTACCCCGTGCCCGGCCCGGAACCGCACCGGTTTTTCGCTACAGGGCCCGATCCGGCCAGTACGGCTGGCGCAGCACCTTCTTGAGGATCTTGCCGGTGGCGTTGCGCGGCATCTCGGTGACCACGTCGATGCTGCGTGGCACCTTGTAGCCGGCCAGGCGCTCGCGGGCGAAGGCGACGAGCTGCTCGGGGTCCACGGTGTGCCCGTCGGCCGGCTGCACGACGGCCTTGATCGACTCGCCCCAGCGGTCGTCGGGCACGCCGATCACGGCCACGTCGGCGACCGAGGGATGCTCGGCCAGCACCCGCTCCACCTCGGGCGAGTAGACGTTCTCGCCGCCGGTGATGATCATGTCCTTGACCCGGTCGACGATGTACACGTAGCCGCCCTCGTCGCGCCGGCCGACGTCGCCGGTGCGCAGCCAGCCGTCGGCGGTCAGCGTCTCGGCGGTGGCCTCGGGCTTGCCCAGGTAGCCGAGCATGGCTTGCGGCGTGCGGAACCACAGCTCGCCGACGGGGGCGTCGGCCAGCGTCACGGGGTCGACGATCCGCAGCTCGGCCTCGTCGACGGGCCGCCCGGCCGAGGCCAGCCGCTCGGGGTGCTCGGCGTCGCGGTGGTCGTCCGGGCTGAGCACGGTGATCGCCCCGGCCATCTCGGTCATGCCGTAGACCTGCACGAAGTCGGTGTTCGGCCACGCCGCCATGGCCGCCCGCAGCAGCGGCAGCGGCATCGGCGACGCCCCGTAGACCAGGCGCTTGAGCCGCCCGAACGCGCCGATCGCCGGCTGCCCGGCGGCCATCACCCCGGCCACGACGGCCGGCACCAGAAAGGCGTGCGTGCAGCCCTCGACGATCGCCCCGATCAGCGCCGGCCCGCCCGGCTCCCGCAGCAGCGTGGACGGAATGCCTTCGCGGAAACCGGAAATGGCGTAGCAGGTGCCGCCGACGTGGAACAGCGGCATGGCGACCAGGCTGCGCGAGCCGGGGCCGACGGGCATGGCCGACAGGGTGTTGCGGGAATGGGCGAGCACGTTGCCGTGGCTGAGGACCACGCCCTTGGGCCGGCCGGTGGTGCCCGAGCTGTACATGACCAGCGCGGGGTCCTCCTCCCGCACGTCGGCCTGGATGCCCACCGGCTCGGCGGCGGCGATCAGGTCCTCGTACCCGCTGAGCAGCACGAGTTCCGGCCCGTCGACGATGCCCTTGACGCCGGGCAGCAGGTCGTCGGCGACGAACAGGACCCGGGCGCCGGAGTCGCGCACGATGTAGTCCAGCTCGTCGGGGGCGAGCCGCCAGTTCAGCAGCGCGGTGGCCGCGCCGACCGACGCCGCGCCGAGCGTGACCTCAAGGCACGACAGGTTGTTCTTGTCCAGGTACGCCACCCGGTCGCCGCGCCCGATCCCGGCCGCCCGCAGCGCGCCGGCGACCTGCCGGATCCGGTCCCGCCACTGCGACCAGGTAAAGCTGCGACCCTCGTAACTGATCGCCTCGGCGTCGGGCGTCGCCTGCGCCCAGTGCTCGACCAAGTCCGGAAGCAGCCGCGCCTGTGCAGTCATGACGTGACTTTCGCACCACGGCCCCGAGCTGGCAATCGTGGACGCGCACATGGCCGCCAACAAAGGCCCGACCATTCAGCCGTGTCTGAAAAGTCCCATCCGGTGCGCCCGACGCCGGCAGAATGACCGGCCGACCGGATCGGACCGGCTGGGGGCTGGGGATATGCCGAGACAAGAGATTCTGGACGAGGGACCGCTGGGCGATTTCGCCGGGGCGCTGCGCCGGCTGCGCGACCAGGCCGGCAGTCCGACCTACCGTGAGCTGGCCAAACAGGCGCACTACGCGGCGTCGACGCTGGCCGAGGCGAGCGGCGGCCGCAAGCTGCCGAGCCTGGCCGTGACGCTGGCGTACGTGCGGGCCTGCGGCGGCGATGTCGACGAGTGGCAGGAACGCTGGCAGCGGGTGGCGGCGGAGCTGGCCGCACCGGAATCCTCCGACACCTGTCCCTATGTGGGTCTGGCGGCGTTCCGGCCGCAGGACGCGGAGTGGTTCTTCGGCCGGGAACGGCTGACCGAGGACCTGGTGGCCCGCGTCCGCGACGGTCGCTTCGTTGCGGTGTTCGGCGCGTCCGGCTCCGGCAAGTCCTCGCTGATCAGGTCGGGTCTGCTGCCCAGGCTCGCGGACACGCCGACGATCGTCTGCACGCCGGGGCCGCACCCGCTGGAGGAGTGCGCGGTCCGGCTGGCCGCCCTCACCGGCGCCTCCGCGCCCGTCTTGCACGAGGAGCTGCGCGACGACCCAACTGCCTTGCACCGGGCGGTGGTAGATGAACTCGTGCTGGTGGTGGACCAGTTCGAGGAGGTGTTCACGCTGTGCGAAAGCCCACCGGAGCGGGCCGCCTTCATCGCCGCCCTGCTGACCGCGGCGCGGGCCGAGGACAGCCGGATCCGGCTCGTGCTGGGCGTCCGCGCCGACTTCTACCCGCACTGCGCCGAGCATCCGGATCTGGTGGAAGCGTTGCGGGACGGGCAGTTGCTGGTCGGCCCGATGACCGCGGACGAGCTGCGGGCGGCGATCACCCAGCCGGCCGCGCACGCCGGCGGCACGGTCGAGGGTTCACTGCTGGCCCGGGTGATGGCCGACGCCACCGGGCAGTCCAACGTGCTGCCGATGGTGTCGCACGCCCTGCGGGAGACCTGGTTCCGCCGCCGCGGCACGACGCTCACGCTCGCCGGCTACGAGGCGTCGGGCGGCATCCAGCACGCGCTGGCCCGCACCGCCGAATCCGTCTACTCGCGACTCACGTCCGAGCAACAACGCTTGGTGCGCGGCATCTTCCTGCGCATGGTGTCGCCCGGCGACGGCACTCGGGACACCAAGCGCCGCATCGCCCGTGACGAACTCGAGTCCGGCTCGGAGGCCGTGCTGGAGCTGCTGGCGACAGCCCGCCTGGTCACGCTGGACGCCACCGGCGTGGAGATCACCCACGAGGCGCTGCTGCACGCCTGGCCACGTCTGCACGAGTGGATCAACAGCGACCGCGCCGGCCTGCGCATCCGCCAGCAGGTGACCACCGCGGCCACTGCGTGGCGGACCGAGGGCCGCGACCCGAGCGCCCTGTACCGGGGCAGCCGCCTGGCCGCCGCCCGCGAATGGGCCGCCGACGACCGGGAAGGCGTCACCTCGACGCCGCTGGTCCAGGAGTTCCTGACCGCCTCGGCACACCAGGCCAACCGCGCCGCCCGCCGGCTGCGGGTGGTGATCGCCGGGCTCGTGGCGCTGGTGCTGGTCGCGTCCAGCGCCGGCATCATCGCCTTCCAGCAACGGGACACCGCGCAGGCCGAGCTCAACGGCCGCGTCGGCATCCAGACCGCGTTGGAGGCCAAGCAGGTCGCCGCCAACAACACGTCGCTGGCCGCCCTGCTCGACCTCGCCGGCTACCGCAGCCAGCCCACCCCGCAGACCATCACCGACCTGCGGGACACCGAGAACGTGCCGATGTCCACGCCGCTGCCCGGCCACACCGGCAAGCTGCTGAGCGTCGCCTACCGGTTCGACGGCAAGGTCATGGCCACCGCCGCCAAGGACCACACCGTACGACTGTGGAACACCGCCGACCCCGGCCCGCTCGGCGCCCCGATCAAGCTGCCGGACAGCGTCAATTTCCTGGCCTACAGTCCCGACGGCAAGACCATCGCCACCGCCGACGGCGACAACGCCATCCGCCTGATCGACGTCGCCGACCCGGCGCATCCTCATGTCCTCGGGCCGTTGACCGGCCACACCAAGGCGCCGAACTCCGTTTCCTACGACCCGACCGGCCGGTACCTGGTCAGCGCCGCCGACGACGGCGCCATCCGGCTGTGGGACGTCGCCGATCCCGCGCACGCCCACGCGCTCGGCGATCCGGTGCCGGGCAACGACAAACAGGTCGACGCGGCGATCTACAGCCCGGACGGGCGGACCGTGGTCACCGTCGGCCACGACGGCCGGTTCCGGCTGATCAACGTGACCGATCCGCTGCACCCCGTGCCGTGGACCGATCCGGTGCTGGTAGATCCGGTGGGCCAGACCCGGGTGTACTCGGCGGCGTTCACCCACGACAGCCACCTGATGGCCATCGGCGGCGACGACTTCAAGGTCCGGCTGTACGACGTGACCGACCCCGCGCACCCGGCCCTGATCGGGCAGCCGCTGGTCGGACACATCAACACCGTGTTCGCGGTCGCGTTCGACCCCACCGGCCACATCCTGGCCAGCGGCGGCGCCGACCGGTCGGCCCGGCTGTGGGACGTCAGCGACCCGGCCAACCCGATCCAGCTGGGCCGCCCGCTGACCGGGCACTCCGCGTACATCTACGCCCTGGCCTTCAGTCCCGACGGGCAGTCGCTGGCCACCGCCAGCGCCGACACCACCGTGCGGCTGTGGCGGCTGCCGCAGACCACCCTGATCGGCCACGGCGCGTCGGTGTCCGGCGTGGCCTATCGGCCGGACGGCAAGGTGATGGCGACCTGCGGGGCCGACAACAAGATCAGGTTGTGGAGCATTTCGGACCCGTTGCATCCGTCCTTGATCACGACTCTTGCCGGGCACAGCAAGACGGTCCGGCGGGTGGAGTTCAGCGCCGACGGCCAGCTGCTGTCCAGCGCCAGCAGCGACTACACCGTCCGGCTGTGGGACGTCGCCGATCCTGTGCACGCCCATCAGCTGGGCGAGCCGCTGACCGAGGGCACCAACAACATGGAGCTGGGCGAGTTCAGCCCGGACGGCAAGACGCTGGTCACAGCCGGCAACGACGCCGTGATCCGCGTCTATGACCTGGCTGATCCGGCGAAACCGCGGCTGATGAAGTCCCTGACCGGACAGGCCAAGTTCGTCTACTGGCTCGACTACAGCGGCGACGGCGCGCTGCTGGCCAGCGCCGCCGCCGACGACACCGTGCGGCTGTGGGACATGCGCGATCCGACCTCGCCGGCGCTGCTCGGTTCGCTGACGGCCAACGCCAGCGGTGTGTTCGGCGTCGCCTTCAGCCCCGACAATCACACCATCGCCGTCGCCGGCTCGGACAGCTCCGTGCAGCTGTGGGACGTCTCCGATCCGCGCCGCCCGCGCCGGCTCGGCCTGCCCCTGTACGGCCACTCCAACTTCGTCTACTGGGTCGGCTTCAGCCCCGACGGCAAGACCCTGGCCAGCGGCTCCGGCGACTCGACGGTGCGGCTGTGGGACGTCGCCGACCCAGCCCATCCCAGCGAACTCGGCCAGCTCGTGTCGCACACCGGACAGGTGAACAACGGGGCGTTCAGCCCGGACGGCCAGTGGCTGGCCACCGCCAGCAACGACCACACCGTGCACCTCACGCCGATGAACGTGGACCAGGCCATCACCCGGATCTGCGCCACCACCGCCGGGAACCTGGACGCCCCGCAGTGGCAGCGCTACCTGCCCGACCTGCCGTTCACCCCGCCCTGTCGGTGACGTTCACTGTTCGCCGAAGCTTGTTCGGTTGGGCCGTGACGACACCGAACAACGCGAACGGCCTACACCTGCACGTGTGCTGCGCATCCATTTCACCGACGCGGACATCCGGCGGACCCGGGTGGCCGCCGGGCCCGATCTGCTCTGGGAGGCGGTGCTGAGCCTGACCAAGCTGCGGTCGGCTCAGCTGCCGAGCCACCACGCGTGGTGGCGCCGCGACGCCGCCCGGGTGCTCGGCGGCGCGCGGGGATGGCTGGACGTGCTGTGCGGGCTCGTGCCGGCCAAGGGCAACTTCCCCGACTTCCTCACGCCCTCGGCCGGCGACGGCAGCCACTGGGCCCGGCTGCTCGACACCCCGCCCGACCGGATCCGGGTCGACCTGGCCGCCGCCTACCGGAACCGGGCCCCGTCCGACTGGGTGCGGCGGCTCGCCGCCGACCGCCGGCGCACCGTGCTGGGCGAGACCGCCACCGCCCTGCGGCTCTACACCGAGCAAGCCGTCAGCCCGGTGTGGGACGTCGTCTGCCACGCCGTCGAGGTCGACCGCGCCTGGCGGGCCACCGCGCTGCTCGAAGGCGGCGTCGATCGACTACTGGCCGGGCTGCGGCCCGATGCGCAGTGGGACGGGGCGGTCCTCACCTGCCCGTATCCCGTCCCCCACAGCATCGAGCTCGGCGGCCGGGGGATCACGCTGCTGCCGTCGTACTTCTGCTCCGCCGTGCCGACCACGCTCATCGACGGCGACCTGGCCCCCGTGCTCGTCTACCCCGTCGCCCCGGTCCCCGGCTCCGACCAGATCGGCGGCCGCCTGGCCAAGCTGCTCGGCGAGACCCGCTCCCGGGTGCTCGGCCTGCTGTCGGTGTCGTGCACCACCACCCAGCTGGCCCACCGCGCCGGCGTCTCCCTCGCCACGGCCAGCGAGCACGTCAAGGTGCTGCGCGAGGCCGGGCTGGCCAGCAGCCAACGGCAGGGCCAGTCCGTCGTGCACACCTTGACCCCGCACGGCCGCACCCTGACCAGCGCCGGCCGCGACTAGCTCAGGATGCCTCTCGGTTGAGGTCTCCGAGCAGCTGCCAGGTGCGTTCCTGATCCGCGTCCGTGCCGAAGGCGCTGCCGACGACCACCTCGGTGGCGCCGGCGTCGTAGTGGGCGCGAATCGCCGCGGTGACGAGCTTTTCGTCGCCGATGGCCGCCAGCTCGATGCCGCTGGTGAAGCCGCCGAGGGCCAGAACCCGTTGGTAGGAGGGGAACTGGTCCAGGAAGCCGATCTGCGCGGCCGCCCGTTCACGGGTGGCGTCCACCTCGTCGGTGACCACGGCGTGGAGGAAGGAGACGACCCTCGGCGCCGGGCGGCCGGCGGCGGCCTTCAGCAGCGGCGGCACGATGTGCTCGGCCAGCACCTTCGGCCCGGCCAGCAACGGCAGCGTGCCGTCGGCCAGCTCGCCCGTGACCCGCAAGGCCTGTGGGCCCATGGCGGCAACCAGGATCGGCGTCGGCGTCGCGCCCGGCAGGGCTGACGGCATGGGAGTGGCGGTGGTGATCAGCTCGCCGCGGAAGTCGGTCTGGCCGGTTTCGAGGTACGGGCGCAGGGCCGTGAGGAACTCGCGCAGCAACGCGATCGGGCGGGTGTGGCTGACGCCCAGCGTCTTCTCCACGAACGGGCCCGCCCCCAGGCCCAGACCCAGGTGGAACCGGCCGCCGGTGGCCGCCTGGGCCGTCTGCGCCTGGGCCCCGACCAGCAGCGGATGCCGGCCGAACACGGGGATCGCCGAGGTGCCGACCTCCAGCGTCGGCACCTCGCGTCCCACGATCGCCGCCAGCCCCACCGCGTCGTAGTCGAACCGCTGCCCGAACCACGCCGACCGCACCCCCGCGGCCGCCGCCTTCCGTGCTTTGTCGACGACTTCGTCCACGTAGTTGGTAGCCGTGGCCGTCCCCTGCAACGTGATTCCGATGCCCATGGAGCCGACCGTAGCAGAGTCGGACCGCCGGTCCGGATTCTGGGACACCCGGATTCTGGGACACAAGGTCAGCGCAGCCGGGCGAGGGCGGCCAGGATCAGCTCGGCGCGGTCGAGGCGGGCGTTGTGGCCCATCAGGCCGATCCGCCACACCGAGGTCGCGAACGTGCCCGCGCCCGCCCCGATCTCGATGTTGTGGTCGGTGAGCAGCTGGTGGCCGACCTTCGTCCCGTCGACGCCGTCCGGCACCTTCACCGTGGTCAGCTTCCCCCTCGCAACCCGGTTGCCGCGAGTCAGGTGGGTGGCGGGGGTCGTGGCGCGGTGACGGGAGGGCGGGTGGTGCGGTTTACAGAGGGCTTGGGAAGTGGGAGGGGGCGCGGCTTTCGTTGTTCGGTTGCCGTTTGGGGGTGGCGCTTTTCAAGATTGGAAAGCGCTTTCCTGAAGGAATCTTCAGGTGGGACACGATAGGGTTACCGTTGCCCGACAATGGGAATTGATCTCCAATTTGTGCTATTATGAGGGTATGTCAGCGAACCCGGAAATGTCGGTCGACGCCGAGAGGTGGCGGCTGAGCGACGGGGGGCTGCGGGAACGTGGGAAGTGGCTGGAGGAGCGACGTAAGGCCGACTACCTGGAACAGATCGAGGTCGTGCGGGAATGGTGGAACCGCACCAGCCGCACCAAGGATGACCGGGCCGCGATCGTGGCGGATCTGGCCCTGGGGTGGAACATCACCCGAGGTGAGGCTCGGGAGCTGGTCCGCTTTGCGGAACTGTTCCAACGCGATGCCGTTCGGGACGTGGCGCAGGAAGAGCAGCTCAGCAGGCAGCATCTGGTCATCATGGACAAGACGCTGGCTGAAGCGCCCGAGCCGGACCGGGATCGCGTTGAGGCGGCGCTGGTGGAACACGTGGCGACCCTCGACCTCGGCCAGTTCAAGGACGCCGCCCACCGGATCCTGCTGCTGCTCGACCAGGACGGCAAAGCCCCCGACGACCGGGAGTTGGCCCAGCCCACCCGAGAGCTGAACATCCGCAAACGCCACAACGGTGCGAAGATCGACGGCTTCCTCGACCTGGAAAGCACCGCGCTACTGGAGACCCTCGTCAGCGGCCTGGCCAAGCCGACCTCGGCCGACGACACCCGCACCACCCCGCAACGGCAAGGCGACGCGCTCGTCGAGATCCTCGAACTGGCGGCGGGGTGCAAGGACCTGCCCGAGGAGGGCGGGGAGAAGCCGCACATCGCCCTCACCATGCCCCTCAAGGACTTCCAGGAGCAGCGAGGCACTGCCGATCTGGAAGGCATGGGGCCGCTCAACGCCGCCTCCGTTCGGCGGATCGCCTGCGACAGCACAATCTTCCGGGTGGTGCTGGGGGCCAGGTCCGAGGTGCTCGACATCGGACGGGCCAGCCGGACAATCCCCAACGCGATACGCAGAGCACTGATCATCCGGGACAAGGGGTGCGCGTTTCCGGGATGTGGAAGGAAACCTCGGCAATGCCACGCGCATCATGTGGTGGAATGGGCTGAGGGAGGGCCGACCAGCCTGGACAATCTGGTGTTGCTGTGCAGCGCTTGTCATCGGCTGATTCATCACAGCGACTGGACCGTCCGAATCAGCGAAGGGTTGCCGGAGTTCGGAAAGTCAGAACCCGGATAGGCCGGTGGGGGTGCCCACGCCGGTGGGGCCGTCCCAGCCGGGGCCGGAGACACAGAGCTGATGGGCGGAGGTCTGGCAGGAGTGGGCGGCGCCGTTCTGACCGGTGGACACGTCGGCGAAAGCGCCGGCGGGGGCCGAATAGAGGGTGGCGGGGCCGTCCACGGAGGCGGTGTGGCCGGCGCGGGCGAACATGGCGGCGATGAAGGGGGCGGCGGCGCTGGTGCCGCCGGCGACGTACCAGCCGCCGATGCCGTAGGAGTCGTAGACGGCCACGCCGGTGGCGGGGTCGGAGACGGAGGAGACATCGGTGGCGGCGCGGTGGCCGGAGCAGAAGGCGGACACCGCTTCGGGCTGGCCGTGGGCGGGCGGGAGATCGGTCTCGCAGCCGCTGCCGGCCTGGCTCCAGGCGGCGGACGAAAAGGCGGTGTCGGACTGGTAGAGGGCGGTGCCGCCGACCGATATCACGGTGGGCTGGTTCTGGGGCCAGTAGCCGTGGACCTTGCCCAGATAGCCGGAATCCCCTGACGAGGCCACAAAAGCCACGCCGGGATGGGCGAAGACGGAGCTGACGGGACCGGTGTTGATGTCCTTGGTGGACGGATAGCCGAAGCTCATGCTCACGGCGGAAGCGCCGAGGCCCACGGCGACGTTGACGGCCTTGGCGATCGAGGGGACGGCGGCGGAGGCGGGATGCAAGGCCGACAGGTAGAAATCCGTGGCGGGGGCCTGCACCAGCAGGATCTTGCACGAGGGGCAGGCGGCGGAGACCATCTCCACGTCCAGGGCCGTCTCGGCGGAAAGCTCCTTCTCCTCGTCGGAACCATTGGGAGTCAAGGGCGGACCGCCCTGGTAGTCGACGACCTTGAGGCAGCCGGACGCGGTGGTGCACGGGGAAAGACCGAACTGGCTGCGGTAGCGGGCCAGGTCGGACTCCAGGTCGGGATAGCCGCCGCCGTCGATGATGGCGACGGTGCCGGCAGTGCCGACGGAAGCATCGGGCAGGTGGTAGGCCGAGGCCAGCTCGGCGGCGCTATAACCGATGGGCACCGGGGTGGCGAGCGGGACGGCGGAATCCTGAGCGATCGTCACAATCTCGGAATCGCACACGTCGCAGGTCGCCACGACGCCGTGGCTGGACAGCAAGGTGCCGGACTGCACCAAGTGGTGCAGGGCGGTGACATCGGGAAAGACGGACACGTGCGGCGCGAGCAGCAGCGCGGCGGCGGCGATCTTCACGGCGAACAACGGTGACCTCCCGAGCACTCTGCGTGAACCCAGTGTCGGGAGAACCCGCGCACTCCGCGCTTCCAATCCATGGGCGTATCGGATACATTTTCGTATCGGCAGGAGGTGGCCGTGGCAGCGCCGAAGCGGGTGACGAAGCGGCGGGGCGAGACCCGTCAGCGGCTGCTGGAGGCGGCCCTGTGGGTGTTCGCGGAGCAGGGCTTCGGCCGCTCGACCGTGGAGCAGGTGTGCGAGCGGGCGGGCTACACACGAGGGGCCTTCTACTCCAACTTCGCGTCGCTGGACGACCTCTTCCTGGCCATGTGGGAGCAGCGGTCCACGGAGTTGATCGACGGGCTGCGGCAGGCCCTCGACGAGATGGACGCGTCCAGAGTCACGGACGTGCGAGGCGTGGTGGAGCTGGTGACGCCGGCGGTGCCGGTGGACGACACCTGGTACCGGATCACGGCCGAGTTCACGGCCCACGCGCTGCGCAACCCGGGGCTGCGCCGGGTGATGACGGCCCGCGAGGAAGCGATCAGCGGCGCGATCACGCCGGTGGTGGCGGAGCTGCTCGGCAAGATCGGACGAGAGACACCCGATCAGGTGGCGATGGGGCAGGCGCTGGTCGCGGTGCACGACGGCACGGCGGCGCAGTGCCTGCTGGAACCGGACAACCCGGCCGTCTGGCAACGCCGGGCCGACCTGTTCGAACGGGTCCTGACGGCCTACAGCATCAACAACGGAGGACGGTCATGACAATCGAGGCCGACGTCATCGTGGTCGGCGCGGGACTCGCCGGCCTGGTCGCCACGCACGAGCTGGTCAAGGCGGGCCGCAAGGTCCTCGTCGTGGACCAGGAGAACCGCAACAACCTGGGCGGCCAGGCCTTCTGGTCGCTGGGCGGCCTGTTCTTCGTGGACAGCCCGGAGCAGCGCCGCATGGGCGTGAAGGACTCCTTCGAGCTGGCCTGGCAGGACTGGCAGGGCTCGGCCGGCTTCGACCGCGAGGACGAGGACCACTGGGGCCGGCAGTGGGCACAGGCCTACGTCCGGTTCGCCACCGACGAGAAGCGCCAATACCTGAGCGAACTGGGCCTCAAGGTCACGCCGCTGGTGGGCTGGGCCGAGCGCGGCGGCGGCCCGGCCGACGGCCACGGCAACTCGGTCCCCCGCTTCCACCTGACCTGGGGCACCGGCCCGGAGGTGGTCCGGGTGTTCCTGGAACCGGTGCTGGCAGGGGAGAAGCGCGGGCAGGTGGAGTTCGCCTTCCGCCACCAGGTGGACGACATCGTCGTGGAGGACGGCGCGGCGGTCGGCGTGCGCGGCACGATCCTGGAGCCCACGGACCTGGAGCGGGGCAAGGCGTCCTCGCGGACCAAGGTGGGCGAGTTCGAGCTGCGGGCCAAGGCGGTGATCGTCTCCTCCGGCGGCATCGGCCACAACCACGACCTGATCCGGCAGAACTGGCCGACCGAGCGGATGGGCCCGGCCCCGCGCACGATGATCTCCGGCGTGCCGGCCCACGTGGACGGGCGGATGATCGCCATCACCGAGTCGGCCGGCGGGCGCATCGTCAACCGCGACCGGATGTGGAATTACACCGAGGGCATCAACAACTGGGACCCGATCTGGCCCGACCACGCCATCCGGATCATCCCCGGCCCCTCCTCGCTGTGGTTCGACGCCACCGGCAAGCGGCTGCCCTCGCCCAACTTCCCCGGCTTCGACACCAACGGCACGATGAAGGCCATCCTGGCCACCGGCTACGACTACTCCTGGTTCGTGCTGACCCAGTCGATCATCGAGAAGGAGTTCGCGCTCTCCGGCTCCGAGCAGAACCCGGACATCACCGGCAAGGACCTCAAGCTCACCCTGACCGGCCGGCTGGGCAAGGGCGCGCCGGGCCCGGTGGAGGCGTTCAAGGAGCACGGCGTGGACTTCGTGGTGTCGGACAACCTCCAGGAGCTGGTGGCCGGCATGAACAAGCTGTCGCGCGGCCCGCAGATCTCCTACGACGACCTGCTGCGCCAGATCCGGGCCCGCGACCGCGAGGTCCGCAACGCCTTCTCCAAGGACCTCCAGCTGATGGCGGTCACCAACGCCCGCCAGTACCTGGGCGACAAGGTGGCCCGGGTGGCCAAGCCGCACCGCATCCTCGACCCGGCCCACGGCCCGCTGATCGCGGTCCGGCTCAACATCCTCACCCGCAAGACGCTGGGCGGGGTGCAGACCAATCTCGACTCGCAGGTGATCCGGCCCGACGGCGAGGCGTTCCCCGGCCTGTACGCGGCCGGCGAGGTGGCCGGATTCGGCGGCGGCGGCGTGCACGGATACAACGCCCTTGAGGGCACATTCCTGGGCGGCTGCATCTTTTCCGGGCGGGCGGCCGGACGGGCTCTCGGCAAGACGCTCCGATAGGTGTCACAAATGGACGGGCGGCCCCCGTGAATGGGAGCCGCCCGTCGGCGTTCACGAATGAATCAGAATCCGGCGAGGCCGTTGGGCACGCCGACCCCGGTCGGGGCGTCCCAGCCCTTCTGCGCGGCGCACAGCGCGGGCGTCGCGGTCGGGCAGACGTGGGCCGGGGCGTTCTGGCCCAGGGTCACGTCGGTGAAGGCGCCGGCGGGCGCGGTGTAGAGGGTGTTGGGGCCGATCACCTGCGAGGTGTGGCCGCCCCGGGCGTACAGGCCGGCGACGAACGGCGACGAGGCGCTGGTGCCGCCGACGAGGATCCAGTTGTACGGCGAGCCGGTGAACGGCGCGAAGGTGTCGAACACGGCGACACCGGTGTTCGGGTCGGCGACCGCGGACACGTCGGAGGCGGCGCGGTGGCCGCCGCAGTTGGCGCTGACGGCCGGCGGGGCGCCGATGGCGCCGGGCAGGTCGGTCTCGCAGCCGCTGCCGGCCCCGCCCCAGGCCACGTCGGTGTAGCCGCCGCCGTTCTGGAACAGCGAGGTGCCGCCGACCGAGACCACCCACGGCAGGTTCTGCGGCCAGCCGGTGTGCACGTTGCCCTCGTAGCCGCTGTCGCCGGAGGAGGCCAGCACGGCCACGCCCGGGTGGAACAGGTCGCGCCCGGCCTGCCCGAACTCGACGTCGGTGTCGCTCGGGTACTGGTAGCTCATGCTGACCGCGGTCGCGCCCAGCTTGGCCGCGGTGTTCACGGCGTCGCCGAAGTCGGCCATGGCCGCGTCCAGGTGCGCCTTGGTGCCGTTGAGGGCGTCGCCGATGGGCAGCTGGAGCTCGATGATGGAGCACGAGGGGCAGGCGGCCGAGGCCATGTCCACGTCGAGGGAGGTCTCGACGCCGACCGACTCCTCGTAGTAGGTGTTCGGGAAGGTGGTGGCCGGAGTCAGCGGCGGGCCGCCGTGCTGGTCGGCCTGCTTGAAGCAGCCGCTGGCCGAGGTGCAGGCCGGCAGCCCGTACTGGGCCCGGTAGGCGTTGATGTCGGCCTCGAGGTTCGGGTACGCCCCGGCGTCGATGATCGCGATGGTGCCCTTGGCGCCGGTCGCGGCGGCGGGCAGGTGGTAGGCGGCGGCGAGGTCGTCGGCGCCGTAGCCGGCCGGAACCGTGGTCGACAGGGGTGTTTGCGACCCGGGTGCGGCGGTGACCAGCTTGGCCTGGCAGAACACGCAGGGCGCGAGCGTGCCGTGGGAACTGAGCAGCGTGCCGTTGTGGACCTGGGCCCGTAAGGACTGCACCTGCGGGGTGACGACATGGGGATCACCGGCCGCCGAGGCGACCGGGGCCAGCGCGGTCAGCGCGGCCACCACGGCCGCGCCGACTCCGAGCAGAGACGATCTGACGAACACTCTCGACACTGGTCCTCCTGAATTGGAAGAGCACATCCAACGTCGCGAGCGTACCCACAGAATTCAGTTGCGGACCGAGATCAACTATTCACGGAATTCTCTTGTGAATAATTGCTCCAGGTAGCCCACGACGATTGTCGTGAATCGCCCGCGGCTGTCCGGAACAAGACAGAAAAGGCGTAGGGAGCGAAGTCGTAACCGCGCCGCCATACCCACGGAATGCCCTTCAGCACGAGCCAGGCGACGTGCTGCCACGGGGCGACGACGCGGCCGCCGGCGCACACCAGGCTGACCGGCGACTCGACGGCGCAGCCGGCCCGCGTCAGCTGCTCGGCGAAGCCCTGGGCCAGCATGCGGTGCCCCAGCTCGGACGGGTGCAGCCGGTCGATGCTCCACGCGGCCAGGTCGTAGGCGCCGGGCAGGGTGTCCAGGTCGACGCAGCCCACGCCGCGCTCCACCACCACCGAGCGGATCACCGCGTTCAGCTCGTCGACCCGGCGGCGCAGCGCACGCCGCAGCACCTTGGGCAGCCGGAAGACCCGGGCATGGTCGTGATAGCTGGCCAGCACCACCACGGCGCCGGCGTCGAGCAGCCGGGCGACCACGTGGTCCAGGTCGGCCCGCAGCTGCCGGGGATCGAAGTCCGAGCGCATGGTGTCGTTCATGCCGGCGACGATCACCGCGGCGTCCGGCCGCAGCTTGGCCGCCATCGGCAGCTGCTCGTGCCGCACGGTCCCGATCCGGGCCCCGGTGCGGGACAGGTTCGTCAGGTCGCAGCCGCCGAGCGCGTCGGCCAGCAGCGGACCGAAACCGCGCCAGCCGCCCCCGGGCAGCGGATCACCGAGACCGACACTCGTCGAGTCCCCCAGCACGACGAGGCGTCCGACCGCGCGGCGGGCGGGCACACTCTCCGACATCGCCTGAACCGTCACCCGTCCACGATCACCCGCGGACAATCACTGCCGGTGATGGTCGGGTGGCGTGACGGGGACGGCTGGGCGAACAGTGCTTGTTGGCACTGTGCTTGTGGCGCCGCCTTCGGCGTCGCGGCTCGGCCCCCGGGTAGCCGATGCTGTGCTTGTGCCGCGCGTTCCGCGCGGGGCTCGGCCCCTCGTGACCCCTGCCTCGCCCAGGGCGAAGCAGGGGCGGGGCCTCGCGCAGATCAGCTGAAGGCGGGGAAGAGCGGCAGGTGGGCGGCCTCGGCGCCCAGACGGTCCACGATGGCGGCGGCGACCTGGTCGGCGTGCTCGGCCAGCGCCGGCCGCTTGGCCCGGGTGGCGTCGTCACGCAGCCGCAGCCACCGGGCGTGCAGGGCGCTGCTGCGCCGGGGCGAGGGCAGCCGGCTGGTGATCGGACCGTCGGGCACGCCCGGGCGCGGCAGGTACATCCAGGTCGACAGCCACACCCACAGCAGCTGGCCGTGCAGCAGCTTGGGCATCAGCACATCGTCGTCGTCCAGGTCGGGGAAGACCTGGCTGACCTCGGCCCGCCAGGCCGCGACCATGGCCTCGGTCATGCCGTTGGGCAGCCGGAACGAGCAGCCGCACAGCGGGAACGGGATGCGCAGCGCGGCGGCGTCCAGGGACACGTCCCGCACGCAGCCGCCCTCGAAGTCCAGCACCCGCAGGCCCTTGCTGGTGATCAGGTTGTTGTCGGCGCACGCGTCGGAGGGGCTGAAGGCGCGGTGCTGGTTGCTGCTGAGCAGCCGGCCGCCGCGCAGCGCGTGGGCCATGGCCTCGTCGCCGACGGTCACGCCGAGCACGGACCGCAGCATGTCCGGCAGCTCGGCCAGCGCGACCTTCGCGCGCCGGGCCACCGGGTCCTGGCCCGGACGGCCGCCCAGCCGCCGGGTCAGCGCGTCGAAGTCGGCCTCGCGGCCGGCGGTGGTGGCATGCAGCCGGCCCAGCGCCCGGGCCCAGGCCAGCAGGGCCCGTTCCGCGCCGCGGGCGTCGTGGTCGAGCAGCTTGTCGGCCAGCGTCGGGGCGCGGCCCAGATCCTCGAGCACGATCACCCGCAGGGTCGCGTCGTGGGCGATCAGCTCCGGACACATCCGGTCCTCGCCGCCCAGCGCGGTGAACAGCTGGTAGCTGACCGCCTCGTGCGGGAAGGGGTCGACCAGCTCGCCGACCGGTGGCTCGGCGTAGCTCTTCACCACCAGTGTCTTGGGCAGCGAGAACGGGGTCGACGCCACTCGAACCCGCAGCACGGTGGATTTCCCGCTACCGCGCAGGTCTTCCGGGTCCGCCAGTCGGATCGACGCCCCGAAACGCCTGCTGAGCACTGACTCTGCGGCCGCGACGGTCGCCACGACCTCGTTGTCCGCTGCCCCGGCGGCGTTGGCGGGGCCAGCGGTGGTCTCCACGCTCATCCCTTCCGACCCTACTCCTTCGAGTGCACAGCACGTCCACACGATCGGCACAATCGACTACCCGGAGCAGCCGCTGCACCCGTCCATGTTCGAGCATCACCGCGCTGGAATACGGCTTGGTAACGGGTTGGTGCCGCCGGGGGACGCCTGAACGGGTACCCCGGCCGACAATCCCTCGATCAGCCCTTGGTCTCGCCCTTGGCGACCGGCTTGGCGTCCACGCCGGCCTCCTTGCGCTGCTGGGCGGTGATGGGCGCGGGGGCCGCGGTAAGCGGGTCATAGCCGCCGCCGGACTTCGGGAACGCGATCACCTCGCGGATCGAGTTCTCGCCCGCGAGCAGCATGACGATGCGGTCCCAGCCGAAGGCGATGCCGCCGTGCGGCGGGGCGCCGTACTTGAAGGCCTCCAGCAGGAAGCCGAACTTCTCCTCGGCCTCGGCCTCGCCGAGGCCCATGATCGCGAACACCCGCTTCTGCACGTCCGGGCGGTGGATACGGATGGACCCGCCGCCGATCTCGTTGCCGTTGCAGACGATGTCGTAGGCGTAGGCCAGGGCCTTGCCCGGGTCCTCCTCGAAGCGGTCGATCCACTCCGGGGTGGGCGAGGTGAAGGCGTGGTGCACGGCGGTCCACTTGCCGCTGCCGACCGCCACGTCGTCGCCGATCTTGTCGACCGACTCGAACAGCGGGGCGTCGACCACCCACACGAACGACCAGGCCGACTCGTCGATCAGGCCGACGCGGCGGCCGATCTCCAGCCGGGCCGCGCCGAGCAGGGCCCGGGCGTCGCTCGGGTCGCCGGCGGCGAAGAAGACGCAGTCGCCGGCGTTAGCCCCGACCGCCTTGGCCAGGCCCTCGCGCTCGGCCTCGGACAGGTTCTTGGCCACCGGGCCGCCGAGCGTGCCGTCCTCGGCCACCAGCACGTAGGCCAGGCCCTTGGCGCCGCGCTGCTTGGCCCAGTCCTGCCAGGCGTCCAGGGTGCGGCGGGGCTGGTCGGCGCCGCCGGGCATGACCACCGCGCCCACGTACGGGGCCTTGAACACCCGGAAGGGGGTGTCGGCGAAGTACTCGGTGAGCTCGGTCAGCTCCAGGCCGAAGCGCAGGTCCGGCTTGTCGGTGCCGTAGCGGGCCATCGCGTCGGCGTAGGTCATGCGCGGGATCGAGCCCTCGATGGCGTGGCCGGCCAGCTCGCTCCACAGCGCCTTGACCACGGCCTCGCCGAGCTCGATCACGTCGTCCTGCTCGACGAAGCTCATCTCGATGTCGAGCTGGGTGAACTCGGGCTGGCGGTCGGCCCGGAAGTCCTCGTCCCGGTAGCAGCGGGCGATCTGGTAGTAGCGCTCCATGCCGGCCACCATCAGCAGCTGCTTGAACAGCTGGGGCGACTGCGGCAGGGCGTACCAGGAGCCGGGGGCCAGGCGGGCCGGCACCAGGAAGTCGCGCGCGCCCTCCGGGGTGGAGCGGGTCAGCGTGGGCGTCTCGATCTCGACGAAGTCCCGCTCCTCCAGCACGCGGCGGGCGATGCGGCTGGCCGCGCTGCGCATGCGGATGGCCTTGGCCGGGCCGCTGCGGCGCAGGTCGAGGTAGCGGTGGCGCAGCCGCGCCTCCTCGCCGACCTCCAGGTTGTCGTCGAGCTGGAAGGGCAGCGGCGCGGCCTCGGACAGCACATCGAACTCGGTGACCGTGACCTCGATCTGGCCGGTGGCGATGTCCGCGTTGTCGTTGCCCTCGGGGCGGCGCACGACCTCGCCGGTCACCTTGAGGCAGTACTCGGCGCGCAGCCGGTGCGCGCGCTCGGCCATCTCGCCCTCGCGGAACACGACCTGGGCCACGCCGGAGGCGTCCCGCAGGTCGATGAAGATGACGCCGCCGTGATCGCGCCGGCGCGCCACCCACCCGGTCAGGGTGACGGACTGCCCGGCCTGCTCGGCCCGGAGGGTCCCGGCCTCGTGCGTGCGCATCACGGGTGCAGCTCTCCTCGGATATTGCGGACGTTTGTGTCACCGGACAGGTTAGCCAACCTCGCCGAACGTGTTTCCCGCGGTGTCGTTGACGAAGTGGTCCAGACCACCTACGGTGTGAGTGAGCACACGCTTTGTCCCTTTTTTTCCGGGTCCCGCACGGTTCCCCGCCGCCGCCACCGTGCCGACCCCTCCTGCGGATTCAGGGAGCAACGCATGGCCAAGTTCGGAAAGCGGCGGCTGGCCGCCGGCGCCCTCGCGCTCGCGGGCCTCGTCACCGCCACCCTCGTCGGGGCCGCCCCCGCCTCCACCGCCGCCCCGGCCGCCGGCAACACGATGGTCGGCTACTTCACCAACTGGGGCATCTACGACCGCGCCTACCAGGTGAAGAACCTCCAGAGCAGCGGCACCGCCGGCAAGCTGAACGTGATCAACTACGCCTTCGGCAGCACCGCGGGCGGGCAGTGTTCGCTCACCGACGCGTACGCCGACTACCAGAAGGTGTTCGACGCCAGCACCAGCGTCGACGGCAAGGCCGACACCGGGCCGCTGTACGGCAACTTCGGCCAGCTGCGCAAGCTCAAGGCCCTGCACCCCGGCCTGAAGGTGGTGTTCTCGGTCGGCGGCTGGACCCTGTCCGGCGGCTTCACCCAGGCCGCGCAGAACCCCACCGCGTTCGCCAACTCCTGCTACGCCATGGTCAAGGACCCGCGCTGGGCCGACGTCTTCGACGGCATCGACCTGGACTGGGAGTACCCCAACGCCTGCGGCCTGTCCTGTGACACCAGCGGCGCGGCCGCGTTCAAGAACGTGCTGGCCGCCGTGCGGTCCAAGTTCGGCTCCGGCGCCCTGGTCACCGCGGCCATCACCGCCGACGGCAGCAGCGGCGGCAAGATCGACGCCGCCGACTACGCCGGCGCCGCGCAGTACGTGAACTGGTACAACGTGATGACCTACGACTACTTCGGCGCCTGGGCCGCCACCGGCCCCACCGCCCCCAACGCGCCGCTGAACTCCTACAGCGGCATCCCCACCGCCGGCTTCTACGCCGACGCCGCCATCCAGAAGCTCAAGAGCAAGGGCGTCGCCTCGTCCAAGCTGCTGCTCGGCATCGGCTTCTACGGCCGGGGCTGGACCGGCGTCACCCAGTCCACCCCCGGCGGCTCCGCCACCGGCGCCGCCCCCGGCAAGTACGAGGCCGGCATCCAGGACTACAAGCTGCTCAAGACCTCCTGCCCGGCCACCGGCACCGTCGCCGGCACCGCCTACGCCAAGTGCGGCAGCCAGTGGTGGAGCTACGACACCCCGTCCACCATCGGCGGCAAGATGAGCTACGCCAAGGCCCAGGGCCTCGGCGGCGCCTTCTTCTGGTCCGCCGACGGCGACACCACCAACGGCGAACTCGCCTCCGCCATGCGCGGCGGCCTCGGCTGACCCGCCCCCTACCCCCCGCGAGTCGCGCTCAGTTCGGTATGCCGCTAGGCGCGACTCGCGGGGATGGTGGCGGTCAGCCGTCGAGGGTCTGCCAGTCGCCGAAGCCGTTGGCGCCACCGGAGGCCGTCTGTTGGCTCATGGTCATCGAGCCGTCATCGGCCTGCGCGAACACCGCCATCCGGCCGTCGGGACCGGCCAGCGCCGCCGGCTGCGTGGAGATGAAGTTCCCGAAGTTGGCCCACTGCGTGTTGTAGGCGCCGTCCTTCACGGTCTGCTTGGTGCCGCTGACGCCGCCGTTGCGATTGCGCTCGAACACGAAGATCCGCGCATCACCGCCGGCCGCCGTCGGAGGCGCGCTGCCCGCGGCGACCGGCCCGAACCCGTTGTCGCCGCGGATGTTGTCGGGTTGAGTGGTCCAGTCACCGCCGGTCAGCTGATAGGTATGTGCGACGTACGAGCCCACCGGCTGAGTGTCGCTGTTGTTGGCCATCCGGTAGAACACGTCCAACCGGCCGTCGTTGTTCACGGCCACCGTCGGCGGGCTGGCCGGTTCGAACGCGGTCAGCGAGGGTTGGTAACCGTTGAAGTTGTCCTGCGGATCATGCTGGTACCACAGGCTGATCTTGCCGACGCCGTTGACGATGCTGTACGCGAACACCTCCATCCGACCGTCCGGATGGGTGACGGCGCTCAACCCGTCCTGAATGCCGTTCGGGCTACCCTGGAGATCGGTCCAGAGCGTCTCGAAGTGCTCATGGGACCCCGACTGCTTCTTCCAACTGATCCCGCCACCGCCGTTCTTGACGAACACCGCCAGCTGACCGTTGGCGTTGCGGGTCACCGCCGGGTAGCCGACCTGATTCGCGGTGTCGCTGCCCGCGTTGGGGTTGCCCAGCGACACCCACCGGTTCGACCAGGCCCCGTTGGGCTTGTCCTGCCAGGTGGTGATGATGTCCCCGGAATCGGCGTCCACCCCGAACACCTGGAGGGTGCCGTCGGTCGGATTGCTCACAATGGACAGTCCGGGCAGGACACGCGTGATGTCCCCGGCCGCCAGGGGGTTCGGGCCGACCCACTTGAGGTCGCCCTGCCGCTGCGCCCAGGTGAACACCTGGCCGTTCAGCGCGGCCACCACCTGGAACCGACCGTCCGCGTTGAGGGCGGCATAGTTGGTCCCGGTCCAGTAGCGGTGATACGTGCGCTGCGTCCACTGCGGATAGGCCGGAATATCATCGATGTTCATATCGTAGTCGGAATACAGATGGAAGGTTGCCTTCTTGTCGTCGCGCTGGCTCAGATCCAGATTCACCTGGGAGTCCGAGATGTTGTAGTCACGGTAGTTGACCAGCTGGAGCAGCCGCTCGCTCGCGGGGATGGCACGCACCAGCCGGCCGACGAGCTGCGCGACGACGAGGTGATCGGGATTGTCGGCCGCGTACCGAAAATCCGCGGTTGGATCCTGGGCGCGGATCACCGTTGGGTTGTACCGATTGATCAGTCCGCGCAGCACACCCTGCACCGCGTCCAGATCGTAGTCCTGCGGCTCGGTCACCTGGCTCATACTGGACAGCACGGTTCTGCGCGTCGCACCGTCGTACACCACGTGCGTCAGGTTGTCGCCTTGCCGCGAGTCACCTGGCCGAATGTCCGGGTGCGTTTGGTCGCCCGCCTCCGGCAGGTTCATGAAGACCAGCTTGATGTTGTTGTTGGTGCGCAGCGTGTCTTCTTCCACCTGCCTGCTGTCGCCGTCGCCGAAACCGATGGTGATGGCCTGCCGGTCCCACAGGCCGGGGTCATCGGGATTCGATGCGCCGGCGATGCCGGCCCAAGCCGCCATCGCGCCCAGCGCACGGCAGCCAGCGTAGTCCTCACGGTCCAGTTTCACCTTGCCTGGGCGTCCCGTGTTGCCCAGGTCGTTCGCACAGTCGTTCTTGTCTATGTCACGCAGTTCTCCTGCCGGGTCCCTGTCCTCTTCCCCGGCCGTGACGTACACCGTCGTGGTCGGACGGCCAGCGTTGACAGTGTCCTTCAGGTCCGGATTCATGAACAGCAGGTCGTCGTCCTGGTGCGCGACGATCTGCATATAGCGGCCGAACGGCGGGAGGGCCGCCGCGGCCACCGGACTCAGCGCCACGCCTTGCAGTGTTGTGCCCAGCAGCGACCCGGTGGCCAGCAGGCCGACCAAGGTTCGTCTTCTCACGAGCGCCACGCTTCCCTTCGCCTTACGATCCTGGGACAAATCAGGCACGACAGGGTTCGCAGTGACGTTCGCGCGGCCCCGCGGCGCACCGGACAGCCGGGTCCGGAAACGGCATCAGGGCAAAACAAAGTCAGCATGGAGCCCCCCTTGATGTGTCCGGCGCCACCCGGACCGACCGATCCTCTCAGCGCCGGAGTCACGGCGCAAGACTTGACGAGCCGCCCGGCCGAGTGCCGGAGTCCAGACTGGATTCGAGAACTACTCAGATTCGCCGGACAGCGGCGCGGTGAGACAGTGCTGCACGCAGGCCCCGACCATCGGGGCGACGGTGGCGAGGTCGGTGCTGGCCAACGGTTCCAGGCCGACGAAGTAGCGGGCCACCACCAGCCCCATCAGCTGGGAGGCGGCGAGGCTGGCCCGGAGGGCGGGGTTGTCCACGCCGAGCGCGGCGGCGAGCGGGGCGAGGGCCTCGGTGGTGAGGTACTCCCGAAGCATGCGGGCGGCGTCCTCGTGAGTGATGGCGGAGCGAACGAGACCGAGTAGGGAGCCGCGAGCCGAGGGGTCGTCGAGGCGACTGAGCAGCGCGAAGACGAGGCGCTCCCCCACGCCGGAGACGCCGCCGGCGAGAGCGTCGGCGACGAGGACGGGCGGCTGGGCCGGCAGGGCCAGGGCCGCGGTGAACAGGTCGGACTTGGTCTTGAAGAAGTAGTGCACGAGCGCGGGGTCGCAGCCGGCGCGGGCGGCGATGCGGCGGATGGTCGCGCCCTCGTAGCCGGACTCGGTGAAGCAGTCCCGGGCCGCGGCCAGGATCCGGGCCGGGTTGGCCGACGCGCCCGCCGGGCGCCCAGGTTTTCTCATCACGCGTTGACTTTATCTCGTCGAGCGGCGTACGGTTTTCTCATCAGGCGATGAATAAACCCTCTGGGGAGGCCGCCATGAACGACCTGCGGACGCCGGTGCTGGTGGTCGGTGCCGGACCGAGCGGACTAACCGTGGCCAATGAGCTGCGGCGACACGGGGTGCAGGTGCGGATCATCGACCGCGCCCCGGCCCCGGCCGCCACCTCCCGGGCGCTGGTGGTCCAGCCGCGCGTCCTGGAGATCTTCGAGGACATGGGCGTGGTCGACGAGGTGCTGGCCACCGGCAACGCGGCGACCAGCCTCAACATCCTGTTCCGGGCCGACGAGCGGTTCCGGATGCAGCTGCACGACCTGCTCCAGGACCCGGCCAACTTCACCAGGTACCAGAGCCTGTGGACGCTGTCCCAGGACGACACCGAGCGCATCCTCACCAAACACCTTGCGACACAAGGGGTGCGGGTCGAACGCGGCCTGGCCGTGACCGACCTGGTGTCCGACGAGGATGGTGTCACGGTCTCGGTCCGCACCGACGACGGCGTTGTCGACAAGATCCGCAGCCGGTGGGTCATCGGCTGCGACGGCGCGCACAGCACGGTCCGCCAGGCCGCGGGCATCCCGTTCGAGGGCTCGACCTACCAGGACGAGTTCATCATGGCCGACGCCGAGTTGGACTGGGAGCTGCCCGACGGCGACCTGTACGTCAGCCCCAGCCGCTCCGGCTTCGTCGCGGTGTTCGGCATGCCGGGCACGCACCGGTTCCGCATCTTCGGCAACGTGATCGTCGGCCCCGAGGGCCCCAGCGCCGAGTACAGCGAGCCGACGCACGAGGAGTTCCAGGCCATGCTCGACTCGCGGCTGCCGGTGCCGGCGACGGTCGTGAAGGAGCACTGGGTGAGCCGCTATCGCTTGCACCGCAAGGCTGTTCCGCGCTACCGGGACGGGCAGATCATCCTGGTCGGCGACGCCGCCCACGTGCACAGCCCGGCCGGCGCGCAGGGCATGAACACCGGCATCCAGGACGCCTACAACCTCGCGTGGAAGCTGGCGCTGGCCATTCGCGGCATCGCGGACGAGTCCATTGTGGACAGCTATCACGCCGAGCGGCACCCGGTCGGCGAGCGGCTGCTGGCCACCACCGACCGGTTCTTCACGATCATCTCCGGCCAGAACGCGGCGTCCAAGTTCATGCGAACCCATGTGGCGCCACGGCTGCTGACCCGGATCCTGGGCCGCAAGTCGTTCCGCAGCTGGTTCATCGGCACGCTCGCACAGCTGCGGACCAGCTACCCGGACAGCCCGCTCAACCGCCAGCGTGGCTCGGACTGGAAGGACGCGCCGGCCCCCGGCGACCGGGCCCGGCAGGTGGACGTGCTGATCGACGGCACGCCGACGCCCCTGCACAACCTCATGCACGGCACGCATCACACGGTGCTGCTGTTCACCGGCGTCGACAACAAGGCCCGGTCGGCGGTGGAGCTGTGCCGCATCGCCGAACGGATCGAGTGGGCGTACCCGGACCTGGTGCGGGCCCACGTCGTCAGCGCCGAGCGGTTCGCCGATCATCCTTGCGCCGTCGGCGATCCCGATCGGGCCGCGCACAAGCAGTACGGCATCGACCGGGCGGCGGCGTTCGTGGTGCGGCCGGACCTGCACATCGGCTACCGCGGCGCGCCGGCCGAGGACGAACTGCTGGCCGACCTGGTCCAGCGCCTACCCGGCGCTCACTCCTCGGCCGGCAACACGATGGGGCTCAACAGGTAACGCGACCGGTCCGCGATTGACCCCCACGCCAGCCGCGTCTCCCCCACCCGTAACGCCAGGAAGGCCCTTTCACTGCGCCTTGCGCCAGTATCGGGCCTTTCCTGGCATCACCGGCGCCGCGAAGGGACCGATCCTCACGTTGAACGTCATGAAG
This sequence comes from Kutzneria sp. NPDC052558, assembly GCF_044547355.1. Lineage (NCBI taxonomy): Bacteria > Bacillati > Actinomycetota > Actinomycetes > Pseudonocardiales > Pseudonocardiaceae > Kutzneria > Kutzneria sp. NPDC052558. The sequence continues at coordinate 53,158 of NZ_JBIUAG010000025.1, forward strand.
GGCCCCATCATGACGTTCAACGTCAGTATGGGGCCCTTCATGACGTCAGTTCACCCGGCGGCGGGCGTAGCGGCGGAGGTCCTCCAGCAGGACGTCGACCAGCGCCGGCAGCTTCTCCACGGCGAGGTCGTGCGGGCCGGCCAGGGCGACGGCGCCGACGACCATGCCGTGTTCCCACACGGGGGCGGCGACGGAGGCGACGCCGCGGAGCATGGGGCCGCTGTCCCCCATGGTGTAGCCGGCCTCGCGGACGCGGCTGAGCTCGGTGAGCAGGGCGAGGGCGCTGCCCCGGTCGTCGGGGTAGCGGGCCGCGACCAGCTCGTGGCGTTCCCGATCCGGCATGTACGCCAACAGCACTCGGCCCACGGCGGTCTCGGGCAGCGGGGTTCGCAGCTGCTGCACGGTGAGGTAGTTGAAGGGATCGTCGGTGCCGGCCCAGTCGGCGTACACGGAGGTGTCCCCGGTGCGCACGGCCAGCACGGCGCTGAGGCCGGTGCGGTTGAACAGGTCGACCAGGTCGGCGTGGTTGACGGTGGACACGAGCCGCTGCCCGGACCGCATGGCCAGCAGATAGGGCGCGGCCCCGAGCCGGAAACGCTTGCCGTCCTCCTCCAGGTAGCCGACGGCGACCAGGCCGTTGACCAGCTTCTGCACCGAGGACACGGGGGCGTGCAGGCGCAGCGCCAACTGGGTCAAGGTCAACCCGGTCCGCTCGGTGACCACGGCCTCCAGGATCTCCGCGATCCGGTCCACCGCCCGATGGTGCGGCCGCAGCTCGGCCATGATCGCCTCCTACCTATATAGGTAGAATCGTATCACATTGCGTAAAGCTGAGCGGCGGAGCAAAGTAGTTCACATAAGGCAAGCAACTGAGGAGGCGGAGAGCATGGGGGCTCTGGACGGCATCAGGGTGATCGACCTCGCGACCGTGGTCATGGGCCCGTACGCCACACAGATCCTCGGCGACATGGGCGCCGACGTGATCAAGGTGGAGCCGCCGACCGGCGATTCGAGCCGGTTGACCGCCCCGTACCGCAACGAGGGCATGGGATCGCTGGCCCTCAACGTCAACCGCAACAAGCGCGCGGTCTCGCTGGACCTGAAGAACCCGCGCGGCAAGCAGATCTTCCTGGACCTGGTCAAGACCGCCGACGTGGTGGTCACCAACATGCGCCCGGGCGCGCTGCGCCGGCTGGGCCTGGACTACGAGCAGCTGGCCGAGGTCAACCCGGGCCTGATCTACTGCAACGCGCAGGGCTTCCGCAGCGACTCGTCGCTGGCCGACCGCGCCGCCTACGACGAGATCGTGCAGGCCGCGTCCGGCACCGCCGACCTGATGCGCCGCGCCACCGGCACGCCAACCTACATGCCGACCATTCTCGGCGACAAGGTCAGCGGCCTGACCATCGTCTACAGCGTGCTGGCCGCCCTGGTGCACAAGCAGCGCACCGGCGAGGGCCAGCGCGTCGAGGTGCCGATGACCGACACGATGCTCGCCTTCAACCTGGTCGAGCACCTGGCCGGCCGCACGTTCGAGCCGGCAGCCGGCCTGATGGGCTTCTCCCGCTCGCTGTCGCCCGGCCACCGGGCCGTGCGGACCGAGGACGGCTGGGCCTGCATCCTGCCCTACAGCAAGCGCAACATCGAGGACTTCTTCACCGAGGTCGAGCACCCCGAGGTCCTCGCCGACCCGCGCTTCCAGGACTCGGCCAGCCTCGCGGCCAACTTCGACGCGTTCTACGACCTGATCGAGAAGTACGCCGCGCAGCGCACGACGGCCGAATGGGCACAGACCTGCGCCCGGCTGAGCATTCCCTTCGCCCCGGTGCTGGACCTGGACGACGTCACCGAGGACCCCTACGTCACCGAGGTCGGCCTGCTGGAGACCGCCGAGCACCCCACCGAAGGCACCTATCGGGTGATCGGCTCCCCCGTGCGGTTCTCGGCCACGCCTGCCAGTGTTCGCAGGCATGCGCCGCGACTGGGGCAGGACAACGACGAGGTGCTCGGCGAGCTCGGGTACTCGGCGGAGGAACTTCGTGAGCTGGCCGAGGCCGGCGTCACGGCAAGGAGGTAGTGGTGAAGGCATCGGAAGTGGCCCGCCGCCTGGCGACCCCGCTGACCGCGCCGGCCTGGGCGCCGGTCCGGTCGAGGTTCACCGACCGCGAGTACCTGAACATCGTCTATCGCACGGATCCCGAGGCGCTGCGGGCCGCGGTGCCCGAGCCGCTGGAGTTCGATGAGCCGCTGGTGCGGTTCGAGGTGATGAAGATGGGCGACAGCACCAGCTTCGGCCCGTACACCGAGTCCGGCCAGGTGATCCCGGTCCGGTTCGGCGACGAGCGCGGCGAGTACCTGCACGCCATGTACCTGGACAACGTGGCCGCGACCGTGGCCGGCCGGGAGATCAGCGCGTACCCCAAGAGCACCGGCTCGCCGCGGCTGTTCGCCGACACCGGCGCGCTGGTCGGCACGCTGGACTACGGCACGCAGCGGGTGGCCACCGCGACCATGGGCTACAAGCACTACGCGATGGACCTCGACCAGGCCAAGGCCGAGCTGACGCTGCCGACCTACATGGTCAAGATCGTGCCCGGCTACGAGCGCGAGCCGCGAGTCTGCGAACTGGTCCGCACCCAGATCACCGACATCACGGTGAAGGCGGCGTGGACCGGACCGGCCCGGTTGCAGCTGTTCCAGCACGTGTTGGCCCCGCTGGCCGACCTGCCGGTGCTGGAGGTCGTCTCGGCCAGCCACATCATCACCGACCTGACGCTGTCCGGCGTCCAGCCGCTGTTCGACTACCTGAAGGAGCGCTGACCATGATTCTCGCGATCGTCGGCGCCGGCACCATCGGCCTGTCCTGGACGACCCTGATGCTGGCCGAGGGGCACACCGTGCGCGTCACGGATCCCCGCCCCGACCTGGAGCAGGCCGTGCGCGACGCGGTCCGCGAGTTCGCCCCGACCGTGCCCGGATTCCTCGGCGACGTCGAGGAACTCCTGTCCCGCCTGGAGATCGTCGGCTCGGTCGAGCAGGCCGTCGACGGTGTGCACGCGGTGCAGGAGAACGGCCCGGAACGCCTGGAGTTCAAGCAGGATCTGTTCGCGACCATCGAGAAGGCCGCTCCGGCCGACGCGTTGATCCTGTCCTCCACCTCGGGGCTGACGCCGTCCTCGATGTCGGAGAAGATGGCCAACCCCGGCCGGCTCGTCGTGGGCCACCCGTTCAACCCGCCGCACCTGCTGCCGCTGGTGGAGCTGGTCGGCGCGGACGAGGCGGAGATCGGGCGGGCCAAGGAGTTCTACCACTCGCTGGGCAAGGTTGCGGTGGTGGTGCACAAGGAGATCCGCGGCCACGTGGCCAACCGCTTGCAGCGCGTGCTGTTCGAGGAGTGCGTGAACCTCGTCGAGCAGGGCGTGGTCTCCATCCCGGAGCTGGACGACATCGTCACCAACTCCATCGGCGTGCGGTGGGCCACGGTCGGCCCGTTCCTGGCCTTCCACCTCGGCGGCGGCCCCGGCGGGCTGCGGCACATGATGGCCCACCTCATGCCCTACATCCCCGACGACGTGCAGGCTCGCCTGGCCGACCAGGTCGAGACCGTCTATCCCCTGGCGGACAACACCAAGCGCGCCGAACTGCGCGACCGCCAGCAGCTCGAGATCATCAGCTTGAAGGGTCGTGACGACGATGTCCGGTGACTTCTACGACTTCCAGGGTCTGCTCACCGACGACGAGAAGGAGATCGTCGAGAGGACGCGGGAGTTCCTGCGCAGCGAGGTCGCGCCGATCGCCAACGAGTCGTGGGCCAACGCCGAGTTCCCGCACCAGATCGTGAAGGGCTTCGCCGAGCTGGACATCGCCGGCCTGGCCTACCGGGGCGGCCGCAGCCTGCTCACCGGCTTCCTGGCCATGGAGATGGACCGGGTCGACCCGTCCATCGCCACCTTCTTCGGCGTCCACAGTGGACTCGCCATGGGCAGCGTCAACCGCTGCGGCTCCGATGAGCAGAAGGAGCGCTGGCTGCCGGCGATGGCCCGGATGGACAAGATCGGGGCGTTCGCGCTGACCGAGCCCAACGGCGGCTCCGACGTCGCCGGCGGCCTGCGGACCACCGCCCGGCGTGAGGGCGACACCTGGATCCTCAACGGCGCCAAGCGGTGGATCGGCAACGCCACCTTCGCCGACCTGGTCGTGGTGTGGGCGCGGGACGAGGCCGACAACAAGGTCAAGGGCTTTGTGGTGGAGAAGGGCACGCCCGGCTTCGTCGCCACCAAGATCGAGCACAAGATGGCCCTGCGCACCGTGCAGAACGCCGACATCACGCTCACCGACTGCCGCGTGCCCGAGGCCAACCGCCTGCAGAACGCGCGCGGTTTCCGGGACACCGCCGACATTCTGCGGCAGACCCGTGGCGGCGTCGCCTGGCAGTCCGTAGGCGTCATGATGGGCGCGTACGACCTCGCGCTGGCCTACGCCAAGGAGCGCGTGCAGTTCGGCAAGCCCATCGCCGGTTTCCAGCTGGTGCAGGACCTGCTGGTGAAGATGCTGGGCAACGTCACCGCCTCGCTGGGCATGGTGGTGCGGCTGGCCCACTTGCAGGACGAGGGCGTGTACCGGGACGAGCACTCCTCGCTGGCCAAGGCGTTCTGCACCTCGCGCATGCGGGAAGCCGTCGGCTGGGCCCGGGAGATCCTGGGCGGCAACGGGATCGTGCTCGACTACAACGTCGGCCGGTTCGTCGCCGACGCCGAGGCCGTGTACTCCTACGAGGGCACCCGTGAGATCAACTCGCTGGTCACCGGCCGCGCCATCACCGGCCTGAGCGCCTTCGTGTGACCCCCGGTTCGTGTCATGAAGGGCCCCATACTGACGTTGAACGTCAGTATGGGGCCCTTCATGACGTCGAAGTGAGCGGTGGCATCCACAGGCGGGGGGTGCCGGGCACGACCAGCCGCACCAGGGCGGCGACGAGCACCGGGAGCGCGGCGTCGTCGTCCGGCCAGGCCAGGGTGGCGACCGTCTTCAACGCCCAGTCGCGGTGCCGGTCGTCGCCGGTGGCTTCGGCCATGTCGAGGAGAAACTCGACGTTCTCGACCACGCCGTGACAGCTGGCGGTGGCCATCGTCCACTGGTCGGCCCGCACCGCCGCCGCGGCGGCGTCGGCGACCTTGCGGTAGCGCTCGTCGCCGGTGGCGAGCCAGGCTCGGACCAGGAAGCTGCCCACGCCGGCGGCGTCGCCGCACCAGCCGCCGAGCGGGATGCTCTCCCCCGCCCCGGACGGCCAGCGCGCGGCCGTGCGGTCCCACATCGCGGCATCGCACAGGGCGTCGGCCAGCCGGATCGCCTTGATGCGGCAGTGCTGGTCCCCGGTGGCGAGGCAGTAGTCGAGCAGGAACGCCGCGATGCCGGCAATGCCATGGCCGAAGCCGTACTTGCCTTCGGCGGTGTCCTGGCGTCGGGCGCATTCCCCGGCCCGCTCGAGGAACTGGTCGTCGCCGGTGATCCGCCAGGCGTGCAGCAGGGTCAGGCCGGCGCCGGCCGAACCGTCGCAGACGTCGGGATTGGTGCTGGCCACCGGGATCTCCGCCGCCAGCTTGGCCGCGCGGGCCATCAGCTTCGGGTCGGGCAGCGCGGCGGCCGCGTCCAGCAGCGCCCACACCGCCCCCGACTGTCCGAAGTGCAGTCCCGGCAGGACGATCGACTCGCGCTCGCACCGCTTGGCCGTGCGCTTGGCCGAGGCCCGGACCACCGCCGGCAGCCGCTCGTCCCGCGACAGGGCGACCACCAGCGCGCCGAGCACGGAGGCGCTGTGCCGGCGGAGGTTCACGCGGTCCAGCAGCTGTCCGATGCCGTCGTCAAGTAGCCGGTCGCCGGGCACCCCTTCCGGGTGCACCGCGCCCGCTGCCACCGACCCGGTCGACATCACCGGCAGGACCCCCTCCGGCCTGCGAAAACACGCTTGCCCGTCCACAATCGCATCCGTCGATCGCCGGGCCGAAGATCCGGAGCACATCGGACCGCGACCACTGCCCCAACGGACAACCCGCCCGAATTCCGTGAAAAAGATTCGGTTCTCGCGGGCAACATCATCAACGCCGGGTCAGAGTAGCTTCGTCGGCGACGGCAGGAGGTCCCGGGTGTCCACCACGCTCACCGCCGAGCAGCTCGGCCATCTACGGCACTTCGACAACCTCTCACGGCAGCTGCCCAACGACTGGTCCCTGATGCAGGGCAAGGGAACCAACCAGGAGGACTTCGGCGGCTACCGCTTCCAGCTGGCGTACATGGCCTACGCGCTGGCGCTGACCCACCGGCACCGCCTGCCGGCCGCGCCCGGCCTGTTCCAGCCGATCATCCAACGACTGATCGACAAGATCATGCACCCCGAGGCGTGGATGTACTGGCGGGACGTCAGCCGCGGCGGCAGCGTGTTCAACGCACACCTCGTTGACGAGCTCGGTGAGCAGTGGGATCCCGTGGTGCGCGACAACATCATGTACAGCGCCTACGTGCAGTCCATGGCCTTGCTGCACGACTACCTGTTCGACAGCGACCGCTACGTCGCCGAGGGCTCGCTGACGTTCGGCTACTGGTCCTTCTTCTGGGGCGGCGAGCCGAGGCGGTTCGCCTACGACCGGGACTCGCTCAACGAGCACATCTACTGGCAGATGGTCGGCAGCGGCTATCTCGGCGTGGCCTGCGAGCCCAACTGCGTCTTCCAGATCTGCAACCAGCCGGCCATTCTCGGCTTCCGCCTGCACGACCTGATCACCGGCGGCCGGCGGGCCGAGGAGGTCGTCGCCGGCTACGAGCAGGCCTGGCGGGACTTCGGGCGGCTGGACGAGACCGGCCGCTACAACATGATGGTGCTGCGGGATTCCCGGCAGGTGCTGCCCAACGCCCGGCAGCTGGCTTGGGTCGACGCGTGGTGCGGGGCCCTGATGAACATGTGGAACCGGGACTTCGTGCGGGCCAACTATCCGCGCCAGGTCGCCGATCTGGTGCACCGCGGCCCGGCCGGCACGCTCTCCGTGGCCGCCTCGCCGCCGCAGGAAGTCATGGGGCAGACCGTCGTCAGCGACACCTGCGACTTCGGCTGGGTCGCCGCGTGGGCGTCGGAAATGGGCGACGAGACGACGCTGCGGGGCCTGCTCGATCACGTTGATCAGTTCATGGACCCCACCTGGCGCGAGGGCGGCCTCTACTACCCCCGCAACGACACCGGGACCGATCCCGACGGCAATCGCGTCGAGATGGAACCCATGACGGGCAACGTGCTGCTCGGCTACGCCCGGCTCAACGTCCCCGACGGTCTTTGGGGTCTCTACAACCAGCCCTGGGACCGCGCCCACTTCGCCGAGCCCGCCCTCACCGCCGTCGACCGCAACGTCGAGATCAGCCGGGCCGAGGTCGTCGACGGTGTCCTACACACCCGACTCCGCCGAGTCCCCGGCCTCCCCGGCGACGGCGCCGTCACCATCTCCCGTCTCACCGACCGCTGGACCGCCTCCGTCGACGGTCAGCCCCTCGACCTGCCCGTGCACGACAACCTCGTGCTCCCCTGCCCCTCGCAGGCCCGAACCTTCACCTTCCGGCGGCACCCGTGAGCGCCCCCACCACCCCCGACTACTCCCTCACCGACCACCACGGCCGCCCCGTGAGCTCGTCCAGCTACCGGGGCCGGTGGCAGCTCGTGTTCTTCGGCTTCACCCACTGCCGCTCCGTCTGCCCCCGGGCTCTCGGCCGCCTCTCCTCGATCCTCACCGACCTCGGCGACCTCGCGTCCCTCATCCAGCCGCTCTACATCACCGTCGACCCCGACCGCGACACCCCGCCCGTCATGCGCGACTTCCTCCGGGCGTATCCGGCCTTCACCGGCCTCACCGGCTCCCCCGCCGCCATCGACCAGGCCAAGCGCCACTTCCGCGTCTTCGCCCGCCGTCGCCCCGACCTCGCGGATCCCGATGGCTACGCCGTCCCCCACACCGCCATCACGTACCTGCTCTCCCCCGACGGCCACTACGTGGCTCATTTCCCCGACTCGATGCCGCCGGAGGAAGTGACCGCGGAGTTGCGGCGACTGCTTTCTAACTGATCTGGTTGAGCAGTTTCGCAATCGCGTCCACCTGGTCGCGGACGGTGGTCAGGGCGGCGGCGCAGGGGGCGGCGTTGGGGCCGTTGGTGGCGGGGTTGGCGTTGTTCACGCCGGGATTCTGCGTGCCGACGCCGCACTGGCGCTTCTCGTAGTCGGCGACGCCGGCCTGCATCTTAGTGACGGCGTCGGCGATGGCGGCGGCCTGCTTGCTGCCGGCGGTCTCGGAGGTGACGCTGTTGCCGAAGTTGACGACCTCGGTGGCGTAGCGCTCGCATTCCGGGAACACGGTCGCCGGGGCGACGGTCTGGCACTGATCGGCCTGTAGGGCGGTGGCCTTGACGGTCAGATCCTGCACGGAAGGGCCGAACTTCGCCACCGGCGGCCCGCTCGGACCGGCCTCCCCACTGCACCCGGCACAGGCCAGGAGCAAGGCGGCGGCGGGCACGAGCAGCAAGCGCAGGTTGACCACCAGGGCAGCGTAGAACAGGCCACCCCCGGCGTTCTCGGCGGGCGGTGTCCGTGTCGACGCTTCAACCAGGAAAGGTGCCGGGCAATTCCCGCCAGATACACAATCCGACTATGGGGCAGGAAACACCGACTGTCGGGACAGTTTCGGCTGACGGTCGCGCCGCGGCGGCGTAGGTTCTGCGGTGAGACGACCAATGCGTGTGATCGCACGCACTTTTCTGCGAGGCACCAATGCACACCAGCAGCACCCCCGACTGCCGTTCCGCGCTGGCCCCGGCCAGTCGCCGCCCGCGTTTGGGCCGGGCCAAGACCGCGGGTGCGCTGGCCGTCGGCTTCACCTTCCAGCGCGGCGCGCAGCCGCAGCCCGCGCCGGACGCGTGGCTGATCCTGCGCCCGGGCGAAATCCTGTTGTACAGCCGGGACATCGCGTTCGACGCGGTCGCCCAGGCGGCGGCCAGCCGGATGATCGCCGAGGAGCTGCATCTGTCCGAGGCGACGGTCCGGTTCAGCTCCGGCCACGCCCTGCACACGGTCGGCGTGCCGTGCGGGATCGCGCTGCGCCGGGCGGCGGCCTCGGCCTACTGGGCCCTGCACCGGGACGCGGCGGCGCTGCTGAACGTGCCGGATCGGTCGCTGGCCTCGGACAACGGCCGGTTCCGGGTGCGCGGCGGGCTGCGGCGGGTGTCGTACCACCAGCTGCTGGAGTCCACGACAACCGTGGTGTCGCTGGACGTCCGGGTGCCGCTGGTGTCCGATCAGGACTATCTGGCCGACTACGTCGCCCCGGCGTCCGTGCTGAGCAGCACGTCCTTCTCGTCGCAGGGAGACGGCCGGTTCTCCGGCCAGCTGCGGGACGAGATCCGCCGGGACGACGAGGCGCCGACCGGGGTGCTGGCCCGGATCGGGGAATGATCGATCCTCAGGTCAGCGGCGTGAGCTGGCCGGGCAGGAACGGCGGCAGCTCGCCGGTGGCGTCCTCGTAGCCCTTGACGGCCCCGTCGAACGCCCCGCCCGCCGCGCCGCCGGCGGCCGCGCCGGCGAGCTGACCGCCGGCAGTGCCGACCGCGGTGCCGATGGCCGTGCCGATCGGGGCGGCCGGTGGGGCGATCGCGCCGCCCACGGCCCCGCCGATCGCGCCGCCCGCCGCCCCACCGACCGCGCCACCGACGGTCCGACCGATGTCGCTGCCCGGCTTGGCCGTGCCGGTCGCGGTTCCGGTGACGCCGCCGATGCCGCCGTCCACCGCCCCGCCCAGCCCGCCGCCCGCGGTGGAACCCAGCACGGAACCCGTTTGCTGGCCGAACTGTTCGCCGGCCTTGTGCCCGGACCCGTCCTTGTTGCCGAAGATGCCGTCGGCGATCGTGCCGACCGTGCCGCCGGCGAACCCGCCGAGGCTGGTGCCGAGCTGACCGCCGACGTCGATGCCGGCGTCGGTGAAGTCGGTCGGCTCGGCCGCGCTGGCGGCGCCGGACAGCGGCAGCATCAGCATCGCCGCGACCACGCCGCCGCCGACCACGGCGGACACCGCCGACCTGCGGACCACACTGTGACGACCCATGGGAAATTCCTCTCGTGCGTGGGGATTTCGCCTGGACCGTAGCCAGATCCGCGCCGGCCGGCGGCGCCGCTGTGAGTCAGTTCATGGTGTTTTCCGAGGACTTGTCATCAGGGTGATCAGACGGCTCAGCGCCAACTGTCAGCCAGGTTCAACGGACCGGTCCCGGTGGACGCCGAGCGGTTGGGATCCCCTTCCCAGGTGATGGATCCGTCGGCGTTCTTCTTGATGTACTTGTACTGGAAGGAGGTGGTGGCCGGCAGCGAGGCCGTCGCGGTCCAGTTCGGGTAGGCGGCCGAGGACAGGGCGATGGCGTTGGCCGGGTCCCAGCTGCCCAGCGCCGGGATCGACCCGACCACGTAGACGTTCTGGCCCCAGCTCGTGGTGGCGTTCTCGGCGAACGACACCGGCACCCGAGCGCCGGTGATCTTCGAGCCGGCGTGGATGGCCACCGCGTCCATGCCGCCGACCGTGATGGCGGCGTTTCCGTTGCCGTCAACGGTGATCACCGGGCCGGTGCAGGCCCCGTTGGCCACGTCGCCGTGCAGCACGTCGCAGTAGTCGCCGGCCGGCAGGCCGGTGGCGAAGGTGCGGGCCAGGGTGCCGCCCTCCTTGTTGATGGCGACAAAACCGTTGCCGCCACGGCTGAACGCGATCTGGTTGGACCCGTCCGACCACCAGTTGCCGACGGTGGTCCCGGCGACCGCGTTGTGGAAGCCGACCATGTTGGCCGCCCAGCGCTGCCGGTGCTCGCACTCCCAGCCGCTGCCGCAGCTGACCGCCGACACCATGCCGTTGGCCTGGGCCGGCGGCGACTGGTCGGTGTTGGAGAAGTCGAAGGAGGACATCACATTGGGCGTGCCGTACGGCCAGGCCAGGCCGAAAACGGTGGCCAGATGGTAGATCGCACCGTCCTTGTAGGACAGTGTACTGCCGTTGCGTTGCGTGTCATGGTTGTCCACGAAGACCACGGCCTTGTCGCTGGGCTCCATGCCCCAGGACTGCCCGAACGTGGCCAGGTCGGCGATGGCGCCGCCGTTGAACTTGGCCTTGAGAGTGGTGCCGTAACGGAACTCCAGCAGATCGCCGGTGCTCTCGTACTGCTGAGGCTGCACCGCCTCGCCCGCGCCGTAGATCACTTCTTGGTAGAGGTACGCGGGGCGGGTCAGCTTGGCCTCGACGCCGGCGATGTCGGCCGGGTTGATGTGCTTGGCCGCGTCGACCCGGAACCCGTCCACACCAAGGGAAAGCAGGTCGTTGAGGTAACCGGCGACGGTCGTGCGCACGTTGTCGTGCTCGGTGTAGAGGTCGGCCAGCCCGACCAGCTCGCACTCCTGGACGTCGGCCTGCACCCCGTAGTTGTGGACCTGGCCGTCCGACTCCGGGCAGGGATTGGGGTAGTGGTGGAAGTCGGCCGAGGAGTACCGGCCCGGATAGTCGTACTTGTCGGGAAAGGTGGTGCCGCCGTAGCCGGTGTTGCCCTGACCGGTCATGTGGTTGATCACGGCGTCGGCGTACACCTTGACCCCGGCGGCGTGGCAGCTGCCCACCATGGCGGCGAACTGCTGCCGGTTGCCCATCCGGCTGGTCAACTGGTAGCTGACGGGCTGGTACACCTCCCACCAGGGGTGGCCGGCCACGGTGACGGACTCCTCCGGCGGCGACACCTGGACCGCGCCGTAGCCCTTGGGCCCCAGCACGTTCGTGCACTCCGAGGCCACGGAGGTCCATGGCCACTCGAACAGGTTGGCGATCACGTCGTGCCCGCCGCCGGGTGGGGCGGCAGCGGACTGAGCAGGCAGGGTAAGCAGGGCCAGCAGGGCAGCAACGATCACCACGTGGCCCCGTCGCGACGTGGTAGTCATGTCGCGACGGTACTGTGTTTTCGCCTCGCGTTCTCCTGGGTCAGCACCCCTCAAGCGACTCGTTCCGCCACCTCGCGCAGGTAGGCCTGGGCCGTCTCGGGATCGGCCAGCCACGGCTCGTAGTCCGTGGGATCGTTGAACAAGTGTGCGAAGCGGTGCGCCACCTCGGGAAACTCCTGCGCCGCGCCCAGGGTGTCCAGGACGTGCACGGGCGGCGGTTCCAGCAGGTCGTTGTTGAAACGGGTGGAATGCCGGGCGTAGCCCCAGTAGGCCTCGAAGCAGCGGTCCATGAACTCGGCGTCGAACGGGCGGTCGCCGTGCTCGGTGATCAGCCGCTGGTAGATGCGTGCGCAGTGCACGGCGTTGTTGGCGCCCTGGCCGCCGATGGGATCGTTGGTGATCGCGGTGTCACCCATGGCCAGCACATGCTGACCGCTCGGCAGCGTGCCCACACCGTGCCGGACGATCGGCGTGATCCGCCCGGTGAGCACCGCGAGCGGCCCGCCGGACTCTGCCCTTTCGGCCACCGGGGCCGACCACGGGAAGAAGCGGCGCAGCTGCTCCTGGCACAGCGCCAAGTGCTGCTCGGCGTCGGTGACGCCGTCGAAGACGTCCATCGGGCTGCCGGGAACCGCCGAGAAGTACAGGCCCATCGCCGGCCCCGCGACCGACAACACCGGCAGCACGAAGAACTCGCCGACGCCGGGCACCAGCCCGAACGTGACACCCTGGTAGAAGGCGGCGGGATCCTGCTTGACCAGTTGCAGCGTGATCCCGCGCTGCGGTTGCGTGTACGTGGAACGCTTGTCGTCACGGGGGAAAACGCTGTCAAACTGGGGCCCGCGACCGGCGGCGACCAGCACCAGATCGGCTTCGCGGGCGTAGGCCTCGAGATCCTCGGGCGTGGCCCGGCCGATGCGGAGCTCGCCGCCCCGGCGGACGAACTCGTTGAGCCAGAAGGACATCTTCACCCGCTGGTCCACCGACTGGGCCGGGTTGTCCAGCGGCGCCACCCACGAGATGAACGGATCGGCCGAACCGGGCATGCCGGCGTCGAAGGCGATACCCTCCACCGGCGGGACCTCGCCGTCCCAGTGGTTGAGCCCCAGCGACCGCTCATGGGCCAACGCCGGCTCGAAAACGCACTGGTTGGAGAGGATGCGTCCGTCCCTGATCTGCTCGGCGGTGCGGTCGGACACCACCGTCACCCGGTAGCCCTCGCCCAGCAGTCCCAACGCCAGCAGCGACCCCGCCTGCCCCGCGCCGACGATCACGATGTGCCGCATGGAAACCCCAATCGCCCCAGTCACCGCCACCCTAAGCGCAATTCTCGGCGACCGTGACCGGCATCAGGGTTTTGTCCTGCCCGAAAGGGCAATTCAGAGGATTCGGCGGAAGGCCGCGTCGGCCACCGTCGTCGGCACCTCGTGTCCGCCCGTGAACTCGCGGTAGTCGACCCGGTAGCCCACGATGCGCAGCGCCGGCACGATCATCCGGCTCGTGTTCTCGATCGGCAGCACGCCGTCATGCCGCCCGTGCGAGACGAACACCTTGGGCCTGCCCGCCCGCGCGCCCGGCGCCACGAAGCCCGGAGAGAACGCCACCACGTCCTCGAACAGCGTGCCGTTGACCAGGCCCAGCGACAGCGCGTACGAGGCACCGTCCGAGAAGCCCACGATCGCCGCCGTCTTCACGTCGAAATGCTCGAACAGCTCCGCCAGCGCGCGGTCCAGCGCCTCCACGTCCGGCCCGAAGTTCCCGTGGATCGCGTCCCACGTCCGGGCCCTCGACTTCGGCGCGTACACCACCGCGGTGCGGTCCCGCGTCAACGTCAGCGCGCGCTCGGGGTTCGACCCCGCCCCATGGAGCAGAACCACCAACGGAACCGGGCCGTCCGGCAGGTCCGCTGGGACGTGCAGCAGGCCGGTGCCGAACTCGTGTGTGCCAGGCGTCAGGCGATCCTTGGAGGGCTGGCCTGGACGCGCCGCCAGCTCACCCAACCGCCAGCCCGTCCCCAACCGCGCCGTCGTGCTCATGGCCCACCCTCCCTTGTACGACACCTGTCGAACACAACCGATGGGGGTGGGGTTCCATTCCCCTGGGGTGTGGGTGCGGGTGCGGGTGTGGTTGTGGGTGCGGGTGTGCTTCGGGTGCCCGCGCCGCGCGGTTGCCGAGGGGTGGGGCTTGCCCTCCCATCGGCGATGCTTCGCGGCTTGACTGGCGGGTCGGTGGGTGTGGTTCTGGTGCCCGCGCCGCGCGGTTGCCGGCGGTGGGGTTTGCGGTGAGGGGCGAGGGCGTTGTTCGGTTTGGGGGGTGGGTGGATCCTTTTTGGTTGGTGGCGGCGGGGTGGAGTCTGTTTGAGGTGTGAGGGGCCGTTATCCAGCTGACTCCGGGTGGATTTTGCGCGGAGACCTCTGGGCGATGGCGTATCAAGGCGCTATCGGGCAGGCTCCGCCTGCCTCGATACGCAACAAGCTTATGCCATCGCCCCCCTCCGCGCAAAATCCACCCTCCGGAGCCTGAAGGTGTAGATCATTGTTGCGGTGGTGCTTTGGGTGGGGTCGTCGCGATTATGCATGAAACGGGATTTCACCCGTTAGTGATTCGATTTGGATCTTGACAGGGCGTATGATTGAGGCATGGAAGAAATCACCCGAGAGCTGGAGTCTGCTGAGCCTTCGGGAGCGATGCTGGACCTGCTCCTGAGTGCTGATCTTTCCACTCTCACCCCCGAGCAACAAGTCACCGCATTCATCGCGGCCCGCAAGATCACGGCGGTTGCCGACCATGCTCGACTGTGCATTCTCCGGGATTTCGACGATCTGGCCGAGATGTCGATGGCCACCCACGAGTCCGAACAGTCCCTGTTCCGCCAGCAGGAACGCGCCGAAGTCCTGGACCGGCTGCCTCGGCTGTGTGAGCAGCTGCGGCGCGGGGAGATCGACCTACGCCGCCTGGAGACCGTCGACGAGCGGGTGATCCACCTCGACCCCGCCACGATCCCCCAGATCGAAGACCAACTGGTCGAGGTCGCCGCCGAGCTCACCCGCACCCAACTCGCGCGCCGCACCACCAAGCTCGTGGCCGAGGCCGACCCCCTGGGCTACGAGCAACGCCGCCAGAAGGCCCGCGACAAGGAACGCCGGATCGAGTTCTACCCCCTGCCCAACGGCATGGCCGAACTCCGCATCCGCATGTCCGCCATCGACGCCCGCCAGTGCTACGACATCGCCACCGCCGACGCCCGCGCCCTGTGCAAGGACTGCCGCACCACCGACCAGAAACGAGTCGACGCCTTCCTGGACCGGTTCCTGGGCTACGGCATCGACCGCAAGGTCCAGGTCCACGTCACCCTCTCGATGGAGACCTTGATGGGTCTGACCGAGGACCCGGGCCTGCTGGACGGGTATGGCCCCATCAGTGCCGACTCCGCCCGCGAACTGGCCATGCTGGGCCCCTGGCGCGGGGTCCTGCTCGATGAGTACCAGCGGGCCGCCGCGATGGCCACCCACCTCTACAAGCCCCCAGCCCGCTGTCGGGAGTTCACCAAACTCCGCGACGGCGGCACCTGCTGCGCCCCCGGCTGCGTCAACCCCATCCAGGAAATCGACCACACCGTGCCCTGGCCCCAGGGAAAGACGAACCCGGACCAGCTCAAGGGCTACTGCCAACACCACCACCACCTCAAGCACGGCGACCACACCGTCACCCTGGACGAGGACGGCACCTTGCATTGGGTCACTCCGCAGGGCCGGCACTACACCACCCAGCCCCACCAGTACTGACCACAACGCATTCCCGCTCCGCCCCGCCGCACCTGTTCTTTGACAATTCCACAGCGGACCGAAACGCCCCCTCCAACAATACAAAGCCGGCAACCCGGGAAAGCGACTGAAAACGCATACTTTCCGCTTCGACAATCGGAGGGTGGATTTTGTGTGGAGGGGGGCGATGGCATAAGCTTCTTGCGTATCGAGGCAGGCGGAGCCTGCCCGATAGCGCCTCGATACGCCATCGCCCAGAGGTCTCCACACAAAATCCACCCGGAGCCCCCAACCAACCGCCCCACCCCACCCCCAACCACACAATAACCCCCACCCCACAAAGCAGACCCCGCCCCTCAGCCGAACAACGCCCAACCCCTCACCGCAAACCCCACCCCACGGCAACCGCGCGGCGCGGGCACCAGAACCACAACCAACGCCCACCCCCAACGGATTCCCAATCCGACCAGCGCCCGGGCGAAGCCGCCGCCTCCCCCGTCCGACTAGTACGACTTGGGCAGCCCCAAGGTGTGCTGGGAGACGTAGTTGAGGATCATCTCCCGGCTGACCGGGGCGATCCGGCCCAGCCGGGACGCCCCGAGCAGCGCACCGAGCCCGTACTCGGTGGCCAGGCCGTTGCCGCCGTGGGACTGGATGGCCTGGTCCACGGTGGCGGCGGCGGCCTCGGCGCCGGCGTATTTGGCCATGTTGGCGGCCTCGCCGGCGGCCTGGTCATCACCGGAGTCGTAGAGGGCGGCGGCCTTCTGGGTCATCAGCCGGGCCAGCTCGATCTGGATCGCGCACTGGGCCAAGGGGTGGGACAGGCCCTGGTGGGAGCCGATGGGCGTGTCCCACACCTTGCGCGTCTTGACGTACTCGGTGGCGCGTCCCAGGGCGTTGCGGGCGATGCCGGTGGAGAACGAGGCGGCCATGATGCGCTCGGGGTTGAGGCCGGCGAACAGCTGCCCGATGCCGCCGTCGGGCCGGCCGACGAGGGCGTCGTCGGGCAGCCTTACGTCGTCCAGGAACAGGGAGAACTGCTTCTCCGGCGAGACGATGTCCATCTCGATCGGCTGCCATTCGAAGCCGGTGGCGTCGGTGGGCACGATCATCAGGGACGGCAGCAGGCGCTGCCCCTTGGTGTCGACGTGCCGGGCCACCACCAGCACCGCGTCGGCCTCGTCCACACCGGAGATGAAGGTCTTGCGCCCGTTGAGGATCCACTCGTCGCCCTCGCGACGGATCGAGGTGGCCAGCTTGTGCGAGTTGGAACCGGCGTCGGGCTCGGTGATCGCGAACGCCATCTTGGTGGTGCCGTCGGCGAAACCGGGCAGCCAGCGCTGCTTCTGGGCGTCGGTGCCGAAGCGGGCGATGATGGTGGCGCAGATGGCCGGCGACACGACCATCATCAGCAGCGGGCTGCCGGCGGCGGCCAGTTCCTCGCACACGGCGGCGAGATCGCCGATGCCGCCGCCCCCGCCGCCGAACTCCTCGGGCACGGCCACGCCCAGATAGCCGAGCTTGCCGGCCTCGGACCACAGCTCGGTGGTCTTCTCCCCGGCCCGCGCCTTCGCGGTGAAGTAGTCGGCCCCGTACTTGGACCCGAACTCGAACACCGCCTTGCGCAGCGCCTGCCGCTCCTCGCTCTCCACGAAGCTCATGCCTGCTCGCCACCTTCCACGACCGCGAGCACGGCGCCCGCCTCGACTTGCTGACCTGCCTGCACGAGCACCTCGGCGACGGTGCCGCCGGCGGCGGCCACCACCCGGTGCTCCATCTTCATCGCCTCCAACACCAGCAGCTCCGCGCCCGCCTCGACGGTTTCCCCCGCCTGCACGGAAACCCGCACCACGGTCCCGGGCATCGGGGCGACGGTGGCCCCCTCGGCGACCTTGTCGGTCGGGTCCGGGAACCGCGGGACCAGCGTCAACGCCAGCGGGCCGACATACACGGTGTCGCCGTAGCGGGCGACCTCATAGCGTTGCCGCACACCGTCGACGTCCAGCACGACCTCGTCCGCACCGGCCCGGACCAGCTCGATTCCCGCCGGCTCGACCAGCTGGCCGGCCCGGTCGAAGCGATAGGCGACCTCGGCCTGCTCGAAGACGGTCCGCTGCGGCTGCGACGCAATGTTGCGCCACCCCAACGGGAATCGAGTCTTGCGTTCCTGGGCCAAGGCGATCGCCGCCACCAGGGCGGCCCGGTCCACATCGGACACCAGCGGCTGGGCCAGCGTGTCCAGGCCGACCCGGTCCAGGAAGCCGGTGTCGGTGTCGCCGGCCAGGAACTCCTTGCTGCGCAACACGTTCACCAGCAGGTCACGGTTGGTCAGCACGCCGTGGATCGTGGCCGAGGCCAGCGCGGCCGACAGCCGGCGGGCGGCCGCCGCCCGGTCCGGGCCCCAGGCGATGACCTTGGCCAGCATCGGGTCGTAGTGCACGCCGACGACCGACCCGTCCTCGACGCCGCTGTCCAGTCGCAGCCCGTACTCCCGGGGCACAGCGAACTCGGCGTCCACATCGGACAGTGCGAACCGGTGCAGGGTCCCGCTCTGCGGCCGCCAGTCGAGTGCCGGGTCCTCGGCGTAGAGGCGGACCTCGATGGCGTGGCCCTTGGGGGTCGGGTGGTCCGCCGGCAACTGGGCACCCTCAGCGATGGCCAGTTGCCAGCGAACCAGGTCGATACCGTACACGCACTCGGTGACCGGATGTTCCACCTGCAACCGGGTGTTGACCTCCAGGAAATGGATGGTCCCCTTGGCCGACAGCAGGAACTCCACGGTGCCCGCGCCGACGTAGCTGATCGACCGGGCGGCGGCCACCGCCGCGTCGAACAGCTTGGCCCGGATTTCCGGTGTCACCGCTGGTGAAGGCGTCTCCTCGACGATCTTCTGGTGCCGCCGCTGAATGGAGCATTCCCGCTCCCCCAACGCCCACACGGCGCCGTGCGAGTCGGCGAGAATCTGCACCTCCACGTGCCGCGCGCCCTCCAGCAGCGGCTCGCAGAACACGGTGCCGTCGCCGAACGCGGACTCCGCCTCGCGACGCGCCGCGGCCACTTCCTCACGCAGCGTGGACAGTTCGCGCACGATGCGCATGCCGCGACCGCCGCCGCCGGCCGAGGCCTTGATCAGCACCGGCAGGTCGTCCTCGGTCACCGTCTCCGGGTCGAGCTCGGTCAGCACCGGCACGCCGTCGGCGGCGACCCGCTTCTTGGCCGCCACCTTGGAGCCCATCGCCTCGATCGACTCCGGCGACGGGCCGACCCAGGTCAGGCCGGCGTCCAGCACGGCCCGGGCGAAGCCGGCGTTCTCCGACAGGAAGCCGTATCCGGGGTGCACGGCGTCGGCCCCGGTGGCCTTGGCCGCCGCGATCAGCGCGTCGATCCGCAGGTACGTCTGGGACGGCGCGGCCCCGGGCAGCCGGACGGCCTGGTCGGCCTCGGCCACGAACGGGGCGCCCGCGTCCGGGTCGGAGAACACCGCGACCGGCGAGATGCCGGCCAGCCGGCAGGAGCGGAAGACCCGGCGGGCGATCTCGCCCCGGTTGGCCACCAGCAGTCGAGTGATCATGGCCCTCACATCCGGAAGACGCCGAAGCCCTCGGCGCCTTTGACGTTGTTGCTGTGCACCGCGGACAGGCACAGGCCCAGCACGGTTCGGGTGTCCCGCGGGTCGATCACGCCGTCGTCGTAGAGCCGGCCGGACAGGAATGGGGCCAGCGACTGCGACTCGATCTGGCCCTCGACCATCTGCCGCATGGCCGCGTCGTGCTCGTCGTTGTACGGCTGGCCCTTGGCCGCCGCCGCTTGTCTGGCCACAATGGACAGAACGCCGGCCAGCTGGGCCGGTCCCATCACCGCCGACTTGGCGTTGGGCCACGTGAACAGGAAGCGCGGATCGTAGGCCCGGCCGCACATGCCGTAGTTGCCGGCCCCGTAGGACGCGCCCATCACCACCGTCAGGTGCGGCACCTTGGAGTTGGACACCGCGTTGATCATCATCGAGCCGTGCTTGATGATGCCGGCCTGCTCGTAGGACGCGCCCACCATGTAGCCGGTGGTGTTCTGCAGGAACAGCAGCGGGGTGTCGGCCCGGTTGGCCAGCTGGATGAACTGGGTGGCCTTCTGGGCCTCGGCGCTGAACAGCACGCCGCGGGCGTTGGCCAGGATGCCGATCGGGTAGCCGTGCAGGGTGGCCCAGCCGGTGACCAGGCTGTCGCCGTAGCGCGGCTTGAACTCGTCGAAGTCGGAGTCGTCGACGATGCGGGCGATGACTTCCCTGGGGTCGAACGGGATCCGCAGGTCGGTCGGCACCAGGCCGAGCAGTTCCTCGGCGTCGTAACGGGGTTCGAGCACCTCGGCCCGCGGCGCCGGCCCGAGCTTGCGCCAGTTCAGGCGGGCCACCACGCGCCGGATGTTGCGGATCGCGTCCACCTCGTCCACGGCCACGTAGTCGGCCAGTCCTGACGTGCGGCCGTGCATGTCGGCCCCGCCCAGGGCCTCGTCCTCGGCCTCCTCGCCGGTGGCCATCTTGACCAGCGGCGGACCGCCCAGGAACACCTTGGAGCGCTCCTTGACCATGATCACGTAGTCGGACATGCCCGGCACGTACGCGCCGCCGGCGGTGGCGTTGCCGAACACCGCCGTGACGGTGGGGATGCCGGCGGCGCTGAGCCGGGTCAGGTCCCGGAACATCTGGCCGCCGGGGATGAAGATCTCGGCCTGGCTGGGCAGGTCGGCCCCGCCCGACTCGACCAGGCTGACCACCGGCAGCCGGTTGGCCAGCGCGATGTCGTTGGCCCGCAACGTCTTGCGCAGCGTCCACGGGTTGCTCGCGCCGCCGCGCACGGTCGGGTCGTTGGCCGTGATCAGGCACTCCACGCCTTCGACCACGCCGATGCCGGTGACCACGCTCGCGCCGACCTGGTAGTCGCTGCCCCACGCGGCCAGCGCCGAGAGCTCCAGGAACGGGGCGTCCTGGTCGACCACCAGCTCGATGCGCTCGCGGGCCAGCAGCTTGCCGCGCTTGCGGTGCCGCTCCACGTACTTGGGGCCGCCGCCGGCCAGCGCCTTGGCGTGCTCGGCGTCCAGCTCGGCCAGCTTGTCCAGCAGCGCCTCGCGGTTCTCCTTGTGCTCGACGCTGTTCGTGTCCACTGTGGACTTGATCACGGTCATCAGGCGAATCCCATCCGGCGCGCGGCCAGCTCGGCCAGCACCTCGCGGGTGCCGCCGCCGATGCTGAGGATCCGGGCGTCCCGGTAGTGCCGTTCCACTTCGGACTCCCGCAGGTAGCCGGCGCCGCCGTGCAGCTGCACGGCCTCGTTGGCCACGAAGTCGCAGGCGTCGGTGCAGGCGTTCTTGGCCATCGACACCTCGGCGATGACCTCATCGCCGGCCGCCACCTTGGCCGCGACCTCACGGGTGTAGGTGCGGGCCAGCGCGGTCCGCTGGGCCATCTCCACCAGCTTGTGCCGGATCACCTGGCGGGTGATCAGCGGCCGGTCAAAGGTGACCCGGTTGCGCACGTAGTCCACGGTCAGGTCCAGGCAGCGCTGCGCGGTGGCGTAGGCCTGCACCGCCAGCGACAGCCGCTCCACCTGGAACTGCTGCATCAGCTGAGGGAAGCCGCCGTTCTCCGGTCCGACCAGGTTGGCCACCGGCACGCGTGCGTCCGAAAAGGACAGTTCGGCGGTGTCCGAGCAGTGCCAGCCCATCTTCTCCAGCTTGCGGCTGGCGGTGAAGCCAGGCGTGCCGCGCTCGATCACCAGCAGGCTCACGCCCTGGTAGCCGGCCTCGCCGGTGCGCACGGCGGTGGTGACGAAGTCGGCGCGAGTGCCGGAGGTGATGAACATCTTGCTGCCGTTGACGATGTAGTGGTCGCCGTCGCGCACCGCGCGGGTGCGCAGCGAGGCCACGTCCGAGCCGCCGTCCGGCTCGGTGACGGCCAGCGAGCCGATCTTCTCGCCGGCCAGTGCCGGCCGGACGAACCGCTCGACGTGCTCGGCGTCGCCGGCCGCGACGATGTGCGGGATCGCGATGCCGTGCGTGAGCAGGCCGGCGACCAGGCCGGACGAGCCGCCGGCCTGGATCAGCTCCTCGGTCAACACGATGGTGTCGAGAAGGTCGCCGCCGCTGCCGCCGACCTTCTCGTCGAAGCCGATGCCGAGCAGGCCGGCCTCGGCCGCCTTGAGGTGCAGGGACCTCGGCAGCTCGCCGTCGCGCTCCCACTGGTCGATGTGGGGGCGGACCTCGCGCTCGACAAACGCGCGCACGGTGTCGCGCAGCTGCCGTCGTTCCGGCGTCTCCCAGGGACTCACACGCTCACCTCGACCGATCGCAGCCACTCCCCCAGCGCCTTTGCCTGGGGGTCGAACCGGGTGCTGGCCGCGACGCCCTCGCCGAGCAGGCCGCGGACCACGAAGTTGACCGCCCGGAGATTGGGCAGCGGATACCGCTCCACCTGCAACGCCGCCAGTTCGGGCAGCAATTCCTTGAGCCGCGCGGAACTCAGGGTCTGCGCCAGCCAGGCGTAGTCCTCGTCCGTGCGGGCCCACACGCCGAGGTTGGCGTCGCCGCCCTTGTCGCCGGAGCGGGCGCCGAACTTCTCGCCGATGCGGAACCGAGGCGTGGCAACGGGTTCGCCGTCGGGTTCGACGCTCACCTGCTCGCGCACGGGAACGGTTTCGGCCGGCGGTGTCACCTCGACCCGCCGACCGTCCGGCAACACGACCGTGTGAGCAATCGCTTGCTGCGCCAGGAAAGCCGCCGAGAACACGCCGAACGGGGTGGCATCGGAAGGCGGGGCGGTGACGTGGAAGCCCGGGTAGGACGCCAACGCCAGCTCGACCGCGGCCTGGGAGAACACTCGTCCCGATCGCTTACCGTCAGCGTCCTTGATGGTCACGTGCAACAGCGCACTGGCCGATTCCTCGGTCGGCGGCTCGTCATGCGCGACCGTGCCGAGGGTCCAGGTCACGCCGTCGGCGCCGATGCGCTCGGTGAGCTGGCGCTTCACCAGGTCGGCCTTGGCTTCCACGTCCAGTCCACACAGGACGAACGTCATCGAGTTGCGGAAGCCGCCCAGCCGGTTCAGGCACACCTTGGCGTCCGGCGGCGGCGGGGCGCCCCGAACCCCGCAGATGCTCACCCGGTCGGGGCCTTGCTGAGCCAGCGAGATCGTGTCGAAGCGGCTGACCACGTCCGGGCCCAGGTAGTCCGGCCCGCCGATCTCGTAGAGCAGTTGGGCCGTCACGGTTTCCGTGGTGACCGCGCCGCCGGCGCCGGCGTGCTTGGTGATCACCGACGAGCCGTCGGCCTCGATCTCGGCGATCGGGAACCCGGCGTGCAGCAGGTCGGGGATCTCGGTGAAGAAGGCGAAGTTGCCGCCGGTGGCCTGCGCCCCGCACTCGATCACGTGACCGGCGACCGTGGCCCCGGCCAGCTTGTCCCAGTCGTCACGGGCCCAGCCGTAGTGCGCCGCCGCCGGCCCGACGATCAGCGAGGCGTCGGTCACCCGCCCGGTGACGACCACGTCCGCGCCGGCATTGAGTGCCTCGACGATGCCCCAGCAGCCCAGATAGGCGTTCGCCGTCAGGAATCCGTCGAACTTCGAGCGCACGTCGTCGCCCTCGACATGGGCGACCCTGACCGCGATGCCCAGCCGCTCGGCCAGCTCGCGGATCGCCGCCGCCAGGCCGGCCGGGTTCAGGCCGCCGGCGTTGGCCACGATCTTCACGCCGCGGTCCACGGCCGTGCCGAGCGAGCCCTCCAGTTGGCGCAGAAAGGTTTTCGCGTAGCCCTTGGTCGGGTCCTTCATCAGGTCCCGGCCCAGGATGAGCATGGTCAGCTCGGCCAGGTAGTCGCCGGTCAGCACGTCCAGCGGGCCGCCGTCGAGCATCTCCCGCACGGCGTCGAAACGGTCGCCGTAGAAGCCCGAGGCATTGCCGATTCGATAGTTCACAGGAACTCCCCCGGCTTGCGTCCCGCGCCCGGCAGGCCGGCAAACGCTTGCGCCACCTTGACGAACTGCTCGGCCACCGGCCCGGTCGCCTCGATGTGGAGATCGTCGACGTGCCGCCGCTGCGTGACGAGATAGCAGAAGTCCAGCGCCGGCGTGGTGATCCGGTTGGCCGCGTCCTCGTCGTTCCAGGTCCAGCTCTCGCCGCCGGGCCCGGTGAGCTCGAACCGTATCGGCTCGGTCGGCTTGGGCAGGCCGTTGACCTGGAAGGCGAAACCCGTTGCCCGCACGCCGATGTGGGCCACGTGCCGCAGCCGGGCCGTCGGCTCGCGGCGCACGCCGAGCGTGTCGGCGATGTCCTGGCCGTGGGCCCAGGTCTCCATGATCCGGGCCGTCGCCATCGACGCGGGGGCCATCGGCGGCCCGAACCACGGCAGCTTCTGTCCACTCGGGACGGCCGCAAGCGCTTGCGCCAGCTCGGTTCTGCCCTGCCGCCACTGCGCCAGCAGCTCGGCCGGAGCCCGCCGCGACCACTGCTCGGCGGCCTCGTCGACAAAGCCGGTCGGGTTGGCCGCCGCCTGCTTCACCGTGTCGGCGAAGGCTTCCTCGTCGGTCGCAGCCAGCAGCGCCTGCCGGTCCGTCCAGGCCAGGTGCGCCACCTGATGGGCGATCGTCCAGCCCGGCGCCGGCGTCGGGGTCGCCCAGCCGTCCGCGTCCAGGTCGGCGACCAGGCCGTCCGCGCTCTCGCTCTCCGCGACCAGATCCGCCGCCAGGGCAGCGATGTCCGTCATGACTGCTCCTTCACCACCGCGTCGAGCATCGAGGCCCACTGCCGCAGGATCCGGCTCCGCCGGCGCGAGTCGTCGCTCAGCTGGTTGGCCAATGCCAGGCCGCGGGCCAGGTCCAGCGTGGCCTGCACCGTCTCCCGCACGCCCGGCTTTCTCTCGTCCACGCCGAGCAGCTCCACCGTCAGCCGGTGGCACTGCCGGCCCAGCCTGGTTTCCAGGTCCACCACCACCGGCTTCAGCTCCGGGTCCGTGCGCGCCGCCACCCACAGCTCCAGGGCCGCCGTGAACATGGGGCTGACGAAGAAGTCCACCACCAGCTCCACCACCGCGTAGGTGCGGTCGGTCGCCGTGGCGACGTGGGCCGACTCCCTCAGCAGCTGCTCCGCGCTCTCCTGGCCGACGTACTCCACCGCCGCCGTCACCAGCTCGTTGCGCGTGCGGAAGTGATGCAGCTGCGCGCCGCGGGACACCCCCGCGCGCTCCGCGACCTGCGTGGTCGTGGTGCCCGACCAGCCGTGCTCCACCAGGCAGTCGACCGTCGCCTCCATGAGCTTGCGTCTGGTCTCCCGGCTGCGGTCGGCCTGCCGCTGCCGCGTCAGCTCCGGTGCCATGCCGACGAGTGTGGCTTCCAACTAACAAACAGTCAAGACTGATTGTTAGTTGCGACGGACAGGGCCCCGCGGTCGCCGCCGACCGCGCCTACCTCGACGCCCTGTGCCGCGACGACGCCCCCGTCGACCCCGGCCTCGACCAGGACCGGCTCGCCCCCCCACCCCTCGAACGTCGAGCAGGCCCGTTCAGCCGACTGAACCTCACCGTGTCCGGTATGCCCAGGTTTCGTAACGCCAGCCTGACATTCCGGGAAAGTTGATCTCGTGACACGGGGCGGCCGTAGTGCTTCACTACGTTAGGAAAGTTTCCTAACGATTCGATGGAGGCCCTGCACTCATGTCATCCATCCGCACGCGCGTCGCGGTGGTGGCCGCGGCGGCGTTAGCGCTCGCGGCGCCCGCCGCTGTCCGGACCACCGCCGCTGCCACCCCCGCCTCGGCAGCCGCGGTCGGCCAGACGGCCGCTTCCCCGTCCTACACGGCCGCCGAGGTGCTGGCCGGCGTCAAGAAGAACAGCACGACCGCCAACAAGGTCAATTCCAAGCCCCACATCAACACCATGACGCGGGCCCAGAACGTCAACGTCTACCAGGTGGCCTCGGGCGTCTACGCCTACAGCTCCAGCCTGGCCGTGGACGACGACGGCAGCGACCCGGACTCGGATCCGGACCACCAGGACGAGACCACCTTCCAGGACAGCAACGGCGCGCAGCTGGCCGCCCACCACGTGCCGTTCTACGTGCTGGGTGACGACTGCTACGACCGCAAGTCCCCGTGCCCGCACTTCTTCTACAAGGAGCACGGGATCAAGGGCCGGCAGTTCGCGCTCATGTTCTACAAGAGCAAGGTCATCGGCGCGATCTTCGGCGACACCCAGACCGGCAACGACCAGACCACCTCGGACAACGACTCGCGCGAGCTGGGCGAGGCGTCGGTGAAGGCGGCCTCGTCGCTGGGCATTCCCAGCAGCGGCACCACCGGCGGCGTCGACAGCGGCGTGACCGTGGTGATCTTCTCCGGCTCCTCCTGGGTCGTGAACGGCAGCAACGCCAACCTGAACGCCAACGCCCAGGCGCTGGTCCAGAAGGCGCTGGACAGCCTCGGCTCGAGCATGGGCCTCTGAGCCAGGACAAGCACTGAAGCCGATCACCCCCATGCCGACGGCGGACATGGGGGTGATCGCGTCTCACGTCCGGACGAGACCGTGCCCGCGGACCGGCCCTCTCCAACGTGGAGTCTGATCACCGCCAGCCAGGTCAGCCGGCCTGGGCGACCGGCCGGACGACGATCTCGCTGACGTCGATGGCGGCGGGCTGGTCGATGGCGTAGGCGATCGCGTCGGCCACGACCTCGGTGGGCATGTTCAGCTTGCCGGCCATGTCCTGGACCCAGGCCATGGTGGCCGGGTCGCCGCCCGAGCCCAGCAGTTCGGACTCGGTGAACGACGGGCTGATCACGCTGACCCGGATGTTCTGGTGCTCCTTGCGCAGGCCCTCCGACAGCGCCCGCACGGCGGCCTTGGTCGCGCTGTAGACGGCCGAGGTCGCCACGATCTCCAAGCCCAGCGTGGACGAGACGTTGACGATGTGGCCGCCGCGCTCGCTCATCAGCGGCAGCACCGCGGCGATGCCGTTGAGGGTGCCGGTCAGGTTGACGTCGATGGTCTGCTGCCACTCGTCCACGCGCAGCGCGTCCAGTCGCGACAGCGGCATCACGCCGGCGTTGTTGACCAGCACGTCGACGCGGCCGTGCCGGTCGTGCGCGGTGGCGACGAACTCGGCGACGCTGTCCCGGTCGGTGACGTCGAGGCGCAGGGCCCTGGCCTCGCCGCCGTCGGCCTTGATCTTGTCCGCCACCTCGGCCAGTCGGTCGGCCCGGCGGGCGCCGAGCACCACCGTGTGGCCGGCGGCGGCGAGCCGCCGCGCCGTCACGGCGCCGATGCCGCTGCTCGCGCCGGTGATCAGCACGACTTTCGAAACAGTGCTCATGACTTGCTCCCTCATACCCCGAACGTTCCTTCCCAGGAACGCATCTTCCCAGGAAGATTATTCCAGGGCACGCCAAGGGCCCCTGTGCTCCCGAGCACAGTCACCGCGCGGGGTTCAGTCCGTCGAGATCGAGGGGTCGAGCACGGCGAGCACGTCGTGCAGAGCCGCTACGGCCGCCTTCGCCTTGTCCCGGTCCAGGTCCTCCAGGCCGGCGTGCACGCGGCTCATCCGTCGCACCGCCCGTTCCGCGATGTCCCGGCCAGCCGGCTCCAGTTGCACCAGCACGCCGCGCGCCACCGCCGGATCCAGCCGTCGACCGACCAGGCCGCGCTCGTGCAGCTTGGCCACCTGCTTGCTGACCGCGCCCGACGTGATCATCAACTGCCGGAACAGCTGGGTCGGGCTCAGCGCCTCGCCGGGCGACCGCCGCAGCGCCAACAGCACCCGCAGCTCCGAGGGCAGCAGGTCGTTCTCCCGGGCCAGCTCGGCGAAGTCCTGCTCCAGCAGCTGGGCGACCCGGTGCACGGCGTTGGCCAGCACGATGTTGGTGACGTCGACGCCGGGCAGCTCCCGCCGCCACACCTCGCCGACCGACACCGGATCCGGGCCCTGCACCCGGGCGTCCTCGGCCGCCATGTCCCCGGTTCCTCCCGCGCTCCCCCGACCGCGCCAGTCCTATCACACCGATCCGCCGATCCACTGTGGAGCGGGCCCCGTGAGAGAGTGTCCGCGAGGTAGACACACAAAGGGGGGCACCGATGGGATTTCTCTGGGGACGACGGCCGTCGCCGGGCAGACGGCTGGCGAAGGCCGCGGGCATCCGCGCGAATCGCGGCGCCGCGGACCTCGACCTCTCACGGGAGGTGGCGTTCCAGGTCATGCGGCCCGGATCGAGCGCCGTCGCGCGCGTGCTGGCCGTCACCGAGGAGCTGCTGTCCGACGAGTCCGCCCATGAATTCGCGATGTCCTTTCTCGAGCAGGTGCAGAACCTGGTCTCCCATCGCCTACCGACCTTCCTGCCGCCGGAAGAGGTCGTGCAGTCCCTCGGCCCGCGCAGCTCGGCCTGCTGGGCGACGCTGACCGACTTCTGGGCCGCGGTGGAAACATGGTGCCTGGAGAATCGCCCGCCGCTGAAGCCGCGCGAGTCGGTTCTCCGTGTCCACAACACCGAGTTGCAGGCAATGATGTGGACCTCGAACCGTTCCCTGCCCGCCGGCTCCAAGATCGGGGTGGCCGACGCGTTGCGGTACGAAAAGGCCGGCGGGGCCGGCCTGCCCGGCTTCAGCCATCTCACCGCCGTGCTCAACAACACCACCGGACTTGGCCAGCTCCCGCCGACGGAGTGACTCGGTCAGCTTTCGGCGAGGCCGATGGCGGTGGCGGCGAGGAGGCGGCTGAGCCGGGGGGCGAAGTCGGCGGCGATGTGGCCCCACAGCGGGACCTGCTCGTACAGCCGGGCGAGGGTGGGCGTGGGGTGGGCGACCTGCCAGAAGTTGGCGGCGAAGGCGAGGGCGGCGGGGAGCAGGGCCCCGACCTGCTCCCGGGTCATGACGCTGGCCCGGGCGAGGGCCTGCACGATGTCGTCGTGGGCGGCGAAGGCGTTGGTCTTGTAGCGGCGGGCCCGTTCGATGTCGACATCGCCTTCCAGGCTGAGCGGGACGTGCGTGAGCAGGTCGCAGAACAGGGGTAGCGCGGCGATGGTGTCGCTGAGGACGGCGGCCGTCTGCCCGGGATCGAGGTCGCCGCGGGGGCCGATCGCGGTCCGGACGGCGTCGCTCCACTGGCGCCAGCCGCGTTCGGCCAGCTCCAGCAGCAGCTCCTCCTTGCTGGCGAAATAGCGCCGCACGCCGGAGGGATGCAGCCCGGCGCGTTCGGTGACGGCGGCCAGGGTGACGTGCCGAGCGCCGCCGAGCTCGGCGGCGAGGGCCTGCGCGGCGACGAGGAGATCCTCGGCGCGACGGGCCTTGTCCTCGGCGGATCGGGCTCGCTGCTGCACGGTCCACAGGATAACGCATGCCACATGCGTTAAACGGCCGAGGCGTGCTACGGTCGATTTAACGCAATCAACATGCGTTATGAAGGGACCCATGATGAAAGCCGTGCAGGCCACCAGGTTCGGCGACCCGTCCGTGCTCACCGTCGCCGAGCTGCCGGATCCGACCCCGGGCCCGGGGCAGGTCGCGATCGACGTCACGCACGCGGCGGTCGGGCTCATCGACGTCTACCTCCGGCAGGGGCTGTACCGGGATCGCGAGGGGCTGCCGCAGCCGCCGTACGTGCCGGGCCTCGAAGTCGCCGGCACGGTGCGAGCGCTCGGCGAAGGGGTCACCGGGTTCGCCATCGGCGAGCACGTGGTGGCGCTGTCGGCCACCGGGGCCGGCGGCTACGCCTCGGTGTACGTCCGGGACCAGGCCTATGTCGTGTCGACGGAGGGCCACGACATCGACCCCGCGCTGGCCGTCGCCGCCGTGCCCAACGCGATCATGGCCCACGTCGCCCTGACCCGCGCCGCCCGGATGATCAGCGGCGAGAGCGTCCTGATCCACGGCGCGCTGGGCGGTTTCGCGGCCGCTTTCCCTGGCATGGCCCGACACCTCGGGGCGTCCCGGGTAGTCGGCAGCGTCCGCGGCGAGCGGACCACCACGCTCCCCTACGACGCCCTCGTCGACTCCGCCCAACTGCCGGACGAGAAGTTCGACATCATCGTCGACCCGGTCGGCGGCGCGGTCCGCACGCGCAGCCTCGACCTGCTCGCGCCGCTCGGCCGGCTGCTGGTGGTGGGCAACGCCAGCGGCGACTGGGATCACCGGATCGACAGCAACGCCGTCTGGTTCGGCACCGTCACCGTCACCGGCTTCAACTCCGGCGCCTACCTGCCGGCCCACCCCGAGGCCATCCGGCCCGCCGCCGAGGCCGCGCTGGCCGTGGTCGCCTGGGGCCACGCCGACACGAAGATCGAACTGCTGCCCTTCGCCGACGCGGCGACCGCGCACGAGCGGATGGAGCGGCACGAGGTCGACGGCCGCATCGTCCTGACCCCGTGAAGAATGTCGCGGCGGGTGTCGATCGGCGTGCGGAGCGTTCGTGTAGAGGGTGACAATCCCACCTCAAGGAGGCAGTCGCCATGAAGAACTACCTGCTCAGCATCTACCAGCCGGTCGGTCCGATCCCGGAGCCGGAGGTGTTGGGGCCGATCATGGCCGACGTCGCGGCGGTGAACGACGAGATGCGGACGGCCGGGGCGTGGGTGTTCGACGGGGGCCTTTTCCCGCCGGACACGGCGACCGTGGTGCGGGTGAGCGACGGCGAGGTCGGCATGACGGACGGCCCGTACGTGGAGGGCAAGGAGCACCTGGGCGGCTTCGCGATCGTGCGGGCCGCGGACCTGGACGCGGCGCTGGAATGGGGCCGCAAGCTGGCGGCGGCGACGCGGCTGCCGGTCGAGGTCCGCCCGTTCCAGTGACCATCGAGCAGGTGTTCGCGGCGGAGTACGGGCGGGCGGTCTCGGTGCTGGTCCGCGTGTTCGGCGACATCGACGTGGCCGAGGACGCGGTCCAGGAGGCGTTCGCGACGGCGGTGCGGAAGTGGCCGGAGACCGGCCCCCCGCCGAGCCCGGCCGGCTGGATCATCACCACGGCCCGCAACGCCGCGATCGACCGCCTGCGCCGCGAGGCGTCCCGTGCGGACAAACAGGCGCAGGCGGCGCTCCTGCACGCCGCCGAGGAACCAGCGGAGGAGGGACCGGTGCGGGACGAGCGGCTGAGGCTGATCTTCACCTGCTGCCACCCGGCGCTGGCCCCGGCGGCGCGGGTGGCCCTGACCCTGCGTCTGCTGGGCGGCCTGACCACCCCGGAGATCGCCCGGGCGTTCCTGGTGCCGGAGAAGACCATGGCGCAACGGCTGGTGCGGGCCAAGGCCAAGATCCGCGACGCCGGCATCCCCTACCGGGTGCCGCGCGACGCCGACCTGCCCGACCGGCTCAAGGCCGTGCTGGCGGTGCTGTACCTGATCTTCACCGAGGGGCACGGGGCGATCCGGGACGACCTGTGCGCGGAGGCGATCCGGCTGACCCGGGTGCTGGCCGAACTGATGCCGGACGAGCCCGAGGTGTGGGGATTGCTGGCCCTGATGCTGCTGGTGCGGTCCCGCCGCGACGCCCGCACCACCGACACCGGCGATCTGGTGCTGCTGGCCGAACAGGACCGGTCCCTGTGGGACGCCGCGATGATCGCCGAGGGGCAGGCCATCGTGCGGCGGTGCCTGGCCTGGCGGCGGCCCGGGCCGTACCAGATCCAGGCGGCGATCAACGCCGTGCACAGCGACCCGCCGACCGACTGGGGCCAGATTCTCCAGCTGTACGACCAGTTGCTGCATTTCACGCCCACGCCGGTGGTGGCGCTGCATCGAGCGGTCGCGGTGGCCGAGCTGGACGGCCCACAACCGGCACTGGCCATTGTGGACGGTCTGGACCTGGCCTCGTACCACGTGTTCCACGTAGTGCGGGCCGATCTGCTGCGACGGCTGGGCCGGCCGGCCGAGGCCGCCGAGGCCTACCGCCGGGCCATCGAGCTCACGGAAAACTCGGCGGAGGAAGCGTTTCTGGCTCGACGGCTGCGGGAACTCGCCGCCGGTTGAGCAGCAGCCACAACACCCACCCCACAGTGATCACCAGGACCAGGCTGATCAGCCGGTACAGGATGACGCCGGCGATGGCGTCGTCGGCGGGCGTGCCGCCGGCGGTCAGCCCGAGCGTCAGCGCCCCGTCGACGACGCCGAGGCCGCCCGGCACCAGCGGCACGCTGGCCGCGGCCATGCCGGCGGTGTAGGCCACGAACACCTGCGCCACCGACAACCCCCGCGCCCCGGCGGCCAGGCAGCTCAGGCCGAAGCAGACCGCGTCCAGCAGCCAGTTGCCGGCGGCGAAACCCATCGCCACTCGCAGGTCCCGGGTGGACATCCGGATCACCGACAGCTGTTGCACCGCCCCCGACACCAGCTGTGTGCCGCGCTCCACCGACCGGCCGGTCACCCGCGCGAACCCGTTGAGCACCTTGCCGCACAACCACAACAGCCAGTGCGGGTGCTGCACGACCATGCGCAGGCACAGCGCCAGCCCGAGCGCCACCACCACATCGCCGACCAGGGCCAGCCAGCCGTGGCCGCCGCGGGTGAGCACGCCGCCGACCGCACCGATCAGGATCAGGGTGCCCGTGGACAGCGTGCCGCTCACCGCCACCGCCCAGGACGCCACCGCCGTCGAGGCCCCGAACCGCCGCATCTGCGAGAAGTTGAACGCCGTCGAGAACACCGGTCCACCCGGCAGGGTGACGCTGAGGGAGTGCGCCGCGTAGGCCAGCGCCACCGCCCGCTGGATCGGCACCACCGTCCCGGCCGCGCGCAGCAGCCGCCGCTGCATCCGGGCGAACAGGCCCATCGAGGCCAGGTCGGCCGCCACCGCCAAGCCCAGCAACGGCCAGTCCGGGGTGCGCAGATGCCCCAACGCCGAGGCCAGCGCCGGCGCCCCGTACCACAGCTCGGCCGCCAGCAACGCGACCGCCAACGCCGTCGCCACGATCTTGAGTCGGCGAACGGCGGTCACCCGGTGATCGTAAAACGCCGATTCCATCCCAGCCCGACGAAGCGGGTCCCACACCAGGAAAGCGCTCACCCACCGCTCCCCACGCTTGGAAGGGGGCTTTCCTACACTCGGAGTGGAGGAAAGCCCCCTTCCAAGCGTCGGTCGCGAAGGGGTTAGCTGGCTACGGCGTGAGGCAGGAGCAGGGAGCTGGGGGTGCGGTCGTCGGGCAGGTCGAGCAGCTCGGTCAGCACCTCGCCGGCGGTGCCGGCGGAGCGCCAGGTGATGCGGGCCGGGGTGAGGAAGTTGGTCTCGTCGCCGGGCATGCGGGTGGCGACCACGTCGTCCTCGCCCCGCAGCCAGACCACGTCGATGACGTTGTGGTGGGCCCGCACGCCGATGACGGCGACGACCTGCCCCTCGGGGCTGCGGGGGTGCATGAACCGGAATCCCTTGGCCACCAGCTCGCCGAGCCGCTGGTCGGTGGAACCTGGTGCCTCAGTCGTGGAAGTCATCGAACTCGCCATCTCTTCGCGCCGGCCACCGGGGCCGCGATCTCGGCTCGGGCGCCAGCCACCGCCGGGCCGGCCGGGCAGCGGGAGCAGCCGCGCACGCTCAGTCGCCCGTTCAACGCCCCCAGTGGCGCCTTGGCGTCGTGGACCTGGCCGGTCATGCTCCCCACCCTTCGTGCTCGCATTCGAGCTTGCAGCTGCACGTGCATCTGAGTGTTGGGTCACATTAGCACGGCCACATGCACGTGCAGATGAGCGACAGGCAAGTTGGGCCGGTGGGGTGATCTTCGGCCCCAGCCCTACAGTGACGCTCCTACAGCGCGTCCATCACCTCGGCCAGCGAGCGCCGGGTGCGCTCCGGGGTCTCGGCGTCGACCATCAGCCGGTCCACCACCCGGCTGTAGGCCTCGATCTCCTGTCTCTTGTCCAGATACAGCGCGCCGGTCAGGTGCTCGATGTAGACCAGGTTGGGCAGCTCGGGCTCGGCGAAGCGCAGCATGGTGAACGAGCCCTCGGCGGCGTACCCGCTCAGGTCGAATGGAACCACCTGGATGGTGATGTTGGGGCGCTTGGTGTACTCGATCAGCCGCTTGAGCTGGGCCCGCATGATCTCCTTGCCGCCGATCGGCCGGTGCAGCACCGACTCGTCCAGCACGGCCCACAGCCGCGGCGCGTTGGGCTTGGTCAGCAGCTCCTGGCGCTTGAGCCGCAGCCGCACCCGGCGCTCGACCACGTCCCCGGCGGCCTCGGGCCGGCCGCGGGTGGCGATGGCCCGGGCGTAGTCCTCGGTCTGCAACAGGCCCGGCACGAACTGGGCCTCGTAGGTCTGGATGCGGGCGGCCGACTCCTCAAGGCCGACGTAGTCCTGGAACCAGTCGGGCATCAGGTCGGTGTAGCGGTGCCACCAGCCGGGCTCATTGGACCGCTTGACCATGTCCAGGAAGACCTCGCGCTCGCCGGGGTCGTCCACCCCGTACAGCGAGAGCAGGTCGGCGACGTCGCGCTCCTTGAAGCTGACCCGCCCCAGCTCGAGTCGGCTGATCTTGGACTCGGAGCCGCGGATGGCGTAGCCGGCGTCGGCGCGGGTGATCTCCGCGCCCTCGCGCAGCCGGCGCAGCTGGGAGCCGAGCACGATGCGCCGCGCTGTCGGCCCGGCACCATGATCAACCGAGCGGCCGTTACCACTTTCGGATGAATTGGTGGGGTCAATCGCGCCCATCGTGGCTCCTCCCGTACGCCATCGCCACCCGGAACCGCCCTGCTCGCGGTGCCCTCCCCAGGTGCTTCCATCAGGGCCTTTTCCCGGCGATCCCGACTACTCAACGTACACCGAGGCCGGTGCCGACCGACAGCGCACCGCCGTTTACCGCAGCCTTGGCGCAGCAATAGGCTTACCCGCTCGGTTGCCGGAACCACCAAAGACGGTCTGCGAGGCGGAGATGCCCGTTCCCAAAACCCCTGTCCACATCGACACCACCAAGGCCAGCATCGCCCGGGTCTACGACGCGTTCCTGAACGGCAAGGACAACTACGAGGTCGACCGAGAGGTGTTCCGGCGGGTCAAGTCGGTCGCCCCCGAGGCCGCCCTGCTGGCCATCGACAACCGGAACTTCCTGATCCGCGCGACCCGGTTCATCGCCAGCCAGACCAACATCACCCAGTACCTGGACTGCGGCTCCGGCCTGCCCACGGCCGAGAACACCCACCAGGTGGCGCAGCGGCTCAACCCCGACTCCAAGGTCGTCTACGTGGACAACGACCCGGTGGTGATCGCGCACGGCCGGGCGCTGCTGGAGGAGAACGACCAGACCCACTTCAGCGCGGCCGACATCTTCAACCCCGAAGAGGTGCTGCAGGACGAGGTGGTGCGCAAGCACATCGACTTCAACGAGCCGCTGGCCCTGTTCCAGATGGGCACCATCCACCACTACACCGGCGACCGGTCGCAGGAGATCATGCAGACCTACATCGACGCGCTGCCCTCGGGCTCGTACGTGGGGCTGAGCCACTTCTTCGACCCGGAGCAGGACGAGTACAACGAGCTGGCCCGCCGCATGGAGGACATGTTCGTGCACAGCCCGATGGGCAGCGGCGTGTTCCGCACCCGGGCCGAGATCGAGGGCATGTTCCCCGGCCTGGAGATGGTCGAGCCGGGCGTGGTGGAGTGCGTGCGCTGGTGGCCGGACGGCCCGCAGATCAAGCCGATGGACCCGGTGCAGTACTGCATCGTCGGCGGCATCGGCCGCAAGCCGTAGTTCTCACAACAGGGTGAGCTGCTCCAGGTCGACGCGATGGGCAGGGGCCACCGCGTCGACCGGCAGCGCCCCGGCCGGCCAGGTCGCCTCCTGGTCCGCGCCGGGAACGCCGGCGGCGGCGTCCCGGGAGACCTTCGGCGCCAGGCCGTGCTTGCGCACCAACGGTTCCACCAGGGCTGCGAGCTGGCGCCGGTAGCGACGGTCCGCGTAGCTGCCGTTGCCGTAGAGCCGGCGATAGCCAGGGACCAATGAGGGGTGTTCCCGTTTCAGCCAGCCGGCAAACCATTCTCGGGCCCCCGGCCGCAGATGCAGGGCCAACACGGTGACGCCGGTGGCGCCGGCGGCGGCGATCGAGCCGAGCAGCTCGTCCAGCCGTTCCCGGGAATCGGTCAGCCAGGGCAGCACCGGCGCGATGAACACCCCGCACGGCAGGCCGGCGTCGGTGACCCGCCGGACCAGCTCCAACCGGGCCTGCGGGCTGGGTGTGCCGGGTTCCAGGGTGTGCTGGACCTCCTTGTCCAGCAAGGCGATCGAGACGCCCAGGCCGACTGGCACCCGTTTGCTCGCCTCGACCAGCAGCGGGATGTCGCGGGCCATGGTGGTGCCCTTGGTCAGGATGGAGAACGGCGTGCCGGAGTCGGCCAGCGCCCGGATGATGCCGGGCATCAGCTGGTAGCGGCCCTCGGCCCGCTGGTACGGATCGGTGTTGGTGCCCATGGCGACGTGCTCACGGGTCCAGCGCGGCGAGGACAGCTTGGCCCGCAACGCCTCGGCGGCGTTGACCTTGACCACGACCTGGCTGTCGAAGTCGTGGCCGGCGTCAAGATCCAGGTACGTGTGGGTGTTGCGGGCAAAGCAGTTGTGGCTCACGATCCCGTCGGCGATGAAGTCGCCGGTGCCGGTGGTGATGTCGTAGAGCCGCCGGGTGTCGAGGCGCTCGATCGCCGTCACGGTCTGGTTCGCGGCCGGCACCAGCTCGCCCTGCACGTCCAGCCGGCCGGCCGTGGCCGGGTCGACGGTCTGGCGGAAGCGCAGCCGCTCGGCCGGATCCGCGGTCAGCACCACCGCCCGGCGGTCCTCGGTGATGTGGTGGTCGAAGTCGAGTTCCTTCAACGCCAGGCAGATCGCGTCCAGCAGCCGGGGGTCCCGGGTGAAGATCCTCGGCACGCCGTCGCGCACGCTGCCCCGGGCGTCGAAGATCCCGGCCAGCAATCCCTTGTGCCAGTCCAGCCCCGGCGCCAGCGGAAGGTCCTCCGGCACGGCCGAGGTGCCCAACTCCGAGAGATAGCGCTCGGTGCGGTCGATGCCCTCGGCCCCGGCCAGCGCCACCCGGAAGCCTTGCGTGCCACCACCCGGACCGATGCCACACTGGACCATGCCGCACAGGTAGCCCCGTTGGTAGCCCTCGGTTTCCTCCGGCGGTAAGGCGAACTTGCCGGTGCCGACCAGTTCCGTGCCCACGGTCAGGTGGGGACGCATCGCGCCGGCCACGTGCCGCCAGCCGTCGGCGGCCAGGAACCGGTGGTCGCCGCTGGCCACGATCTCCGTGCCGTCGCGCAGGGTGATCCGGTAGGCCCGCTTGCTGGTGGTCCAGTGGGCCAGCACCTTCGTGCGCACGTAGCGGCGTTCCCCGCCGACCACGCTGGTGCCGACGATGTCGTCGCCGACCTCCAGTCGTGCCAACGGTTTTGTGCTGCCGTCGGCCAGCATGATCGGCGTGGCCCCGTCCAGGCAGTAGACGCAGCCGTGCGTGCAGCCGCGGTAGGGGTTGACCGTCCAGCTGAACGGCATGGGCGAGCCCCCGGGCACCCGGTTGAGCACGCTCTTGGCCCGCACCTCGTGGAACACCACGCCGGCGAACTCCGGCGAGCGCACCGACCTGATCAGGCCGGACAGTCCCAGCAGGGCCGGCTGGTCGCGGTCCACCCGTTGCTCGTCCCATCGCACCCCGCCATTCGAACACGTGTTCGATCGGACGTCAACCGCGTTCCCCCGGCCGGGGCGGATCACCAAGCCGGACCGGGGAAAGCCGTCACATGCCGATGCGGTGCCGGTCGGGTTCGATGAGGGCGACGACCCGCTCGGCCTCGCGCGTGTAGGGGCCGCCGATGTACTTGGTGGCGATCCGGTCGACGATCTCCCAGGCGGCGTCGCCGTCGAGCCACTCGGCGACCCGGCCGCGGATGATCACCGGCTGGAACGGATTGTCCGGCGGCGTAAGGGAAATCGCGACGCGCGGGTCGCGGCGGAGGTTGCGCGCCTTGCGGCTGCCCGGGCCGGTGATGATGGCGATGCGGTCGCCGTGCGTGCCGATCCACACGGGGACGGAGTGGGGCGCGCCGTCGGGCAGGACGGTGGCGAGGTGGGCGATCGGGTTGCCGTCGAGCACGGTGCGCAGGTCGGGGTCGAGCATGATGGTCGCCTCCTGGCGTCAGCGCTGGATTTCGTAGTGCAGGTGGGTGACGCCGGGGGCCACGACGGCGTCGATCAGGCGCAGGCGCACGTGTTCGGGCAGGGCCCGGAAGAACGGACGGCCGCCGCCGAGCAGGATCGGCACCTGGTGCAGGACAACCTCGTCGACCAGTCCGGCGGCGATCGCCGCGGTGACCACGCCGCCGCCCATGAGGCCGACATCCTTTCCGCCGGCGACTTCCTGGGCCGTCGCGATCGCGTCCTCGATGCCCGTGGTGACCAGGATCTGCCGGTCGGTGATCTCCGGGGCGGGCCGGTGGCTGAGGACGACCAGCCGGGCGTCGGGGTGCGGACCGCCGCCGCCGAAGTGGTCGGAGTCCTCAAAGGTGTTGCGGCCGGCCACGATCGCGCCGACCCGGCCGGCGAGGGCGTCGAAAACGCGGGCGCTGGGCTCGCTCAGCGTGAAGCCGTCGAACACCTGACTGGGCGTGTCGCCGTCGAAGTACCAGTCGAACAGCGCCCCGCCGTCGCCGAGCCCGCGACCGGGGCCGGGCTCGCGGCCGGTGATGTAGCCGTCGACCGAGACCGCCAGCGCGGTGAACACCTTGCCCATCCCGACCCTCCTTTGAGTTCCTTCAAGAGACTCCATGACCGTAGCAGGTGGAGTTCCCTGAGGGAACCCCGATTGCTAGACTGGGCCCATGCAGCGCACCGACTACAGCAAGATGGTCTGCTCGATCGCCCGGACGCTGGACGTCATCGGGGAGCCGTGGTCGCCGCTGATCCTGCGGGACGTGTGGGTCGGCATCAACCGGTTCGACGACCTCCAGGCCGATCTCGGCATCTCCCGCAAGGTGCTGACCGAGCGGCTGAACCACCTCGTCGACCACCAGGTGCTCGACCGCAGGCCCTACGACCGCCGGCCGCGCCACGAGTACGTCCTGACCGAACGCGGCACCGAACTGGTCGACCTGCTCATGGTCATGGCCGGCTGGGGCGACCGGTGGCTCGCCGGCGAGGCCGGCCCGCCCGTGCTCTACCGCCATCACACCTGCGGCGAGATCAGCCGGGTCGACCTGCGCTGTGTCCACTGTGGAGAGTCCATGCACGCCAACGACGTCGACGTCCTGCCCGGCCCCGGCGCGGCTCAGGCGACCAGGGCCAGCAACTCCTCCACCGCCGCCGCCGGACCGTCATAGGTCAGGTGCGAGATGACGAACATCGGCGCGATCACCCGCGCCCACGCGTAAAGCCGATCTCCGTCGAGTCCGCACGCATTCGCCACGCGCTGGCAGCGGGCCTCGACGCCGTCCAGCCCGGCGGCGGCAACGACGTAGTCGACGGCGTCGAAACACGGATCGCCGATGCACGCCTTGGGATCGATCGCCACCAAACCCCGCGTCGGACCGCCGTCGAGGACGTTGCCGAGGTGAAGATCCCCGTGCAGCAACACGGTTCGGGACTGGCTGTCCAGCAACGCCTCGCAACGCCGGTATGCCCGTTGCCACGTCGTCTGGTCGAGCCGGGCGCTGATGACCGGGTCCGCCAGCCGGCGACCGATCCGGGCGAAAGCCTCCTCCAGCCGTCCACGCAGACGCAGCGGCCACTCCCCCGGCGGCGTCACGGCATGCAGGGCCTTGAGCAGCTCGCCCCACTGTTCCGGCAGCGATTCCTGGGGCAGATCCCCGGCCTCGGCGCCGGGCCGGATCTCCTCCAGCACCATCACCCCGGCCTCGACGTCGGCGGCCAGGACCGCCGGCACGCGACCGGTCGGCGTGAACAATCCGAGCATTTCCGCCTGTTTGGCCAACAACTCCCGATCCGGGCTGAACTTGAGCACCGCGGGCGTCCCGTCCGGCCATTGGCAGCGCATGATCACCGAGGACGCGCCGCTCTCGAACAGCTCCCCCAGCACCAGATTCCACCGGGCGGCCAGCCGCTCGGCGACCGTCGGGACCTCGGCCAGCCAGCCCGCGGCCTCAGGCCCGTAGCGGCTGGTCAACCGGGCGGCGACGTCGTCCATGTCCATCGGGCCAGCTTGCACGTGCGGTGGGCCGCCGCATCAACCAGGTGGTGGATCTCGGTCTGCCCGCGCGGTCGATGCGATCGGCCCTGGTCAGCAACCAGACTGGTGACATGTTCACCAAGAAGCGAGCTCAGGCGTGGGAAGGCGTTGTCCTCGAGAAGTCGCGCGGGATGACCGACGGCGCGAACCTGTACCGCTACCTCACGGTGCGGCTGTCCACCGGCCGGGCCCGCAAGGTGCGGGTCGACCGCGACCTGTGGGACTCCGTGGCCCAGGGCGACGGGATCGTCAAGGAGGCCGGCGCCAAACCGGCCAAGAAGTAGCGGCTGCGGCGTTCGGAGCAACCCAAAGGGGCGGCCCGGAGTCAGCCACGGCATGGCAAAGGGAACCCCGGAGCCGGTCCCCGGTGACACGGCCGGTCCCGGCACCGGTCAGGATGTGGTGGTGAGCCACGGGCACGGGCACAGCCACGGACCGGCGGCACCGGCCTCGGCCCGGGTGCGCAAGCTGGTCATCGGCCTGCTGCTGCCGCTGATGGCGTTGACCGTGGTCGGCCTGGTGGTGCTGTACCCATGGGGCGGGCACGCGACGGCGGCCAATGCCGGGGTGGACGGGCCGACGATCACCGAGCACGGCGTGGTCACCAAGGTGGCGGCCAACGACTGCGGCGGGGGAAACACCGCGGGCGGGGCGGCCGGCGGGGGTTCAACCGGCGGCGGCGGGGCGCAGTGCGAGGCGGTGACCGTCCAGCTCGACAACCAGCAGACCATCACCGAGCCGATGCCGATCGAGCCGTCCACGCCCCGGTTCAGCGTGGGCGACAAGGTGGTGCTGGGCTACAACGGGGCGGACCCGAACGACCCGACCTCCTACCAGCTGCTGGACTACCAGCGCGGATTTCCGTTGGCGCTGCTGGGAGTGCTGTTCGCGGCAGCGGTGCTGATCCTGGGACGCATGCAGGGGCTGAAGGCCCTGGGCGCGCTGGTGCTGACGTTCGTGGTGGTCGTGCTCTTTGTGCTGCCGGCGATGCTGGCCGGCAAGGATCCGCTGTCGGTCGGCGTGGTCGGCGCGGCGGTGATCATGTTCATGGTGCTGTACCTGACCCACGGGCTGTCGGCGCGGACCTCGACGGCGGTGGTGGGCACGCTGGCCAGCCTGGGCCTGATCGGGGTGCTGGGCTGGCTGTTCTCGGTGGTGGGCAACCTGACCGGCCTCGACGAGGACACCGCCAACCTGATCACCGTGCTCGGCCACGGCATCGACGCCCGGGGCCTGCTGCTGGCCGGCATCGTCATCGGCTCGGTCGGTGTGCTCGACGACGTCACCGTCACGCAGACCAGCGCGGTGTGGGAGTTGCGGCGGGCCAACCCCAAGCTGAGCTGGCGCGAGCTGTACGCCGCCGGCCTGCGCATCGGCCGCGACCACATGTCGTCCTCGGTCAACACCCTGGTGATGGCCTACGCCGGCGCCGCCCTGCCGCTGCTGCTGGCCTACGCCGCGAGCGGCCGCGGCCTGACCGACGTGCTGACGGCCGAGACCGTGGCCCAGGAGCTGGTGCGGACCCTGGTCGGCAGCATCGGACTGGTCGCATCGGTGCCGATCACGACCTTGCTCGCGGCGATGATCGCCCGGCAGGAGACGATCGAGGAGCCGGCGGTCGCCGAACCCGAGGTCCCCGAGCCCGCCAAGGCCAAAGAGCCCGAACCGCCGGCACGCCCCAAGCGCGTCAACCCCGACGACATGCCCACCGAGCAGTTCGAAGCCGTACGGCCTCGACCCCGGAACCCAGCCGGTGCGATGCCCCGCCGCCAGCCACCCGAGCAGCACACCCAGCTCGCGCCGCGACGGGGACAACTGCCGCCGCGACGGCAGCAGCCACCGGGTCAGGCCCGGCGGCTGCCGCCCCCGCCCGAGCTGCCGGGCGGCCACCCGTCCGCGCCGCCGGAGCTGCGCAACCGGCCGGTGCGCCGGCCCCCGGACGTCAACGCCGAGGACTAGCTCACTTGCCGAGCGGGCGCTCCTCCGGCTCCACGGTGTCGGCCTTGAGGTGGATCAGCGAGGTGTAGCCGGCGGCCTCCAACCGACCCAGCTGCGCGCCGAACTTGCCGGATCGCGGCTGCACGGCGGCGGTGCGACCGCCGGAACGGACCTCGCGGGCCACCCGGAACACGGTGGCCAGCGGGACGTCCGACTCGAACAGCACGGCGACGCTGTCCTTGCGAGGCAGCTCGCCCAGCATGTCGACGATGCGCTCGAAGCCGATGGAGAAGCCGCAGGCCGGCACGTCCTTGCCCAGCGAACGGCCGATCAGCTTGTCGTAGCGGCCGCCGCCGGCCAGCGAGTACGACACCGACGGGTGCCCGACCTCGAAGATCTGCCCGGTGTAGTAACCCATGCCGCGCACCAGGGTCGGGTCGAACTCCCAGGTCAGCCCGGGCAGCTCGTCCAGGCAGCCGGCCACCGTGCCCAGGTCGGCCACGACGTCCTCGGCCAGCGCCGGCACCACGTCGGCCAGCGTGTCGGCGACCTTGTCGGCGGCCAGCCCGGTCAGCGACTCGATGCGTTCCCGGGCCGCGTCCACCGCGGCCGCCGGCAGGTCCCGGCCGACCAGCTCGGCCCGCACCCCGTCCCAGCCGATCTTGTCCAGCTTGTCCAGCCCGATGAAGAACGTCGACCACGCCGATTCCTCCAGGCCGACCGCGGCGGCCAGCGCGGACAGGTACCGACGGTCGGACAGCCGCACCGTGGTGCCGGACAGGCCGACCGCGGCCAACGCCTCCGTGGTGGCCTCGATCAGCTCCACCTCGGCCAGCACCGACGCCTCGCCGATCACGTCGATGTCGCACTGGTAGAACTGGCGGTAGCGCCCCTTGGCCGGCCGCTCGGCCCGCCACACCGGCCCGAACTGGAAGGACCGGAACGGCGTCGGCAGCGCGGCCTGGTTGTTGCCGTAGAACCGGGTCAGCGGCACCGTGAGGTCGAAGCGCAGCCCGAAGTCGATCAGGTCGGCCAGCGGGGTGTCGGCCTCGACGACCGGCGGCAGGCCCCGGCGCAGGATCTGGAACAGCAGCTTCTCGTTCTCGCCGCCCTGGCCGCCGGTGAGCCGGTTGATGTCCTCCAGCGCGGGCGTCTCGATGCGCTGGAAGCCGAACCGATGATAGACGTCCGTGATCGTCGCGAGCACGTGGTCACGGGTGGCCACGGCCGACGGGAGCAGGTCACGGGTGCCCCGGGCGGGGCTGTTGTCCATCTTCACCTTGCGGTCCTCAATATCGGTTACGAGTCGAGCGTGGCCACGAAACTGGTCACGGTGTCGGTCTTGAGTCGTTGGGCCAGCTTGCCGGCCGGCACGGCCCCGGCCAACTGATATAGCGGCCGGCCGCCCATGTCCTCGCCGCGGGCCTCGGCCCGCAGCTGGGCCACCAGCAGCTCGGCGAACACCAGCGCCCCGGGGTCGCCGGCGCCGGACAGGCCGTCGGCCAGCTTGCGCAGCGCCAGCACGCCCAGCTCGCGGCCGCCGGCCGCCGCGTAGGTGGCCAGCGCGACGTTGATGGTGCGGCCCTTGGGCGCGCCGGTGATCAGCAGCCCGATGGTGCGGGTGCCGCGCACGTCCGTGACCATCAGGTCCAGGCCGGTCAGGCCGTGCAGGTCCACGGTCCGGGCCCCCAGCGCCCGCACCGACACCCGGTGGCCCTCCAGCCACACGCGTCGGCGGGCCTCCACCAGGGCCAGCAGGATCAGCGGCACGGCGACCACCACCGCGGTGATCCCGCCGGCGACGAACCCGCCGAGCAGGGCCACCACCTGGCCGATCACCAGGCCCAGCACCAGCGCCGCGACCACCACCAGCCGGGCCCGCTTGCGCAGCGCCGCCGGGTCGATCAGGTCAAGCGGGACACGCTCGGCCACGCCTCACATCCCCGTTCGCGGGGCGGCCGGGCGGTCCGAGCCCAGGCCGAGCAGGAACGGATTGCCGGCGCGCTCGCGGCCGATGGTGCTGCTGCCCCCGTGCCCGGGCAGCACGACGGTGTCGTCGGGCAGCGGCAACACCTTGTGCCGCAACGAGTTCAGCATCGCCGAGTGATCGCCGCCGGGCAGGTCGGTGCGGCCGATCGAGCCGGCGAACAACGTGTCCCCGGACAGCACCAGCCGGCCGCCCTGCTCGGTGCCGGCGCGGAACATCAC
This sequence comes from Kutzneria sp. NPDC052558, assembly GCF_044547355.1. Lineage (NCBI taxonomy): Bacteria > Bacillati > Actinomycetota > Actinomycetes > Pseudonocardiales > Pseudonocardiaceae > Kutzneria > Kutzneria sp. NPDC052558. The sequence continues at coordinate 97,220 of NZ_JBIUAG010000025.1, forward strand.
CGAGCCGCCGGTGTGGCCGGGCGTGTGGTCGACCAGCAGGCTCAGGCCGGCCAGGTCCAGCGTCGCGCCGTCGGCCAGCTCGCGGACCTCGGACGGCTCGCGCATCTCCAGCCGGCCGCCGAAGAACGCGGCCGACTCCTGGCTCACGCCCTTGAGCGGGTCGGACAGCAGGTCCCGGTCGTCCGGGTGGATCCAGGCCGGGACGTCGTTGCCGTCGCACACCGGCGTGACCGAGAAGCAGTGGTCGAAATGGCCGTGGGTGAGCAGCACCGCCACCGGTGACAGCCGGTGCTTGCGCAGCGCCTGCGCGACCCCCTCCTCGGCGTCCTGGCCGGGGTCGACGATCACGCAGGGCTCACCCTCGCCGGCCGCGAGCAGATAGCAGTTGGCCTGGAGGGCGCCGGCCGGGAACCCGACGACAAGCACGGGCGGAACCTCCATCCGGGGGCGAATCGACCCGGCAAGCCTACCGGGCGGGGACCACCACACAGCGGTCACACCCCGTCGTCCTACACTCGCGGCAGTCTTGTCAGCACGACCACGGGGAGATGGCAGGTGCCGAGCAACGAACAGCGCCGCGAGGCCGCGAAGCGGAAGTTGGAGCGGCAGCTCGTTCGTCGAGCTCAGCGGGCCCGCAGGCGCCGCATCACCAGCATTTCCGTGACGGCCGTGGTAGTCGTGCTGGTGGCCGGCGGCGTGTGGTGGCTGGTGACCAGCCCCGGCGCGAGCTCCGACGCCGCCGCGGCGTCCACCACGCCGACGCCGACCTCGTCGACGCCGATCACCATCCCGACCGCGCTGGCCCCCGCGCCCAAGCGGCCCACGCCGCTGGCCGCCACGGTGAACTGCACGTACACCAAGGACGGCGACGCGGCCAAGGCCAACAACCTGCCCAACGGCAGCAACATCTCCACCCAGGGCACCGTGACGGTGACGCTGAAGACCAACGACGGCGACATCCCGCTGACCCTGGACCGCTCGCTCGCGCCGTGCGCGGTGAACAGCTTCCTGAGCCTGTCCGGCCAGGGCTACTACGACAACACCAGCTGCCACCGGCTGAGCACCTCCGGCCTGCAGATGCTCCAGTGCGGCGACCCCAAGGGCGACGGCACCGGCGGCCCCGGCTACAAGTTCGACGACGAGGTCTGGGACTCGATCAAGTACGGCCGCGGCTACCTGGCCATGGCCAACTCGGGCCCGAACACCAACGGCAGCCAGTTCTTCCTGGTCTACGGCGACGCCCAGCTGGACCCCAGCTACACCGTCTTCGGCACCATCTCCGATGCCGGCCTCAAGGTGATCGACGACATCGCCAAGGCCGGTGACGACGGCGCCTACGACAGCAGCGCCGGCGGTGGCCACCCCAACAAGAAGGTCACCATCACCAAGGCCCAGGTCGCGGCCTAACCCTGACGCACAAGAAGCGGGGCCCCGGGAATCCCTCCCCGGGGCCCCGCTCACGCGCCCCCACCCCATCCCCCACCCCCCGCCCCCGCCCACGTCACCCCCCTGACAGGAAGGGGGCTTTCCTACACTCCGAGTGTAGGAAAGCCCCCTTCCTGTCACTGGATGCAGTGAAAAAGGGCCTCGGGTCAGGAGGCGGAGGTGACGCGGTAGACGTCGTAGACGCCCTCGACGCTGCGGACGACCTTGAGCACGTGGCCCAGGTGCTTGGGGTCGCCCATCTCGAACGAGAAGCGGCTGACCGCGACCCGGTCCTTGGACGTGGTCACCGAGGCCGACAGGATGTTGACCTTCTCGTCGGCCAGCACCTTGGTGATGTCGGACAGCAGGCGGTGCCGGTCCAGCGCCTCCACCTGGATGGCCACCAGGAACAGCGAGGAGGAGTTCGGGGCCCACTCCACGTCGACCAGCCGCTCCGGCGAGGCGAGCAGCTCGCTGGCGTTGGTGCAGTCGGTGCGGTGCACGGAGACGCCGCCGCCCCGGGTCACGAAGCCCATGATGTCGTCGCCGGGCACCGGGGTGCAGCAGCGGGCCAGCTTCACCCACACGTCGCTGGCGTCCTTGACGACCACACCCGGGTCGCCGGGGGCACGCCGCCGGACGGCGGTGGACGGGGTGGAGCGCTCGGCCAGCTCCTCCTCGGCGTGATCCACCCCGCCGAGCAGCGCCACCAGCCGCTGGACCAGGTGCCGGCCGGAGACCTGCCCCTCGCCGACGGCCCGGTACAGGGCGCTGACGTCGGGTAGCCGCAGCTCCTTGGTCAGCGCGGCCATCGAGTCGGCGGTGACCAGCCGCTGGATCGGCAGCCCGACCCGGCGCACCTCCTTGGCGATCGACTCCTTGCCGTTCTCGATCGCCTCCTCACGCCGTTCCTTGGCGAACCACTGCTTGATCTTGGCCCGGGCCCGCGGCGAGGCGGCGAAACCCAGCCAGTCCCGGCTCGGCCCGGCGCCCTCGGCCTTCGAGGTGAAGATCTCGACGACCTCGCCGTTCTCCAGCTTGCGCTCCAGCGCCACCAGCCGGCCGTTGACCCGCGCGCCGATGCAGCGGTTGCCGACCTCGGTGTGCACGGCGTAGGCGAAGTCGACGGGGGTGGAGCCGGCCGGCAGCGTCTCCACGTCGCCCTTGGGCGTGAACACGAAGATCTCGCGGGCGGCCAGGTCGTAGCGCAGCGCCTCCAGGAACTCGCCCGGGTCGGCGGCCTCCCGCTGCCAGTCCAGCAGCTGGCGCATCCAGGCCATCTCGTCGACCTCGACGCCGCGGCCGGAGTGCGTGCCCTTGGTCTCCTTGTACCGCCAGTGCGCGGCGATGCCGTACTCGGCGGTGCGGTGCATCTCGTGGGTGCGGATCTGCACCTCGAGCGGCTTGCCGTCCGGCCCGATCACGGTGGTGTGCAGCGACTGGTACACGCCGAACCGGGGCTGGGCGATGTAGTCCTTGAACCGGCCGGGCATCGGCTGCCACAGCGCGTGCACCACGCCCATGGCGGCGTAGCAGTCGCGCACGTCGTCGACCATGATGCGCACGCCGACCAGGTCGTGGATGTCGTCGAAGTCGCGGCCCCGGACGATCATCTTCTGGTTGATCGAGTAGTAGTGCTTGGGCCGGCCGGCGACGTTGGCGTTGATGCGCGAGGCCTCCAGCTGGCTGTGCAGCTCGTCGAGCACCTTGCGCAGGTAGGTGTCGCGGGACGGGGCCCGGTTGGCCACCAGCCGCACGATCTCGTCGTACTTCTTGGGCTGCAGGATGGCGAAGGCCAGGTCCTCCAGCTCCCACTTGACGGTGGCCATGCCCAGCCGGTGGGCCAGCGGGGCCAGCACCTCCAGCGTCTCGCGGGCCTTGCGGGCCTGCTTCTCCGGCGGCAGGAAGCGCATGGTGCGCATGTTGTGCAGCCGGTCGGCCAGCTTGATCACCAGCACCCGGGGGTCGCGGGCCATGGCGATGACCATCTTGCGGATGGTCTCGGCTTCGGCCGCCGCGCCCAGCTTGACCTTGTCCAGCTTGGTGACGCCGTCGACCAGGTGCGCGACCTCGTCGCCGAAGTCCTCGCTGAGCAGCTCGAGCGAGTAGTCGGTGTCCTCGACGGTGTCGTGCAGCAGCGCGGCCACCAGCGTGGTGGTGTCCATGCCCAGCTCGGCCAGGATGGTGGCCACGGCCAGCGGGTGCGTGATGTACGGGTCGCCCGACTTGCGACGCTGGCTGCGGTGTTTCTCCTCGGCCACGTCGTAGGCGAACTGGAGCAGGCCGAGATCGGCCTTGGGGTGCAGCTCGCGGTGCACCGCCGCGAGCGGCTCCAGCACCTGTTTCACCGGTGCGGCGCGCTGCGCGGTGATGCGCCTGGCCAGGCGCGCTCGTACCCGGCGTGTCGCCGAGGGTGGCCGAGCGGCCACCGGCTGTGGCGATGCCGCGGGTTCGACGTCTTGGCTCAACCACACTCCCGGTGCTGATCGGGTGGATCGTTTCTGCACCGAGGATAACTCTGGATCGAGCCCGAGGATTCCGAACGGCGACAAGCGTGCCGCTCGACACGATGAACGCGCCCCCGATATCGGCCCAGCTAGTCACCCCGACCCCGGCGAGTCGCGCTCTCCGAGCGGGACTCGCCGGGGTGTCAGGCGGTGAGCAGGGGGGTGACGGGGATGCCGGGGACGCGGGTGCGGCCCTTGAGGAAGGCCAGTTCGAGGATCACCGAGACGCCCTCGACGATGCCGCCGGCGTGCTCGACGAGCTCCCGGGTGGCCTCCACGGTGCCGCCGGTGGCCAGCACGTCGTCCACGATCACCGTGCGCTGACCAGGGCGAATGGTGTCCTCGGGCAGCTCGAGGGTGGCCGTGCCGTACTCCAGGGCGTAGCTGACCCGGTGTCGCACGGCCGGCAGCTTGCCGGGCTTGCGCACGCACACCAGGCCGAGGCCGGCGGCGTAGGCGATGGCCGCGCCGAGGATGAAGCCGCGGGCCTCGATGGCCACGACCGCCTCGGCGCCCGCCGGCAGGCCGGCGGCCATCGCGTCCACCAGGACGCGGAAGGCCGCCGGGTCGGCGAGCACCGGACTGATGTCACGGAACAGCACGCCGGGCTCGGGGAAGTCCTGGACCTCCCGGATGAGCCCGAGCGCGCCGTCGAGGGTGGTGATGCTCAGTGCCGCCTCTTCCCACTGGGCCGGCCGCTCTTGCCGGAGGGCCGGGCCTTGGGCGTGCGCGACGGGGTGCTCGCCGCGGCGGCCATGGCCTTCTCCTTGCGGACCTCGGCCTCCAGCTGCTCGTCGTCCGCGGGGTCGAAGCCGTCCTCGACGCCCTGGGCCGCGAGCTCGGCCTTGCGGGCCAGGTTGGCGCGCCGCTGGGCGACCCGCTCGGCCTGCTGCCGGTACTTCGGGTCGCGCATCTTCAGGTCCACCACCAGCGGGGTGGCCAGGAAGATCGACGACACCGCGCCCACCAGCATGCCGGTCAGCTGGATCAGGGCCAGGTCCTGCAGCGTGCCCACGCCCAGCAGCACCACGCCGACGACGAGCAGGCCGAGCACCGGCAGCAGCGCGATCAGCGAGGTGTTGATGGAGCGCATCAGGGTCTGGTTCAGCGCCAGGTTGGCCGCCTCGCCGTAGGTGCGCCGGGTCAGCTTGAGCAGGCCTCGGGTGTTCTCCCGGACCTTGTCGAACACGACCACGGTGTCGTACAGCGAGAAGCCGAGAATGGTCAGGAAGCCGATGACCGTGGCCGGCGTGACCTCGAAGCCGGCGATGGAGTACACGCCGGCGGTGATGATCAGGTCGTTGACCAGCGAGGCCAGCGCGGCCGCGGCCATCGCCCGCTCGAAGTAGAACGCCAGGAAGATGGTCACCAGCACCAGGAACACCGCGAGCGCGATGAGCGCCTGCCGCGAGATGTCGCCGCCCCAGGAGGAGCTGACGGCGCTGTCGCTGATGGCCTGCTGGGTGGGCTGGCCGTTGGTGCCCAGCGGCTTGAACTTGGCGAACAGGGCTTCCTTGAGCTTGACCACCGAGGTGCCGTCCAGCGCGGTGGAACGCAGCTGGATGGTCTCGGAGTCGCCGGAGCCGACGGTCTGGGCCTGCTCGGCGTCGTGGCCGAGGGTCTGCTTGTAGACCTGGAGCACGCCGTCGGTGGTGGCGATCCCGGTCTGGCCCTTCACCGGCATCTGGATCTGGGTGCCGCCGGTGAAGTCGATGCCCCAGGCGAAGCCCTTGATGCCGGCCGAGCCGAGGCAGATCACGATCAGCACGGCGAACGCGATGTACCAGCGCTTGCGCTTGCCGATGATGTCGAACGCGCCGGTGCCGACGTAGAGGTTGTGCAGCACGCCGTGCTTCTGCGGGGTCACGGGAGTCGGAGTCGACATGTCACGCCTCCTTCACGGCGGGGTTGGCCGCGCGCTCGGCGGCGCGCAGCTCGACGCCGGCTTCCTGCACGGCCCCGAGGCCCGAGAAGGACGGCTTCGACAGGAGCTTCGACCGCGAGGCCAGGACCACCAGCGGGTGCGTCACCAGGAAGACCACGACCAGGTCGATCAGGGTGGACATGCCGGTGGTGAACGCGAAGCCGCGCACGTCGCCGACGGCCAGCGTGTACAGCACCGCGGCGGCGAGGAAGCTGACCGCGTCGGCGGACAGGATCGTGCGCCGGGCCCGGACCCATCCCCTCGGCACCGCGGAGCGGAACGACCGCCCCTCGCGCACTTCGTCCTTCATCCGTTCGAAGAACACGACGAAGGAGTCCGCGGTGATGCCGATGGCGATGATGAAACCGGCGATGCCGGGCAGGTCGAGGCTGTAGTTGATCCACCGGCCGAACAGCACCAGCACCGCGTACACGGTCAGGCCGGAGCAGACCAGCGAGAGCAGCGTCAGCACGCCCAGCGCCCGGTAGTAGAACAGGCAGTACACGATCACCAGCAGCAGGCCGAGGCCGCCGGCCAGCAGGCCGGCCTGCATCGAGGACAGGCCCAGGGTGGCCGACACGGTCTGGTTCTCGGACATGTTGAACGACAGCGGCAGCGAGCCGTAGCTGAGCACGTTGGCCAGGTCCTTGGCCGATGCCTGGGTGAACGAGCCGCTGATCTCGGTGTTGCCGATGATCTGCTGGTTGATCCGCGGCGCGGACTGCACCTGGCCGTCCAGGGTGAACGCGGCCTGCTGGCCGACGTTCTTGCCGGTGTAGTCGGCCCAGGTCTTGGCGCCGTCCGGCTTGAAGGTCAGCTGCACGATCCAACCGGAGCCGCCCTGCTGGTCGAAGCCGGAGGTGGCGCTCGCGATCTGGCTGCCGTCCATGAACGACGGGCCCAGGATGTACTTGAACTGCTTGTTGACGTCACACGTGACCAGCGGCTTGCTGGCGTCGTCGTAGCCCGACAGCGGGTCCTTCTTGCTGCAGTCGGTCGCGGCCACCGCGGCCTGCTGGGCGGTCGGGTCGGTCATGACGGCCGGGTTCTGCCGGACCGCCTTGGCCGCCTGGATGGCCTTGGCCTGGTCCGGGTCGGCGACCCCGCTCACGCTGGGCGCGGACGAGCTCGTGCCGCTGGCCGCGGTGGTGGAGGAGGCCGGCGGGTTGGTCGTCGTGGTCTGCGCGGCGGCCTGCTTCAGCGGCACGGGGGCGCCCTGCGGCTTCGGCGACGTGGAGGTCGCCGGCGCGGAGGTGCTCGTGCTCGGGGTGGTGGACCCGCTGGGCTTGGCCGAGTTGCCGGACGTGCTCGAGGGGGCCGGCGCGGTCGAGACCGGGATCTGGTAGGCCTGACCCGAGGACGGGTCGGTCAGCACGGGCCGGAACCGCAGCACGGCCGGCGCGCCGAGGGCCTTGAGCTGGTCGCCGTCGTTGCCCGGCGCGGTGATCACCAGGTTGTTGCCGTCCTGCACGATCTCGGCGCCGGTGACGCCGGTGCCGTTGACGCGGTCGGACAGGATCTGCTTGGCCAGGTTGAGGGAGTCCTGTGCCGGTGGCTTGCCGTCCGGGGAGATCGCGGTCAGCGTGACCCGCGTGCCCCCTTGCAGGTCGATACCGAGTTTGGGCGTCGGCTGTCCATTGCCGGTGAAGAACACCAAGGCATAGAGCACGACCACGATGAGGGCAAAGACACCCAGATAACGCACTGGGCGGATCTGCCCGGCCGGAGGTGCCACGGTCGGTCGGTCTCCTCGTGCTGATAGTTGTTGTCGGTGGCCCCGAAGCCCAGGTCGGTCTGCCGGGGAGCCCTCACGTGGCGGTCAGAGTGCGGGCGGGGTGCAGCGTACTCCCCGCCGTGTGAGGCGCGCGTCACTGTGCGAGGTCGCCGCTGATCGGGCGACCTCGCCTCGGCCGGACGGCTCAGCTCTTGGTCTTGCTCTCCAGCGGCGGAGCGATCTCGGCGGTGCTCACCGGCTCGCCGGCGACCGGCTCGTCCTGCACGTCCTCGTCCTCCACGACGTCCTGGTCGGCCGTCGGGTTCACCTTCTCGCGGACCGCGGCACGCAGCCAGGTGGTCACCACGCCCGGCGCGATCTCGATGTCGATGTCGGTCTCGGAGTCCACGCCGGCCACCGTGCCGAACAGCCCCGAAGTGGTCATCACCCGGTCGCCGACCTGGAGCGAGGTCTGCAGCTTCTGCTGCTCCGCCACCGCCTTGCGCTGCCGGCGGCTGCCGAAGAAGAGCATGCCGCCGACCAGCACGATGAGCAGCGGGAGCAGCAAGTCCTGGGGGTTCATCATTCTCCGTTCAGTGACGGCCCATACCTTCACAGGGCGTCACATGCTGGGGTATGCCCATTGAGTCTGCCACACCCCTTATCGCCCATACGCCGTGGCAGGGGGCTCGCCCGGCGCCTCCGCCGGCGGTGTCAACCCCATGTGGTGCCAGGCCGCCACGGTGGCCACCCGGCCCCGCGGCGTGCGGGCCAGCAGGCCGGCGCGGACCAGGAAGGGCTCGCACACCTCTTCCACCGTGGTGGGCTCCTCCCCCACCGCCACCGCCAGCGTCGCCACCCCGACCGGGCCACCGTTGAAGCTCCTGACCAGCGCGTTCAGCACCGCGCGGTCCAACCGGTCCAGGCCCAGCTCGTCCACGTCGTAGACGGCCAGCGCGGCCCGCGCGACCTCGGTGTCGATCAGGCCGTTGGCCCGCACCTCGGCGTAGTCGCGGACGCGGCGCAGCAGCCGGTTGGCGATACGGGGTGTGCCCCGGGACCGGCGGGCGATCTCGGCCGCGCCGTCGCCGGGCAGGTCGATATCCAGAATCGACGCCGAACGGTGCAGGATTTGTTGCAACTCCTCGGCCGTGTAGAACTCCATGTGGCCGGTGAAGCCGAAGCGGTCGCGCAGCGGGCCGGTCAGCGCGCCGGACCGGGTGGTCGCCCCGACCAGCGTGAACGGGGCGATCTCCAGCGGGATGCTGGTGGCGCCCGGGCCCTTGCCGACGACCACGTCGACCCGGAAGTCCTCCATCGCCAGGTAGAGCATCTCCTCGGCCGGCCGGGCGATCCGGTGGATCTCGTCGATGAACAGGACGTCGCCCTCGACCAGGTTGGACAGCATCGCGGCCAGGTCGCCGGCGCGTTCCAGCGCCGGGCCCGAGGTGATCCGCAGCGCGCTGCCCAGCTCGGCGGCGATGATCATCGACAGGCTGGTCTTGCCCAGGCCGGGCGGGCCGGACAGCAGCACGTGGTCCGGCGGCTGGCCGCGCAGCTGCGCGCTGCGCAGCACCAGCTCCAACTGCTCCCGGACCCGCGGCTGGCCCACGAACTCCGACATCCGGCTGGGCCGCAGCGTCGACTCGACGTCCCGCTCGGTCGCCTCGGCCAGCGCCGACAGCGGCCCGTGCTCGTCGAACTCGGTCATCGCTTACGCCCCAACGCTGTCAGCGCCTGCCGCAGCACCGCCGAGGTGTCGCGAGCCCCGTCTCGGGCCAGCACCGCGTCGACCGCCTGCTCGGCCGCCTTGGCCGCGAAACCGAGGCCCAGCAACGCTTCCGTGACCTGGGCGCGCACCAGCTCGGCGTCGGCGCCGACCTCCGGGCCGGGGGTGTTGCTGGTCAGCGCGCCGACCTTGTCCCGCAGCTCGATGATCAGCCGCTCCGCGCCCTTGCGGCCGATGCCCGGCACCTGCGTGAGCATCGAGGTGTTGCCCTCGGCCAGCGCCGCCCGCAGCTTGTCCGGCTCCAGCACGGCCAGCGTGGCCAGCGCGATCTTCGGACCGATGCCCGACACCGTCAGCAGCAGGCCGAACAGCTGGCGCGCGTCCGGGTCGGTGAAGCCGTACAGGGTCAGCGAATCCTCGCGCACGATCAGCGCCGTGTGCAGCATCGCCTCGTCGCCGCGACGCAGGCTCGCCAGCGTGGTCGGCGTGGCCAGCACGGCGTAGCCCAGGCCGCCGACCTCGATCACGGCATGGTCCAGGGCGATGGACAGCACCGGTCCACGTACCGACGAGATCACCGTGCTGCTCCCCTGTTCGCGGCCTCGGCCAGCCGGGCCTTGTGTCGTCGTTGCAGTTCGGCGGCGCGGGCCTCGGCCTGCGCCAGCCGGGCCATCAGCGGCGCCCGCCACAGGTGGCAGATGCCCAGCGCCAGCGCGTCCGCCGCGTCCGCCGGCTTCGGGGCCTCCGTCAGCCCCAGCAGCCGGGTCACCATGGTCGTGACCTGCGCCTTGTCCGCCGTGCCGGAGCCGGTGACCGCCGCCTTCACCTCGCTCGGCGTGTGGAAGCAGACCGGCAGGCCGCGCTGGGCCGCCAGCAGCGCCACCACCCCGCCGGCCTGGGCGGTGCCCATCGCCGTGCGCACGTTGTGCTGGGCGAACACCCGCTCGATCGCCACCACCTCGGGGCGGTGCCGGTCCAGCCAGTCCGTCACCACCTCGGAGAGTTGCAGCAGGCGGCGGGCCAGGTCCTCGTCCGCCAGGGTGCGGGCCACGCCCACCTCCACGCAGCGCACCGTGCGCCCCGGCCCGCCGTCGACCACGCCGAGACCGCACCGGGTCAGCCCAGGGTCGACGCCAAGCACCCGCACTTCGTCCCGCCTCCGGAGTATCGCCGAACACCCGTTCGAGCAACGACCCTACCGCCCACGTTGATCGCCCCCACCACCAACACGCCGCTCCCCCGCGCCAAGGGACCCTTTCGCTCGTTGAACGTCATGAAGGACCCCATCATGACGTTCGGTGCGGTGAAGGGGCCCTTCCTGACGTTGAACGTCAGTAAGGGGCCCTTCATGACATCAACGGACGGCGGTGAGGGAGTAGGTGAGGGGGATCCGGGGGCGGTCGGCGGGCAGGCGCCACCAGCCGGAGGTCTCGTCGGGGACCATGCCCGGCCACTGGTCCCAGGCCAGCATCGGGTGCTCGTGCAGCTCGGCGATCCGCAGCCCGGCCCGGCTCAGCGCGGTGACGACGGTGCCCAGGGCGTGGTTCCACTGGTAGTTCGCGGTGTCGCCGGCCAGCGCGGGACCGTCGGTGTAGGTGCGGGCGGAGTCGTTGTCGATCGCCTCGTCCAGGTAGTTGCCGACGATGGTGAAGTCGGCGTTCAGGGTCCAGGCCAGCGGGTGGAACTCGACCAGGTACAGGCGGCCGCCCGGGGCGAGCAGGTCGCGCACGATCTCGGCCCAGCGGTCCAGGTCGGGCAGCCACATCAGCGAGCCCTTGCCGGTGTAGACCATGTCGAAGCCGCCGCCGAGCTCGGCCACGGCGTCGTGCACATCGGCGCGGACGTAGGAGATGTCCAGGTCGCCGGCCAGTTCCCGGGCCGCCGCCACCGAGGCCTCGCTGAAGTCGAGACCGGTCATCCGCGCGCCGGCCCGGGCCAGCAGGCGGGTGTCGGTGCCCAGATGGCACTGCAGGTGGGCGATCCGCAGCCCGGACACGTCCCCCAGTTCGGCCCACTCGAACGGGGCGAGCCGGTCGACCTCGGTGTTATGCACGTCGTAGAACCGACTGGCCAGGTGCACCGGGGTGCGCTGCTCCCAGTGCCTCCGGTTGGCCTCGACCTTGGTCTGCACGTCGTCCATCGGATCAGTATCCCGACGCCAGCGACCGATTTATTACAAAGCGAAAATTAAGCCCCGTCGATCCCCGGCCGCCACGACTCGGGGCGACCGCTCGCGGTCAGCACCGGCTGCCACTGGGCGAATCCGGGCGGGGCCTTGGGATGCCACGGCCAGTAGCCGCCCTCGGCCGGCACGATCAGCTGCACGGCCGGGAAGTCGCCGGTGGGGTGCAGCAGGAAGGCGCTGCCGAAGAACTCCGGGTACCAGCCCCGGGCCACCCGCTCCACGGTGATCGGCACGCCGTTGAAGAACTGCCGGTACAGCTGCCCCGGCTGGAACCGCACGCCCTGCCGGGCCTCGTTCACGTAGGCGGTGAGCAGCACCCGCCCCAGCTCCAGCGGCAGCCCGATGACCACCGCCTCGGCCACGCCGAACCGCCGCCACGCGCCGACCGTGAAGCAGTACGGGGCGCCGCGCTCGTCGCCGGCCACCTCCACCACCGCGTTGCCGTGGTCCTCCGCCTGCTTGAGCAGCCACTGGCGCAGGTCGCGGTCTTCTTGCGAGAGGTTGTTCATCGCGGAGTTGGGCGGCACGGCGCCATTCTGCACAGAAACCGGGTGAACTAAAAGTGATGCCCGGCAACTTTCGTTGCCGGGCAGTGCTTTTGGCGCCGCCTTCGGCGTCGTGGCTCGGCCCCCGGGTAGCCGTTGCCTTGCCCTGGCCGGATTTCGCCCGCCGCGCCGGCTCGGGCGGGTGGTCACGTCAGGTGGCGGCGGAGGAAATCCGGCGTTCGGGCACAGCGACGGCGGGGCCTCGCGACCCCGCCGTCGCCTGTGACAGAAGATCGAACTCAGGCGTCGACCTCGGCCATGACCTCGTCGGACACGTCGAAGTTGGCGAAGACGTTCTGCACGTCGTCGCAGTCCTCCAGCGCGTCGATGAGCTTGAACATCTTGCGGGCGCCGTCGGCCTCCAGCTGGACCGTCATCGACGGCAGGAAGTTGGCGTCGGCCGACTCGTAGTCGAAGCCGGCCTCCTGCAACGCCTTGCGGACCGGGATCAGGTCGCCGGCCTCGGACACGATCTCGAAGCTGTCGCCGAGGTCGTTGACCTCCTCCGCGCCCGCATCCAGCACGGCCATCAGCACGTCGTCCTCGGACACGTCGTTCTTCGGCATGAGCACGACGCCCTTGCGCGAGAACAGGTAGGCCACCGAGCCCGGGTCGGCCATGCTGCCGCCGTTGCGGGTCATCGCGGTGCGCACCTCGGAGGCCGCCCGGTTGCGGTTGTCGGTCAGGCACTCGATCAGCACGGCCACGCCGTTCGGCCCGTAGCCCTCGTACATGATCGTCTGCCAGTCGGCCGCGCCGGCCTCCTCGCCGCCGCCGCGCTTGCGGGCCCGCTCGATGTTGTCCAGCGGCACCGAGTTCTTGCGGGCCTTCTGGATCGCGTCGTACAGCGTGGGGTTGCCGTCGGGGTCACTGCCCCCGGTGCGGGCCGCGACCTCGATGTTCTTGATCAGCCGCGCGAACAGCTTGCCGCGCTTGGCGTCGATCGCGGCCTTCTTGTGCTTGGTAGTCGCCCACTTGGAGTGGCCGCTCATGAAACTTCCTCCGTCAGACTCGACGACTCGACGACCGTCTCCACGCCTCAGGCCGCGCGGACAGTCTCCACGAACAGGCGGTGCACGCGCTCGTCGCCGGTGAGCTCGGGATGAAACGCCGTCGCGAGCACGGACCCCTGCCGAACTGCGACGATCCTACCGGCGGCGCCGCCGCTGGACGGTATGTCGGGCACCCGGGCGAGGACCTCGACGCCCTCGCCGACCGACTCCACCCAGGGGGCGCGGATGAACACCGCGTGCACCGGGCCGCCGTCGACCCCGGTGACCGGCAGCTCGCACTCGAACGAGTCGACCTGCCGGCCGAAGGCGTTGCGCCGGACCACCATGTCCACGGCGGCCAGCTGCTGCTGGTCGGGGCGGCCGTCCTCGACCGTCCCGGCCAGCAGGATCATGCCGGCGCACGAGCCGTACGCCGGCAGGCCGTCGGCCAGCCGCTTGCGCAGCGGTTCGAGCAGCTCGAAGGTCTCCAGCAGCCTGCTCATCGTCGTCGACTCGCCGCCCGGCAGCACGATGCCGTCGACCTCGGCGAGCTCCTCCGGCCGGCGCACCGGCCGCGCGATCACGTCGCACTCGGCCAGCGAGACGAGGTGCTCGCGAACGTCGCCCTGCAGGGCGAGCACTCCGATGACGGGCTGGGCGGGCACGGGCGAGCGACCTCCTGGACGGCAGTACCTGGTCGTCCTAGCTTATTGACCGCCGACCGGGACTGCGCTGGTGGGGTCGTCGTGGGCCTGCGGGTTGCGCCGGCGGACCGCCCACCAGCCGATCGCGATGACCGCCGCGATGGCCGGGATGGAGAAGAAGGCGACCTGCTCGGCCCCGCCGGCGTAGCCCATCATCACCACGATCAGCACCAGGAAGCCCAGCGTCAGCCAGTTGGTCCACGGCGCGCCGGGCATCCGGTAGGTCGGCCGTTCCAGCTCCCCGCGCAGCGCCTTCTTGCGCAGCTGCATCTGGCAGATCACCAGCGTGGCCCAGGTGGCGACCACCCCAAGCGAGGCGATCGCGGTGGCGATGTCGAACGCCGCGGTCGCGCCCTTGAACTGGTTGAGGGCCACGCCGGCCACGTAGACGACCGAGGTGAACAGGATGCCGCCGTAGGGCACGTGCCGGCTGCTCATCTTGCCGGCGAAGGCCGGGGCCTCCTTCTTGTCGGCCAGCGAGCGCAGCACCCGGCCGGTGGAGTACAGGCCCGAGTTGCAGGAGGACAGGGCCGCGGTCAGCACGATCGCGTTCATCACGTCGCCGACCCAGGGCAGGCCCAGCGCGCCGAACACGGTGACGAACGGGCTCTCGGTGGAGCTGTACATGATCGAGGGCAGCAGCATGGCCAGCAGGGTGACCGAGCCGACGTAGAAGATCCCGATCCGCCAGACCACGCCGTTGATCGCCCTGGGCATGACCTTGTGCGGGTCCTTGGTCTCGCCGGCGGCGATGCCGACCAGCTCGATCGCCGAGTACGCGAAGATGACCGCCTGCAGCGCGATCAGGGCGACGCCGATGCCGTGCGGGAAGAAGCCGCCGTCGGCGACCAGGTTGGCCGGGCCGGCCGGGTGGCCGGCGATGTCGGTGGACGTGACCACCAGGCCGATGCCGACCAGCAGGAACACGATGATCGCGGTCACCTTGAGGACCGAGAACCAGAACTCCAGCTCGCCGAACAGCTTCACCGAGACCAGGTTGATCGTCAGCAGCGCGCCCAGCGCGATCAGGGCGGTGATCCAGGTCGGCAGGTTCGGCAGCCAGCGCTGCACGTAGATGCCGACCGCGGTGATCTCGGCGACGCCGGTCATGGCCCAGTTCAGCCAGTACAGCCAGCCCGAGGTGAAGCCGGCCCAGGGGCCGATGAACTCACGGGCGTAGGTGACGAAGCTGCCCGAGGTGGGCCGGTACAGCACCAGCTCGCCCAGGGCCCGCATCACGAAGAACGCGGCGGCGCCGCACAGCGCGTACGAGAGGATCAGGCCAGGGCCGGCGGTGTGCAGGCGGCCGCCGGCGCCGAGGAAGAGGCCGACGCCGATGGCGCCGCCCATCGCGATCATCTGCACCTGGCGGTTTCCGAGGGCTTTCGAGTAGCCCTCGCCGCCGTGGGAAGAATCCACGGAAACGGTCCCTTCACTGCCATAATTGGCGACGGAACCGCCCCCGGCTCCGACGCTGGGAAATCTCGACCTCGGGTGAGGCAAACCACAGCCCGATGAGGTCGGGACTCTAGCCAGCGAACGGAGCAGTCCTCTATTCCGTTTGAGCAAGCCTTGATGTGACGACTGCCACTGTTTACACGACGCCGACCAGCCGCAGTGCCGCCGTCGTGGCCGCCGCCAGGACCACCACCAGCACAAAGGGTGCCTTCCGCCAGGCCGCCACCCCGCCGACGGCCACCCCGGCGATCAGCGCCCAGCCGCCGAATTTCCCTCCGGGGACGAACGCGTTGACCGTCACAAGGGCAAGAAGAAGCGCCGTCGCGGCCATTGACAGCAGCATTTGCACGCGCATTGGCACGGTGAGGCGATTGCGCAGTTGCGGTCCGGCGAAGCGAATCCCGAAGGTGCCGGCGGCCAGCGCCAGGACGACGGCCAGGGTCATGCCGCCACCGCCTTCTCGCGGGCCGGCAGCGCCGCGACCACACCGAATGCCGCCAGCACGACCGGAATTCCGGCCGGCAGGAACGGCGTGCCGGCCACCGCGATCGCCGCGCCCAGCAGCGCGACCCGCAGCGTCACCCGGTCCTTCAGCGCCGGCAGGATCAGGGCCAGCATCGCCGCCGGGAACGCCGCGTCCAGGCCGAACCGGTTGGGATCGCCGATGACCTGGCCGATGAGGGCGCCCACCAGCGTGCCCGTGTTCCAGGTCAGGAACAGTGCCGCGCCGCAGGTCCAGAAGGCCGCCTTGGCGCGTTTCCGGTCACCTTGCGCCAGCGCGAAGGCGACCGACTCGTCGATCAGGATGTGGCTGCCGACGATCCGGGTGGCCAGTCGCTTGCCGAGCACGTCGCCGATGGCCAGGCCGAACGGCAGGTGGCGGGCGTTGAGCAGCAGGCCCGCGACCACCGCCGCGACCGGGCTGCCGCCGGCGGCGACGATGCCCACCACCATGAACTGCGAGCCGCCCGCGAACACCAGCAGGGACATCGCGCAGACCAGCCACACGGGGATGTGCGCCGCCACCGCGATCGCGCCGAAGGACGCGCCCGTGACGAAGGCCGTGAGGGCGATGGGCGAGACATTGCGGACCACCGTCAGGTCTAATGTTCGCCAGATCGAACGAACCATAGTCCAAACTGAACACCCCACCCCGGCGTTCGTCAAGCCGAACGTCCCGACTGATGGAACGAACACGTGGACCAGGACCGCAGCTCCGCCCCGCTGGACGTGATCGCCGCCGCGCTGCGCCGGGAACGAGACCGGGCCGGCCTCTCGCTCAGCGAGCTGGCCAAGCGCGCCGGTATCGCCAAGAGCACCCTCTCCCAGCTCGAGTCGGCCTCCGGCAACCCCTCCGTGGAGACGCTGTGGGCGCTCGGCGTGGCGCTGGGCGTCCCCTTCTCCCGCCTCGTCGACCCACCCCGGCCGCCCGTCCGCGTCGTCCGCTTCGGCGAGGGCCCCTACCTTCGCTCCGACCAGTCCAACTACGCCGCCGCCCTGCTCTCCGCCTGTCCCCCCGGCGCCCGGCGCGACATCTACCTCGCCACCATGAGCTCCGACGCCGGGCGACACTCCGTGCCCCACATGCCCGGCACCGTCGAACACCTCGTCGTCTCCACCGGCCGCGTCCTCGCCGGCCCCGCCGACGACCCCGTCGAACTCGGCCCCGGCGACTACCTCTCCTACCCCGGCGACATCCCCCACCTCTACCAGGCCCTTGCCCCCGACAGCGTGACGGTCATGGTGATAGAGCACGTGTAATCCGATCGTGGCGAACGACCTGGGGCTAGCCTGAACACATGTCCGAGAACGCGTGGGCGCACGACCCGGCCCACATCGAACCCCCGACAGGACGGGTCATCCGACCAGCAGTCCTGTCCCTTGACGCGTATATCGAACGCGCCGACACGGAACGCAAGTCCTTCAACGGTCCGACGATGGGCGAGTGGCTGGACGAGATCCGAAAGCTCGACTGGGGCACCGTCACGATCGAGGACATCGTGGACGATATCCGCAGCTACCGCGACAGGGACGAAGCGTGACCGAAACCATTGTCGTCGACGCATCGGCGTTGGTGGCTGTGTTCATCGGGAAGGCGACGCCTCCCCAACTGCTGCAACGGATCGTGTCCGCACGGGCTTTCGCTCCGCACCTGATCGACCTCGAGGTCCTGCACGTCCTCAGTCGCCGCGAGCGCCACGGCGCGGTGCCACCGGCGACCGCCAAAGCCGCGGTCGACCGACTGCCGACACTGCCCATCACCCGTATCGAACACCAACCGTTCGTGCCGCGGCTCTGGGAACTCCGGCACAGCATCACGGCGTATGACGCGTCATACATCGCCCTCGCCGAGCAACTGGGTGTCCCGCTGATCACTTGCGACGGAAAACTGGCCCGTAGCCATGGGCACAGCGCGAAGATCGAGCTGTATCCGGTGTCGTGACCCACCGTTGACAGGCGGCGAAGGGGGTGGTTACCGTCGTCGGCGGAGCCGAGAGGCGCTGCGACGGACCAGGTCCGCCACGCTCGGCTCCGAGTGATCGTCACAAGGGCGCCTCCCCGAGCGGGAGGCGCCCTTCGTCGTGAGGCCGCCTCTCCGCGAAGCATGCGGAGGATACCGACATGAGCACGAAGCTGAGGCAGGTCAACGGGATCGACTTCGCGGTCGCGGACCTGTCGCTGGCGGCGGCTGGGCGGCACCAGATCCGGCTGGCGGAGCTGGAGATGCCGGGCCTGATGGCGCTGCGTCGGGAGTTCGGTGAGAGCAAGCCGTTGCGGGGGGCCAGGATCGCGGGCTCGCTGCACATGACGGTGCAGACGGCGGTGCTGATCGAGACGCTGGTGGACCTGGGCGCGCAGGTGCGCTGGGTGTCCTGCAACATCTTCTCCACGCAGGACGAGGCGGCGGCCGCGGTGGTGGTGGGTCGCGAGGGCACGGTCGATGAGCCCAAGGGCACGCCGGTGTTCGCCTGGAAGGGCGAGACGCTGGCGGAGTACTGGTGGTGCACGGACCAGCTGTTCACGTTCCCGGGCGGCGAGGTCCCGAACATGATCGTGGACGACGGCGGCGACGCGACCATGTTGGTGCACAAGGGAGTCGAGTTCGAGAAGGCCGGCGCCGTGCCGCAGCCGACCGAGGACGACCCCGAGGAGTACGGGATCCTGCTGGCGACGATCCGGGCCAGCATCGAGCGTGACGCCAACCGCTTCACCCGGGTCGCCGAGCAGATGATCGGCGTGACCGAGGAGACCACGGCCGGGGTGAACCGGATGTACCGGCTGGCCGCCGACGGCGAGCTGCTGTTCCCGGCGATCAACGTCAACGACTCGGTGACGAAGTCGAAGTTCGACAACAAGTACGGCATCCGGCACTCGCTGGCCGACGGCCTCAACCGGGCCACCGACGTGATGCTGGGCGGCAAGCTCGCGGTGGTCTGCGGCTACGGCGACGTGGGCAAGGGCGCGGCCGAGGCGCTGCGCGGCCAGGGCGCCCGGGTCGTGGTGACCGAGGTCGACCCGATCTGCGCGCTGCAGGCCTCGATGGAGGGCCTGGAGGTCGTGCACCTGGACGACGTGGCCCACAAGGGCGACATCTTCATCACCACCACCGGCAACCGCGACATCATCATGACCGAGCACATGGCCCGGATGAAGCACAACGCGATCGTCGGCAACGTCGGCCACTTCGACAACGAGATCGACATGGCCGGGCTGGCCAAGGTGCCGGGCATCCGCAAGGTGGAGATCAAGCCGCAGGTGCACGAGTGGGTGTTCCCGGACGGCCACGCGATCATCGTGCTGTCCGAGGGCCGGCTGATGAACCTGGGCAACGCCACCGGCCACCCCAGCTTCGTCATGTCGAACTCGTTCTCCAACCAGGTGATCGCCCAGATCGAGCTGTTCACCAAGCCCGGCGAGTACGAGCGCCAGGTCTACCGGCTGCCCAAGCACCTGGACGAGAAGGTGGCCCGACTGCACCTGGACGCCCTGGGCGTGCGGCTGACCGAGCTGTCCAAGGTCCAGGCCTCCTACATCGGCGTCGACGTCGCCGGCCCCTACAAGCCCGACCACTACCGCTACTGACCCGCCCCACGCCACTGACCGCTTGGAAGGGGGCTTTCCTCCACTCCAAGTGGAGGAAAGCCCCCTTCCGAGCGTCTAGTCGGGGTGGCGGCTGCGGGACAGGAAGGCCGTCACGCCGCGTTGGAAGTCCTCATAGGACACTGCCGGGCCGCTGGCGAAGCTGTCGGCGGCGGCCCGGGTCGGGGACAGCCCGACGCTGACGGCCTGTTTGGCGGCGATCAACGCGGCCCGGGGCTGGGCGGCCACCGCGCCGGCCAGCTCCCGGGTCGCGGCGGCCAGGTCCGCGGCCGGCACGCGCCGGTTGACCAGGCCGGCCGCCATGGCCTCGGCGGCGTCCAGCAAACGCCCGGTGTACAACAGTTCCCGGGCCAGGCCGTGCCCGGCGAGCAGGGCCAGCCGGGCGGCGAAGGCCGGGCTGACCAGGATTCCCAGCCGCGCGATGGGCATGCCGATACGGGCGTCCTCGGCGAAAACCCTGAGGTCACAAGCCAAAGCCAACTGACAGCCGGCGCCGGCGGCCACGCCGTCGACCTGGGCGATCACCGGCGTCGGGCATTCCTCGATGGCGGTGCAGGCGGCCTCCATGGCGGCGAAGGCCTCCTCCACGTCGTCGGGCGCGGCGTGCACCCACTCGCGCAGGTCGGACCCGGCGCTGAAGGTGCCGCCGCTGCCGCGCACCACGATCACCCGGATCCCTTGCTCCGAAGCCAGTTCACGGAACGTCAACTCCAGGGCGCGCCAGTCGTCGTGTCCCAACGCGTTGGCGCTGCCACCGGAGCCGAGCACCACTTCCGCGCTCGAACCGTCCACGCCGACCGTGACGTTTGCCGACACCCGGGCCTCCCCACTTGTGTCAACTGTGGATCCCTAGTCCACCACGACGGCGTGGACTACCGTCTGCCGGACCCTTCAACGGCGAGGTGGTCCCGCCCATGTACACCCCCGTCCTTGCCCCGATCGCCGGTTCGCTCCCCCTGTCCGCCCTTGTCGCGGCGCTGCCGCTGGTCGTGTTGTTCGTGCTGCTGGGCGTGTTCCGCCTGCGGGCCTGGCTGGCCGCGGCGATCTCGCTGGCGGTGAGCCTGCTGGTCGCGGTGCTCGGCTATCCGATGCCCGTCGGGCCGGCCGTGCTGGCGGCCACCGAGGGCGCGGCCTTCGGCTTCTTCCCGATCCTGTGGATCGTGGTCAACGCGATCTGGATCTACAACATGACCGTCCACACCGGACACTTCGACGTGCTGCGCCGGTCATTCGCGCGGATCAGCGACGATCACCGGATCCAGGGCGTGATCGTCGCGTTCTGCTTCGGCGCGCTGCTGGAGGCCCTGGCCGGCTTCGGCACGCCGGTCGCGGTGACCAGCGTGATGTTGGTGGCGCTGGGTTTCCAGCCGCTGAAGGCGGCCGCGGTGGCCCTGGTGGCCAACACCGCGCCGGTCGCGTTCGGCGCGCTGGCCGCGCCGATCACCACCCTGGCCACGGTGTCCGGGCTGCCGCTGTCCGACCTGGCGGCGATGGTCGGCCGGCAGACGCCGGTGCTGGCCCTGTTCGTGCCGATGACGCTGGTCGGCATCATCGACGGCTGGCGCGGCGTGCGCGAGACGCTGCCGGCCACCCTGTCCTGCGGCATCGTGTTCGCCGTCGCCCAGTACGCCACGTCGAACTTCTTCAGCGCTCCCCTGACCGACATCGTGGCGTCCCTGCTCAGCGCGCTGGCCGTGGTGCTGATGATCCGCCGCCGCGTGAGCACGACGGAGACCGAGGACAGCCGGGCCGAGGTGATGCGCGCCTACGCCCCGTACGCGATCATCATCGCCGTCTTCGGACTGGCCCAGATCCCGGTGGTCAAGAACGCCCTCACCGCCGTCACGGTCAGCTTCAACTGGCCCGGACTGCACCTGAACACCTTGAGCGGCAAGGCATCCACGCTGCCGCTGTTCAAGTTGGACTGGCTCGCCGCCGCCGGCACGCTGCTGGTCGTCGCCGGCCTGATCACCATCCCCGTGATCAGGATCGGCGCCGGGGCCGCGCTGCGCGCCTACGGCGGCACCTACCGCCAGCTCGCCACCGCGATCGTCACGGTGATGGCCGTGCTGGCCCTGGCCTACGTGATGAACGCCAGCGGGCAGACCACCACCCTGGGCACCTGGATGGCCAACGCCGGCGGACTGTTCGCGCTGCTGTCGCCGGTGCTTGGCTGGCTCGGCGTCGCCGTCACCGGCTCCGACACCTCGTCCAACTCCCTGTTCGGCGCGCTCCAGGTGACCGCCGCCCAGCACACCGGCCTGAGCCCGACCCTGATGGCCGCGGCCAACTCGGCCGGCGGCGTGCTGGGCAAGATGATCAGCCCGCAGAACCTGGCCATCGTGGCCGGCGCGGTCGGCCTGGCCGGCCGTGAGGGCGACGTGTTCCGCCGGGTCTTCCTGTGGAGCCTGATCCTGCTGGCCGTGATGTGCCTGCTCGTCTTCCTCCAGTCCACCCCCATCCTGGGCTGGATGGTCGTCTGAACGCTTGGAAGGGGGCTTTCCTCCACTCGGAGTGAAGGAAAGCCCCCTTCCAAGCGGGGGAACTACCAGCCGCGGGTGGCCAGGAGCTGGGACTCGGGGAGCTCGGAGACGTTGATGCCGACCATGGCCTCGCCCAGGCCGCGGGAGACCTTGGCGATGACGTCGGGGTCGTCGTGGAAGGTGGTGGCCTTGACGATGGCCTCGGCCCGCTTGACCGGGTCGCCGGACTTGAAGATGCCGGAGCCGACGAACACGCCCTCGGCGCCGAGCTGCATCATCATGGCGGCGTCGGCCGGGGTGGCGATGCCGCCGGCGGTGAACAGCACGACCGGCAGCTTGCCGGTGGTGGCGATCTCCTTGACCAGCTCGTACGGCGCGCGCAGCTCCTTGGCGGCGGCGTAGAGCTCGGCGTCGTCCAGCACGGTCAGGCGGCGGATGTCGGCCCGGATCTGGCGCATGTGCCGGGTGGCCTCGACGACGTTGCCGGTGCCGGCCTCGCCCTTGGAGCGGATCATGGCCGCGCCCTCGGCGATGCGGCGCAGGGCCTCGCCCAGGTTGGTGGCGCCGCACACGAACGGCACGGTGAAGGGCCACTTGTCGATGTGGTTGGCCTCGTCGGCCGGGGTGAGCACCTCGGACTCGTCGATGTAGTCGACGCCGAGCGACTGCAGCACCTGGGCCTCGACGAAGTGGCCGATGCGGGCCTTGGCCATCACCGGGATGGACACCGCGGCGACGATGCCGTCGATCATGTCGGGGTCGCTCATCCGGGCGACGCCGCCCTGCACGCGGATGTCGGCCGGCACGCGCTCCAGCGCCATGACGGCGACCGCGCCGGCGTCCTCGGCGATCTTGGCCTGCTCCGGCGTGACGACGTCCATGATCACGCCGCCCTTGAGCATCTCGGCCATGCCGCGCTTGACCCGCGCGGTGCCGGTGGCGGGAGTGGTGTCGATAGTCAACGTGCCGACCTTTCGGGACGTGCCAGCGGGGGTACGCCTCCGATGGTAGGTCGCACGTGGACTGGTGTTTGAGGCCAATCTGACGGAATTTCGGAAGGCCACTTCACCGGCGGGCTTGTCCGAGCAGCCGTTCCGGTGTGAGATCGAACACATCAAGGTGTATTCCGTTCGTACGGGAGGTGACCCCATGGGGTCCAAGAACACCGACAACACCACTTCCGGCGGCGCGGTCGCTGTAGCCGACCCGGCCAAGGTCCGCAACGTCGTGCTGGTCGGCCCGTCCGGGGCCGGCAAGACCACGCTCACCGAGGCCCTGCTGGCCGCCTCGGGCGTGCTGACCAGGGCCGGGTCGGTCACCGAGGGCACGACCGTGTGCGACCACGACCCCGCCGCCCAGCGCCAGCAGCGCTCGGTCGGGCTAGCCGTGGCGCCGCTGGTCCACCAGGACGTCAAGATCAATCTCATCGACACGCCCGGGTACGCCGACTTCGTCGGCGAGCTGCGTGCCGGGCTGCGCGCGGCCGACGCCGCGGTTTTCGTGGTCGGCGCGGCCGAGGGCGTGGACGCGATGACCATGGCCCTGTGGGAGGAGTGCGCGGCCGTGGGCATGCCCCGCGGCGTGGTCATCGCCCGGCTCGACCACCACCGGGCCGACTTCGACGCCGAGCTGGCCGCCTGCCAGGACGCCTTCGGCGCGGGCGTGATGCCGCTGTACCTGCCGGTGCCCGGCTCCGGCAACACCAAGCTGGTCGGCCTGATCACCCAGAGCGTCTTCGACTACTCCGACGGCTACCCGCCGACCGTCCGCGAACCCGACGCCGCGCTCGCCGACTTCCTTGCCGACCACCGCAACGCGCTGATCGAGGGGGTCATCGCCGAGAGCGAGGACGAGACCCTGATGGAGCGCTACCTCGGCGGCGAGGAGATCGACCCGGACGTGCTCATCGCCGACCTGGAGACCGCGGTCAGCCGGGGCTCGTTCTACCCGGTCGTGCCGGCCTGCGCGGCGACCGGTCTGGGGCTGGCCGAGATCCTCGACGGCATCGTGCGGGCCTTCCCGTCCCCGCTGGAGCATCCGCTGCCCTCGGTCACCGACCCGGTCGGCGGCGCCGTGCTGGAGATCAGCACCGATCCCGACGGCCCGCTGGCGGCCGAGGTGGTGCGCACCGCCGTCGACTCGTACGTCGGCCGTGTGTCGCTCGTCCGGGTGTTCTCCGGGACGCTGCGGCCGGAGCGGTCGGTGCACGTGTCCGGGCACGGCATGAGCGACCGCGGGCACGAGGACCACGACGAGGACGAGCGGGTCGCGCACATCTACTCGCCGCTCGGGGCGCAGCTGCGAGAGGTGCCGTTCTGCGTGGCCGGCGACCTGTGCGCGCTGACCAAGCTCGGCTCGGCCGAGACCGGCGACACCGTGTCCAACCCGGATCAGCCGCTGCTCATGTCGCCGTGGCTGATGCCCGAGCCGCTGCTGCCGGTGGCGATCGTGGCCCGTAAACGCAGCGACGAGGACACCCTGGCCCGCAACCTCGCGCGGCTGGTCGCCGGGGACCCGACGCTGCGGTTGGAACGCAACACCGAGACACACCAGATGGTGTTGTGGTGCATGGGCGAAGCCCACGCCGACGTGGTGCTGGCCCGGCTGCGGGCCGGCGGCGCCGAGGTCGACACCGAGGACGTCCGGGTGCCGCTGAGGGAGACTTTTGCCAAGGCCGCCAAGGGACATGGCCGGCACGTCAAGCAGTCCGGCGGCCACGGCCAGTACGCCGTGTGCGACCTGGAGGTGGAGCCGCTGCCGCGCGGATCCGGCTTCGAGTTCGTGGACCGGGTCATCGGCGGCTCGGTGCCGCACCAGTTCATCCCCAGCGTGGAGAAGGGGGTGCGGGCCCAGCTGGCCAAGGGCCTGCACGGCGACCACCCGTGCGTCGACGTGCGCGTGACCCTGGTCGACGGCAAGGCGCACAGCGTCGACTCCTCCGACTCGGCGTTCCAGACCGCCGGCGCGCTGGCGTTGAAGGAGGCCGCCGCCAACAGCCGGATCTCGCTGCTGGAGCCGATGGACGAGGTGACCATCCGGCTGCCCGACGAGTACCTGGGCTCGGTGCTCGGCGACCTGTCCAGCAAGCGGGCCCGGGTGCTGGGCACCGAGGCCGACATCGCCCCCGGCCGGACCGTGATCCGGGCCGAGGTGCCGGCCACCGAGCTGATCCGCTACGCCGTCGAGCTGCGCTCGCTGGCGTCGGGCACGGCCACCTTCACCCGGCACTTCGCGCGGTACGACCCGTTGCCGGACAACCTGGCCGCCAAGGCCTGAGGCGCCGTGTGCGGCTCGTGCCTCAGCGCACGGGCCGCACGGTGCCATCCCATTGCGTGGCAAGGAGATCGTCGAGCAGCGGGCCGATCAGCGGCGGGTAGACCAGTTCCCCGGTGTCGGCCAGCTCGGCCGTGGTCCACCAGCGGTGGCCGGTCATGATGTCGTTCTCCAGCTCGGTGAAGCCCGAGGTGTCGATCGTCTCCGCGCTGGTGCGCAACAGGAAGAACCACTCCTCGCCGAGAAACCACCGGCTGTCGAAGCGAAACGTCACCCGGCGCAGCCACACCGGGCCGGTCAGGTCCTCCTGCGCGCAGCGGATTCCCGTCTCCTCGGCCAGTTCCCGCACCGCCGCCTCGCGCAGCTTCTCCCCCGGCTCGACGCCGCCGCCCGGCGTGAACCACCACTGCTCGGTGTTGTTCGGCGGCGGATTGCCGCCCCGGAACAGCAGCACTCGCCCCCGGTCGTCCACCAGCAGGATCCGGGCCGACGCCCTCGGCACCAGCGCCTGCTCCCCGCTCTCCGGCGCCACCGGCTCCGCGATCTCGAAGTAGCTCGGCAGCGGGGCCGTGCCCGCCAGCCGCAGCCATCGAACGGATCGCTTGCGCCGCAAGGCAAGCGTGTCCCGCACCGCGTCGTTGTGCACCCTGCGGGCCAGCACCAGCCGGTGCTCCGCGTCCGCCAGCTCCGTCCCGATCTCCTCCGGCAGCGCCGCCCGGTCCAGCTCCCCCAGCAGCCGGCTCACCTCGTTCTCCGCCGCCTCCCGCTCCGCCCTCGGCGCCCGCTCCGCCGCCTCCGTCGCCGCCTGCGCCTTCGGGCTCGCCAACCGCGCCAGCAACGCCCTACGTGCCAACGCCGCGTCCAACGCCGCCCACGCCGCGTCCGTCCGGATGTGCAACCGATCCAGCCGGCTGGTCAGCCGCAGGGTGCGGACCGCCAGCGCCAGCAGCACCACGACCCCCGCCACCAGCGCCTCGATCACCCGCCAACCTTACTGGGGCTGGCGGAGGTGGCGGCTTCGTAGACGCGGAGGACCTGGTCGGCGACGACGGACCAGTCGAAGGCCAGGGCGCGGGAGGAGCCGGCGAAACCGGATGCCCTGCGGCGTACGGGATCGGTGAGCAGGAGGTCGAGCTGGGCGGCCAGGGGGGCGGGGTCGCCGGGTGGGGCGAAGGCGGCGGCGGGGCCGAGGACGCGGCGGAAGGCGTCGAGGTCGCTGGCGACGATGGGAGCGCCGGCGCTCATGGCCTCGGCGAGCACGATGCCGAAGCTCTCGCCGCCGGTGTTGGGGGCGCACAGGACGTCCACGGAGTGAAGCAAGGCGGCCTTGGTGGCGTCGGGGACCTCGCCGAGCACGACGGCCTGGGGGCAGGCGGAGCGCAGGGCGGCGGCGTTGCCGCGGCCGGCGACGAGGAGACGGAGGTCGGGGTGGCGGGGGGCCAGCCGGCGCACGGCCTCGACCAGCACGGACATGCCCTTGCGAGGCTCGTCGAAGCGGCCGACGAAGCCGATGGTGCCGCCGGCCCGGGGATAGCCGGGCAGCGGCGCGGCCTGGGCGAAGAACCGCACGTCGACACCGTTGGGGATCTCCACGGCATCCCCGCCCAGGTGCTCGACCTGCACGCGCCGGGCGGGCTCGGACACGGCGATGCGGGCGGTGACCTTCTCCAGCTGCGGCCGCAGCACGCCCTGGGCGGCGAGCAGGATCCGGGAGCGGGCGAACGAGGTGTGGAAGGTGGCGACGATCGGGCCGCCGGCCAGGGTGAGGGCCAGGAACGACAGGCTGGGCGCGATGGGCTCGTGCACGTGGAGCACGTCGAACGACCCGGCCCGCACCCAGCGTCGCACCCGGACGTAGGCCGAGGGCCCGAAGGCGAGCCGCGCGACGGAGCCGTTGAACGGGATCGGCACGGCCCGCCCCTTGGGCGCCAGCACGGACACCTCGTGCCCGAGCCCGCGCAGCGCGGCGGCCAGCCCGGTGACATGGGCCTGGACGCCGCCCGGCACGGCGAGCGAATACGGGCAGACCAGGCCGATCCTCACTCCGAGTCCGCCAGCCACAGCCGTTGCAGCATGTGCCAGTCCTCGGGGTGGGCGGCGATGTCGGCGGCGAACACGTCGGCCAGGGCCTGGGTGGCGGCGGGAATGCCCTCCACCCCGTTGACCTTGACCGGCGGGTGCACCCGCATCCCCCACCCGGTCTCGGTGAACCAGGTGCCGACCGGCAGCAGCGCGGCCCCGGTGGTGGCGGCCAGGTAGGCCGGCCCGGCCGGCATCTTGGTGGTGCCGCCGAAGAACGACACGGGCACGCCGTTGTCAGTGAGGTCCCGGTCGGCGAACAGGCACACGGTGCCGCCGGCGCGCAGTCGCCGCGCGAGGTGCTCGGTGGGACGGGTGTCGCCGCCGGAGGACGGCACGACGTCGAACCCGAGCCGTTCGCGGGCGCGGGTGAAGCTCCGGTACAGGGATTCGGGCCGCAGCCGCTGCACCACCACGCTGACCTGGGCGGTGTGCCCGAGCAGCCACACGCCGGCCAGGTCCCAGCTGCCGCAGTGCGGCAGGGCCAGGATCACGCCGTTGCCCTCGGCGCACGCGGCCTGGAGGTTCTCCTGCCCGGTGGCCGTCCGCTCGACGGCTTCGTGCACGGCCGCGACGTCGCCGGGCCGCAGCCGGAACGTCTCGCACCAGTAGCGGGCGTAGGACCGCATCGCCCGGGCGACGAGCTCGTCCAGCTCGGCCGCCCCGGCCCGGGGCACGACCCGGGCCAGGTTCCGGCGTAACTGGGCGACGCCACGGCCGCCGCGCCGGGTGGCGAAATCCGCGCCCCACTGGAACGCGCCGACGGCGACCTGCTCGGGCACGATCCGGGCGAACAGCCAGCCGGCCCGGAAGGCGGCGGTGACCAGCAGGCCTTTCACCCGGCCTGCTCCTCGGCCGACCGGCGCACGGCCAGCAGCCGCTGCGCCACGGTGATCACGGCCAGCGGCGCGAGCACCCACAGGGCGATGTCCAGCGCGTACGGCACGCCGAGGCCGGTCAGCCCGGCACCGACCAGGGCCAGGATCATGCGCTCGGCCCGTTCGACCAGGCCGCCGTCGGCGGCCAGGCCGGTGGCCTCGGCGCGGGCCTTGACGTAGGAGATGACCTGGGCCGCGACCAGGCAGATCAGCGCGGCGGCGCCGCCGAGGCGGTCGTCGGTGGCGGACAGGCAGAACCAGGCAATGGCGCCGAACAGCGCGCCGTCGGCGATGCGGTCGCAGCTGGCGTCGAGCACCGCGCCGAAGCGGGTGCCGGTCCCGCCGGCCCGGGCCACGGCCCCGTCCAGCAGGTCGAACAGCACGAAGAAGGTGATCACGAGGGTGCCGGCGAACAGCTGTCCGCGCGGGATGAACCAGAGGGCGGCCAGCACAGTGCCCGCGGTGCCGACGAGGGTGACGGCGTTCGGCGTGACACCGCGCCGTCGCAGCCACGTCCCGACCGGATCGGTGACGCGGGAGACCGAGGCGCGAGCGAAGATGTTCAGCATGGGGCGGCGGAGGCACCTACCTGCACGTCAGGATGGGGTACGGCCAGACTAGCCAGCGCCCCCGCTCACCCCGCCAGCGACACCCGTCTCATTCGTCACACGGATTGCTGGGGCAGCCCTTGCTGGCCTGGGCGGTGATGGCCTCGGAGATCAGCCCCAGCTGCTTGACCTGCTCGTCGGTGAGCCCGTCGAACAGCACCGCCCGGACCTCGGCGGCGTGCCCGGGCGCCGCCTGCTCGACCGCGGCCATGCCGTCGTCGGTGAGCACGGCGAAGGCCCCGCGCTTGTCGGTGGGACAGGACCGCCGGGACACCCAGCCGTTCTCCTCCAGGCGGGCTATGGCGTGCGAGAGTCGGCTGCGGGAGGATCTGGTGAACTCGGCCAGCTCGCTCATCCGCAACTCACGATCAGGTGATTCGGAGAGTGCGACGAGGATCTCGTAGTACGTGGTCGGCATGCCCGAGTCGCGCTGCAGCTGGCGGTCGAGACGCTCGTTGACCAGCTTGGTGGCGGCCGTGTACGCCCGCCACGCCCGCTGCTCGGACTCGGACAACCACCGCGGCTCGCTCATGGCTTCCATGGTACCTGTTGTTGAGCTCTCAACCTCAGTGCTAGGCTTCACTTGAGAGTTCAACCAATGCTCATGGAGGACCGAAAGATGACTGCCGCAACCCAGATCCCCGGATACGTCGCCGGCACCTGGACCATCGACCCCGTGCACTCGGACGTCGCGTTCATCGTCCGCCACCTCGGCGTCTCCAAGGTTCGCGGTCGCTTCAACACCATCTCCGGCACGATCGTGACCGGTGAGGACCCGGCCGCCTCCACGGTGACCGCCACCATCGTGGCCGACAGCATCGACACCAAGAACGAGCAGCGCGACGGCCACGTCCGCTCGGCCGACTTCCTGCACGTCGAGGAGCACGAGCACCTGACCTTCACCTCCACCGCCGTGCGCATCGACGGCGAGGAGATCGAGATCGACGGCGACCTGACCCTGCACGGCGTCACCAAGCCCGTCACCCTGACCGGCGAGCTGGGCGGCTTCGGCGACGGCCCCAACGGCAAGGTCCTGGGCGTCTCGGCCAGCACCGAGATCAAGCGCTCGGACTTCGGCGTCGGCGGCGGCATCCCGGCGGCCGTGGTCAGCGACAAGATCAAGGTCGAGCTGGACGTCGAGGCCGGCCTCCAGGCCTGAGCCACGACCGGGCCGAGCCCCGTTCTCGGGACGTCATGAACGACACGTCATGGCGGCCCGAGAGCGGGGCTCTCGCCTATTTCGGCCAGGCTTTGCTCAGCAGGGCCCAGGTCTCGCCCAGGAGCTGGGGGATGGTGCGGGTCTGGCCGATGACCGGCATGAAGTTGGCGTCGCCGCCCCAGCGGGGCACCACGTGCTGGTGCAGGTGGGCGGCGATGCCGGCGCCGGCGACCGTGCCCTGGTTCATGCCGATGTTGAAGCCGTGCGGCGCGGAGACGGCGCGCACCACCCGCATCGCGGTCTGGGTGAACTCCCCCAGCTCCACGGTCTCGGCCGGGTCCAGGTCGGTGTAGTCGGCGACGTGCCGGTACGGCACCACCATCAGATGCCCGGCGTTGTACGGGTACAGGTTCAGCACCGCGTACACCAGCCGCCCGCGGGCCAGGATCAGCGCCTGCTCGTCGGGCAGGCTGACGATGGCGCAGAACGGGCAGCCCGCCGGCTCGTCGCTCGCCGGCTTGTTCTCGCCCTGGATGTAGGCCATCCGGTGCGGGGTCCACAGCCGCTGCAACGCGTCCGGGACCCCGACACCGTGCTGGGGAACCGTCACGCGGTGGCCACCACCGAGAAGTCCCCCGGAATGAAGTTGGTCTGGTTGGGGGAGGCGTTCTCACGGCGGGCGATCCAGTCCACCACGGCCTCCACGGCCTGCTCCACGGCCACGCCGTTGACCTGGCTGCCGTCGCGGAAGCGGAAGGACACCGCGCCGTTCTCCACGTCCTTCTGGCCGGCGACCAGCATGAACGGCACCTTCTGCAGGGTGTGGTTGCGGATCTTCTTCTGCATCCGGTCGTCGGAGGCGTCCACCTCGACCCGCACGCCGCGGGCCCGCAGCGCCTTGGTGACCTGCATGAGGTGCTCGACGTGCTCGTCGGCGATGGGGATGCCGACCGCCTGCACCGGGGCCAGCCAGGCCGGGAACGCGCCGGCGTAGTGCTCGGTGAGCACGCCGAAGAAGCGCTCGATGGAGCCGAACAGCGCGCGGTGGATCATGACCGGCCGCTGCCGGCTGCCGTCGTTGGCGGTGTACTCCAGCTCGAACCGCTCCGGCAGGTTGAAGTCCAGCTGGATGGTGGACATCTGCCAGGTGCGGCCCAGCGCGTCGCGGGCCTGCACGGAGATCTTGGGGCCGTAGAAGGCGGCGCCGCCCGGGTCCGGCACCAGCTCGAGGCCGGAGTCCTCGGCGGCCTCGCGCAGCGCCTCGGTGGCCTTCTCCCACACCTCGTCCGAGCCGACGTACTTCTCGTCGTTGCGGGTGGACAGCTCCAGGTAGAAGTCGTCGAGGCCGTAGTCGCGCAGCAGGTTGAGCACGAAGCCCAGCAGCGACTTCAGCTCCTCCTGCACCTGCTCGGGGGTGCAGAAGATGTGCGCGTCGTCCTGCGTCATGCCGCGCACCCGGGTCAGGCCGTGGATCACGCCGGACTTCTCGTACCGGTAGACGGTGCCGAACTCGAACATGCGCAGCGGCAGCTCGCGGTAGGACCGCCCGCGCGACCGGAAGATCAGGTCGTGGAACGGGCAGTTCATCGGCTTGAGGTAGTAGTCCTGGCCCGGCTTGCGGACCTTGCCGTCCTCGTCGTACTCGGCGTCCAGGTGCATCGCCGGATACATGCCGTCGCGGTACCAGTCGAGGTGGCCGGAGGTCTCGAACAGCGCGCCCTTGGTGATGTGCGGCGAGTAGACGAACTCGTAGCCCTCTTCCTCGTGCCGGCGGCGCGAGTAGTCCTCCATGGCCCGGCGCACGATGCCGCCGCGCGGGTGGAACACGGCCAGCCCGGAGCCGATCTCGTCCGGGAAGCTGAACAGGTCCAGCTCGGTGCCCAGCCGGCGGTGGTCGCGGCGCTCGGCCTCGGCCAGCAGCTCCAGGTGCGCGTCCAGCGCCTCCTGCGACTCCCACGCGGTGCCGTAGACCCGCTGCAACTGCGGGTTCTTCTCGCTGCCGCGCCAGTAGGCGGCGGCCGAGCGGGTCAGCTTGAACGCCGGGATGTGCTTGGTGGTGGGCACGTGCGGGCCGCGGCACAGGTCGCCCCACACCCGGTCCCCGCTGCGCGGGTCGAGGTTGTCGTAGATGGTCAACTCGCCCGCGCCGACCTCCATGATCTCGGAGGTGTCGATGTCGGACTTGATGTCCACGAGCTCCAGCTTGAACGGCTCCGCCTTGAGCTCGTCCTTGGCCGCGTCGACGGACTCGACGACCCGGCGGGAGAACCGCTGCGAGCCCTTGATGATCTGCTTCATGCGCTTCTCGAGCGCGGCCAGGTCCTCCGGGGTGAACGGCCGGTCGACCTGGAAGTCGTAGTAGAAGCCGTCCTTGATCGGCGGGCCGATGCCCAGCTTGGCCTCGGGGAACGCCTGCTGCACGGCCTGGGCCAGCACGTGCGCGGTGGAGTGCCGGATGACGCTGCGGCCGTCCTCGGTGTCGGCGGCGACCGCCTCCACCTCGACGTCGGCCTCCGGCGTCCACGACAGGTCGCGCAGCCTGCCCTCGGCGTCGCGCACCACGACGATCGCGTCGGAGCCCTTGCCGGGCAGGCCGGCCTCGCGGACCGCGGTGCCCGCCGTCGTCCCGGCCGGCACCGTCACGCGAGGTGCTGATCCTGGGCCTGAGGGACGCGGCTGCGACACGGTGACTCCTTTAGACGGGATAAGTCGGTGTCCCATCGTATCCAGCGGCAACCCGGGTGTCGGCCGTAGCCCTCGGCTGCGCGCACAGGGGCAGCGCGACCGCGGCCATGGTGCCGGCGGCGATCGCGCCGGTGGCGACAATCACCAGGTCGGAGCTGGTGGTCGAGGCCACTGCCACATATCCGGCGAGCACGGCGGCGATCGGCGCGATGGCCCCGGTGATCGCGGCCCAGCGGGCCGGCGGGCCGTCGGACAGGGCCGCCGCGACGGCCCCGCACAGCGCCAATGCCCCGATCGTGTCGCTGAGCCGGTGCCAGCCGAGCTCGGCGGTGGCGGCCGCGACGTAGGACGTGAGCACCGCGCCGGGCGCCAGCGCCACCGGCCGCATGTCCCGCGGCAGCACGAGGATCGCCCCGAGCACGATCGCCGCGCATGCCGTGACGTGGCCGCCGGGATAGCTGTTGCCGGCCGACTCCGGCCGGTGCAGCCACTCCTTGAGCACCCACGCGATCGAGATCGAGGCGGCCATCAGCACCGCCGCCGCGGCCGTCTCCCGCCAGTGCTGCTGGAGCACGCCGACCGCCAGCACCAGCACGATGCCGATGGCGATCAGGCCCGGGCTGATCGCGCCCAGCGAGTTGGTCAGGTCCGGCGGCAGCAGTGTGGCGTCCTCCAGCCGCCGTCCGGTCGGCGACAGCACGAACACCGCGTAGGCGAGCACGAACCCGACCACGCATCCCCCCACGGGCAGCAGCTTCATGGGATCGACACTGCCTGTGTCCTGTGTGTGAACTGTGCGTGTGGCGTCATGGTTTCGCTACGAGTTCGACAGGTTCCGCTCAGCGGGAGCACAGCCGGCTCTCGCAGTCTGGTGTTCAGCAGCAACGCGCACACCCCAGGAGCAGGCCAGATGTCCGAGCCGAACAACCCAGACGAGCAGCCGACCGAGCAGCACCAGCAGCCGGTGGCCGGCCCCGACGCGCACCAGCAGCCCCCCGCCGCCGAGCCGCCGACCGCGCCCCAGCCCCAGCAGCCGGTCGCCGCCGACGCGCCGCAGGAGCCCCAGGCGGCGGCCTTCGCCGCCGAGGCGCCGACGGCGGCCCAGCCCGGGCCCGAACAGCCGCAGGCGTCCTACGCGCCACCGCCCGGCGCGCCCCAGCCGCAGGTGATCTACGTCCAGAAGCCGCCCGGCAAGTTCGCCGTCTTCGCCCGCAACCGGGTCACCCAGGTGGTGGCCGCGCTGGTGGTCGGGCTCATCGTGGGCGGCGGCATCGGCGGCATCATCGGCTCCCACCACACCACCGGCGGCCCCGGCGTCCACCGGCCGTACTCCCAGTACGGCCCCGGTCCGCAGGGCGGCTTCGGCGGCCGCGGCGGCTTCGGCCAGGGCGCTCCCCAGCCGGGCACGCAGCAGGGCTAGTTACACCCGTTTACCGTGATGCGGCATCATCGCCGGCATGAGCGAGCGTGCGAGCGAATCAGCGAGTGACAGCAAGACCATCCGCATCGGGGTGCTCGGCGCGGCCCGTATCGCGCCGAACGCCCTGATCGCGCCGGCCCGGGACAACGCGGAGGCCGAGGTCGTCGCGGTGGCGGCCCGCGACCGCGACCGGGCCTCGGCCTACGCGAGCAAGCACGGCATCGCCAAGGTCCACGGCGGTTACGAGGAACTCCTCGCCGATCCGGACATCGACGCCGTCTACAACCCCCTTCCCAACGCCTTGCACGCGCGGTGGACGCTCGCGGCGTTGGACGCCGGCAAGCACGTGCTGTGCGAGAAGCCGTTCACCAGCAACGCCGACGAGGCCAAGACCGTCGCCGAGGCCGCCGACAGGAGCGGCCTGGTGGTGATGGAGGCGTTCCACTACCGCTACCACCCGTTGGCCCAACGGGTCGCCGACATCATCGCCGGCGGCGAGATCGGCACGCTGCGCCATGTGCAGGCGGCCCTGTGCTTCCCGCTGCCGAAGTTCTCCGACATCCGCTACAACCGCGATCTCGCCGGCGGGGCCATGATGGACGCCGGCTGCTACGCGTCGCACATGGTGCGGCTGCTGGGCGGCGGCGAGCCGGATGTCGTGTCCGCGCGGGCGAAACTGCACAAGCCGGACGTCGACCGCGCGATGAAGGCGGCCTTGGTCTTCCCCCAGGGGCACACCGGCGCGCTCACCGCCTCGCTGTGGTCGCGGGACCTGCTCAAGATCACCGCCTCCGCCGTCGGCGACAAGGGCCGGATCACCGTCCTCAACTTCGTGATGCCGCAGGCCTATCACCGGCTGACCGTGCGGACGGCCGAGGGCAAGCGGGTGGAGCAGCTGTCCAAGCGGCCGTCCTACAGCTACCAGCTGGACGCCTTCTGCGGCGCGGTGCTGCGCGGCGAGCCGATCCTCACGCCGCCGGCCGACTCGATCCGGAACATGACCGTGATCGACGAGATCTACCGCAAGGCCGGCCTCAGCCCGCGTTAGACAAAGCCAGGAACTTCTTGGGGATCACATGCCTTGGCCTCAGGTTCCTCATATGTGGCGAGGTCAGGCTGGTGCCATGACCGAGACGCCCCGCACCCCTGAGCCCGCCGCCGTGTTGACCGACGACACGCCGACGCCGCCGACCGGCTTCCAGAACCCGCTGTTCGTGCCGCCCCCACCGCAGCCGCCCCGCAAGTCCCGCAAGGGAGTCGCCGTCCTGGTCGGCGCCGCGGTGCTGGCGGCGGTGGTCGGCGGCGGCGCCGGCTACGGCATCTACGCGGTCAGCTCGCAGTCCACTGTGGTCAGCAGCCTGGCCAGCACCAGCACCACCGGCGCCCCGGCCGCCAACAGCACCAGCGGCTCGGTCAGCACGGTGGCCGCCAACGGCCTGCCGGTGGTCGTGCAGATCTCCAACTCGCAGGGCCTGGGCTCCGGTGTGATCATCAGCTCCGACGGGCTGATCCTCACCAACAACCACGTGGTGGCCAGCGGCGGCACGTTCACCGTCACCTTCAACGACGGCAGCAAGGCGCAGGCCACCGTGGTCGGCACCGACCCGACGACCGACCTCGCGGTGGTCAAGGCCCAGGGCGTCAGCGGGCTGAAGACCGCCACCTTCGGCGACTCCTCGCAGGTCAAGGTGGGCGACGAGGTCGTGGCGATCGGCTCCCCCGAGGGCTTGCAGGGCACCGTCACCACCGGCATCGTCAGCGCGCTCAACCGGACCGTCAGCGCGTCGGACGACCAGGGCAGCAGCCCGTACTCGCGCTCGGCCGGCACGACCACCACCTACAAGGGCGCGATCCAGACCGACGCCTCGATCAACCCCGGCAACTCCGGCGGCCCCCTGTTCAACCTCCAGGGCCAGGTCATCGGCATCAACTCGTCGATCTACTCGACCAGCGACGGCAGCATCGGCCTCGGCTTCGCCATCCCCAGCAACACCGCCAAGACCGTGGCCCAGCAGCTGGTGGCAAACGCCAACTAGCGACCTGCCGGGCGCTGACCACCTATGCTCGGCCGGTGAACCCTGTCGACGAGCTGTCCGACCGGTACGTGGGTCAACTGGCGGCGAGCAATCCCTGTCTGGCCGCCATGATGGGCATCGCCGGGCACGACGGCGAGCTGACCGACTACAGCCCCGACGGCTTCGCGGCCCGGCACGAGCTGGCCGAACGCACCCTCACCGAGCTGACCGCCGTCCCGCTCGGTTCGGATGCGCAGCGGCGGGCCGCCTCGGTGCTGCGGGAACGGTTGGAGATCGACCTGGCCCGGTTCGCCGCCGGCTACGTGGAGGCGGACCTCAACACCATCGACAGCCCGCCGCAGCTGTTGCGGCAGGCCATCGAGGTGCTCGACCAGGGCGAACGGACCGTCGTGGCGGACATGCGCTCGCGGCTGGCCGGGATTCCCGAGGCGCTGGCCGGGTTGCGGGTGACGCTGGAGCGGGGCCGGCAGCAGGGGCGCGTGTCGGCCGTGCGGCAGGTCGTCAACTGCGCCCGGCAGAGCAAGGAATTCGCCGACTACCTGGACACTCTGCCCGGCACGTACCGGAGCGAGACCACCCGTGCCGGGGCCGCGCTGCTGGAGTTCGCGTCGTACCTGACCGAGACCCTGGCGCCCGCCGCGCCGACCCGGGACGCCGTCGGCCGGGAGCGCTACGCCTTGGAGGCGCGCAACTTCCTGGGCAGCGACATCGATCTTTTGGAGACGTACGAGTGGGGCTGGCGGGAGCTGGCCCGGCTGGAGGCGGAGATGCGGGCCGTCGGCTCGCACATCCGGCCCGGCGAGCCGCTTCCGGCCGTGCTGGCCGCCCTGGACGCCGATCCCGCGCACCGGGCCGCCGGCGCCGACCAGTTCCGCGGCTTCATCCAGGAGCTGGCCGACAAGGCCATCGCCGACCTGGACGGCGTGCACTTCGACATCCCGGAACCGTTGCGGCGCCTGGACTGCCGGGTGCCCGGCTCCAACACCGGCATCTACTACCTGGCCCCGGCCGAGGACCTCAGCCGGCCCGGCACCGTGTGGTATTCGGTCACCGAGGAGCAGCCCGCCACCTGGTCGGTGCCGTCGGTGATGTTCCACGAGGGCGCGCCCGGGCATCACCTCCAGCTCGGCCTCAACGTGCTCAACACCCGTACCCTCAACCGGTTCCAGCGTGTCAGCGCCGAACTGCACGTCGGGCACAGCGAGGGCTGGGGGCTCTACGCCGAACAACTCATGGACGAGCTCGGCTGCTACGAGCTGCCCGCGCACCGGATGGGCATGCTCGCCGGCGGCCAACAACTGCGCGCTGCCCGCGTCGTCGTCGACATCGGCCTGCACCTCGAACTGCCCATCCCCCAAGGGGTCGGCTTCCACGACGGCTCCGTATGGACCCCCGAGCTGGCCGTCGAGTTCGTGCGCGAACGCTCCGGCTCCATCGGCGGCGAGGAGTTCGCCCGCTTCCAGGTCGACCGCTACCTGGGCCTGCCCGGCCAGGCCATCGCCTACAAGGTCGGCGAACGGGCCTGGCTGGCCGTCCGCTCCGCTGCCCGGGCCCGCCAGGGCTCCCGCTTCGACCTGCGCGCCTTCCACAAGACCGCCCTCGACCTCGGCCCCATGGGCCTCGACCTCCTCACCACCGAGCTCTCCCGCCTGCTCCCCTGACCCCGTGCCTGTGCCCGGCGTTTTTTGGTGTCATGAAGGGCCCCATACTGACGTTGAACGTCAGGAAGGGTCCCTTCATAGCGTCTGGCGTCATGATGGGGCCCTTCCTGACGTTCAACGAGAGGATCGGTCCCTCGATCATGAGAAGTAGGTGCCCGGGGTGGTGCCGGTGACGCGGCGGAAGGCGGCGACGAAGGCGCTGGGGGTGGCGTAGCCGACGCGGCGGGCGGTGGTGGCGACGGGCATGCCGGCGGCGAGCAGCGGCAGCGCGGCCAGCAGGCGGATCTGGGTGCGCCAGGTGCCGAAGGTCATGCCGGTCTCGCTGAGGAAAGCCCGCGCCAGCGTGCGGGAGGAGGCCCCGACCAGACGGCCCCAGGCGGCGAGGTCGCGATCATCGGCGGGGTCCTCGGTCAGGCCCCGGGCGATCAGGGCCAGGCGGTCGGACACGGCGGGCACGTGGATGGTGGACACCGGCACCGGCACGAGCAGGTCCCGCAGCACGGCCTCGCCGCGACGGCGGGGCGCGGTGGGCAGGGTGAGATCGGCGAGGTAATGGATCAGCTCGGCCAGCAGCGGGCCGACGGCGACGACAGTGGGATCCGCCCAGTGCCGGCCGCCGAAGTACACGCTGTGCATGGACGAAGTGCTGGCCGCCCCGGTGCGGTGCACGGTGCCGGCCGGGATCCACAGGGCCCGGCTGGGCGGCAGCACCCAGGTGGCGTCGCCGATCTGCACGGTCAGCATGCCCTGGGCGGCCCAGGCGAACTGATGGTCGGGGTGCACGTGCCAGTCGAACCACTCCCCCTTGGGCATGGTCACGCTGAGCACCATGATGGCGTGTCCGGGTGACGACATCACCTGTCCTTCTACTCGGTAGCGGACACCGTCGGCCCACCCTACCGTCGACGGCATGCCGATGAACTTCATGCACCGGAGGATCTGTTCCTCCCAGGACTGGGCCAGGACGGTCCGCGAGCGCGGCCTGCCCTGGTCGCTCGGGGGCGTGGACCTGGGCGAGAACCTGCTGGAGATCGGGCCGGGCTACGGGGCCACCACCCGGGTGCTGGTCGAGCTGGCCCCGAACGTCACGGCGGTGGAGGTGGACGCCCGGTCCGCGGCCGACCTGCGCGGCGAGTTCGACGGCCGGGCTCGGATCCTGCACGGCGACGGTAGCAAGATGTCGTTGCCGGACAACGACTTCAGCTCGGTGGTGTGCTTCACGATGTTGCACCACGTGCCCACGCGGCAGATGCAGGACGGCATCTTCGCCGAGGCGCTGCGGGTGCTGGAGCCGGGCGGGGTGTTCGCGGGCAGCGACAGCCGGCTGAGCTTGCGGTTCCGGATGCTGCACATCGGCGACACGATGAACGTCGTCGACCCGGACGAGCTGCCGGAACGCCTGCGCCTGGCCGGTTTCTCCGATGTCGAGGTGACGCTTCGCGAGGGGGCTTTCAAGTTCCGGGCGACCAAACCGTTGGCGCCGTCGCGTTAGTACGCAGTAGCGTACTAACGTGCCTCGTGACGAGAACGTCCGCCGGGTCCGGTCCGCCGTGACCCGGCTGTCCCGCCGGCTGCGGGCGGAGCGGCCGGCGGACGCCCTGGCCCCGACCAAGATCGCCGTGCTTGCCGAGCTCTGGCGGGACGGCCGGATGTGCGCCGGCGACCTGGCCACCCTGCTGCGCGTGCAGCCGCAGTCACTGACCAGGTCCTTGGCCGCGCTGGAGGCCGACGGCCTGATCCTGCGCCGGCCGGACGAGCTCGACCGCCGGCAGGCGGTCATCGGCATCACCGAGGCCGGCCTGGCCACGCTGTCGGCGGACATGCACGCCCGGGAACGCTGGCTGGCCAAGGCGATGGACATCCAGCTCAGCCCGTCCGAACGGCAGCTGCTGATCGACGCCGCCGCCCTGATGGATCGGCTGGCCGATGCCTGACCACTGGATCCGCCGGCTGCTGCCGTTCCTGAAGATCCAGCGCCGCAGCCTGGCGCTCACCTTCGCCGCCGCGCTGGCCGGGGCCGGCCTGGCCGCGGTCACGCCGCTGCTGGAGCGGCACATCGTCGACGAGACCATCCTCAGCCACCGATCTCCGCTGTGGCCGTGGCTGATCGCGCTGATCGCGGTCGGCGTGCTGACGTTCTTCGCGTCCCGGATCCGCCGCTACCGGGCGGCCAAGGTGGTGCTGGAGGTCCAGTACCAGATCCGCAACGCGGTGCACGAGCAGTTGCAGCGCCTGGACATCGGCAGCCACCAGTCGCTGCCGACCGGGCAGCTGGTGTCGCGCATCTCCACCGACGCCGGCGTGATGGTCCGGGTGCTGTCCTATCTGCCCGCGTTGAGCAGCAACGTGCTGCTGATCGTGGTGTCGCTGGTGGTGATGATCGTGCTGTCGCCGCTGCTGGCGGTGATCAGCGCGCTCGTGGTGCCGGCGCTGGTCCTTGTGGTGTACAAGATGCGCCGGCAGGTGCGACCGGCCACTTGGGACAGTCAGCAGCGCGGGGCCGAGGTGACGCAGACCGTCACCCAGACCGTGTCCGGCATCCGCGTGGTCAAGGCGTTCGGCCAGGAGGACCACGAGCTGGACCGGTTCGTCGAGGCCAGCCAACAACTCTACGGCGCGCGCATCCGCTCGGTCCGGCTGATCGCCAAGTACCAGCCGCTGCTGCAAGCGATCCCGGCCGTCGGACAGGTGCTGCTGCTGGGCTTGGGCGGCTGGCTGGCGCTGCACGGCGCCATCACCGTCGGCACCTTCCTGGCCTTCGCCACCTATCTGGCCCAGGTGATCGGGCCGGCGCAGATGTTCGCCGGGATGATCAGCGCCACCCAGCGGGCCGGCATCTCCGCCCGCCGGATCTTCGACCTGCTGGACTCGGTGCCGGCCGTCGTCGACAAGCCCGACGCCGAGGTGCTGCCGCCGGTCCGCGGCGACATCGCCATCACCGACGCCACTTTCGGCTACCTGCGGTCGGAACCGGTGCTGGATGGCTTCACCCTGCGGGTCGAGCCGGGCGAAACCGTGGCCCTGGTCGGCACTTCCGGCTCGGGCAAGTCCACCGTGGCCATGCTGCTGGCCCGCTTCCACGACGTGCAGGGCGGCAGCGTCAGGATCGACGGTGTCGATCTCCGCGACGTGACGGTGGATTCGTTGCGCAGCCAGGTCGGCATGGTGTTCGAGGAGAGCTTCCTGTTCTCCGACACCGTACGTGCGAACATCGGCTACGGCCGGCCGGACGCCACCGACGAGGAGATCGAGGCGGCGGCCCGGTCGGCCGAGGCGCACGAGTTCATCATGGCGCTGCCGCGGGGTTATGCCACCCAGGTCGGCGAGCGCGGTCTGACGTTGTCCGGTGGGCAGCGGCAACGGATCGCGCTGGCCCGGGCCCTGCTGACCGATCCGCGGATCCTGGTGCTGGACGACGCGACCAGCGCCGTGGACGCCCGGATCGAGGAGGGCATTCACGCGACACTGCGCCGGGTGATGGTCGACCGCACCACGCTGTTGATCGCTCACCGCCGCTCCACGCTGCGGCTGGCGAGCCGGATCGCCTTGGTGGACAAGGGAAGCGTGGTCGCCCAGGGCAGTCACGACGAGCTGATGGCCGCCAGTCCGCTGTATCGGCGGCTGCTGGCCGGCGCCGACGAGGACATCGACATCGAGGTGGCCGAAGGGGTCACCGAGCAGGCCTGGCAGGCCGACGACGGCGCCCGCGCGAAGCTGGCGATCATGGAGACGCCCAAGGAGATGGCCGCCGGGATCGCCGCGTTGCCGCCGGCCCGAGACCGGGCGGAGGTCGACACCGTCGGCGACGACGACCCGCACTTCTCCTTCCGTCGCTTCGTGTGGCGACACCGCACGGCGCTCGGGCTGGGCCTGTTTCTGGTGCTGCTGGACGCTGTCGCCACCGCCGCCGGCCCGTACTTCTCCCGTGAGGGCATCGACAACGGCGTGCTCAGCGGGTCCGGCGCGGCACTGCTGCTGTCGGCCGGCGTCTTCTTCGCCGTGGTGCTGGGCGATCTCGCCGTGTCGGTGGCGATGACGCTGGTCAACGGCCGCACCGGCGAACGCCTGCTGCTGGCGTTGAAGGTCCGGGTGTTCAAGCGGCTGCTGCGGCTGCCGGTCTCGTTCTACGACCGGGAGATGGTCGGGCAGGTCATGACCCGCATGACCACCGACACCGACTCGTTCTCCTCGTTGCTGCAGAACGGTTTGCTCCAGGCCGCGGCCAGCGTGCTGACCTTCACCGGCGTGTTCGCGGCGATGGCCGTGATGAACATCGAGCTGACCGGGGTGGCCGCGCTGGTGCTGATCCCGTTCGTGCTGGCCACCACCGTGTTCCGGCGGCTGGCCAAGGGCAGCTACGTGCAGGCCCGGGAGCGGATCTCCGACGTCAACGCCGGCTTGCAGGAAAGTCTTTCCGGGGTGCGGGAATCGCAGGCGTTCGGGCAGCAGGGGCGCCGGCACAGCGAGTTCAAGCGGCTGACCCGGGGCTACCTGGACGCCCGGATGAAGGCGCAGCGGCTCATCTCCGCGTACTTCCCGTTCCTGGAGTTCCTGTCCGACCTCGGGGCCGCGCTGGTGCTCGGCGCGGGCTACTTCCTCATTGCCCGCAACGAGTTGACCGCCGGCGAGCTGATCGCGTTCGTGCTCTACCTCGGCCTGTTCTTCGCGCCCATCCAGCAGCTGTCCGGCGTGTTCGACGACTGGCAGCAGGCGCGGGTGTCCATGCAGCGGATCAACGACCTGCTGGCCGAGCCCGATCTCACGCCCACGGCCTCGGATCCCACGCACCCCGGTCGGCTGACCGGCCGGATCGTCTTGCGGGACCTGTGGTTCCGCTATCCGGGCGTGGACACCGACGTGCTGCGGGGCGTGGATCTCGTGGTGGAGCCGGGGGAAACGGTCGCGCTGATCGGCGAGACCGGGGCCGGAAAGTCCACTGTGGTCAAGCTGCTGGCCCGGTTCTACGACCCCGACCGGGGATCCGTCACCATCGACGGCCATGATCTGCGCCAGCTGGATCCGCAGGAGTTCCGCCGGCAGCTGGGTTACGTGCCGCAGGAGGCTTTCCTGTTCCCCGGCACCATTCGGGACAACATCGCCTACGGCCGGCCCGAGGCCACCGACGCCGAGGTCGAGGCGGCCGCCCGGGCCATCGGCGCGCACGACTTCGTGGCCAAGCTCCCCGGGGGCTACCTGCACGAGATCGGCGAGCGGGGCGGTTCGCTCTCGGCCGGGCAGCGGCAACTGCTGTGCCTGGCCCGGGCCCAACTCGTCGACCCGGTCCTGCTGCTGCTGGACGAAGCGACCGCAAACCTCGACCTGGCAACGGAATCCGTCGTCTCCGCCGCCATGTCCACACTGGCCGTGGGCCGCACCACCATCCTGGTCGCGCACCGCTTGCAGACCGCCCGCGCCGCCGACCGGATCGCGGTCATGGACGCCGGGCGTGTGGTCGCCGTCGGCACTCACGAGCAACTGCTCGCCGACAGCGACCACTACGCCAGGCTGTGGACAGCCTTCGCTGTCACACCAGCTGCGCGTCCAGCGTGATCGTCGTGCCGGTCAGCGCCTTGCTGACCGGGCAGGTGTCCTTGGCGGTCTTGGCCAGCTCGGCGAACTTCGCCGGGTCGAGGCCGGGGATCTTGGCGTTGACCGTGATCGCGATCCCGGTCAACGCGAACCCGCCGGCCGGGTCCGGGCCCAGCGTCACCTCGGCGCTCACGTCCAGCGAGTCGGCCGTGATGCCCTCCCCGCCGAGCACGCCCGACAGGTTCATCGCCAGGCACGAGCTGTGCGCGGCGGCGATCAGCTCCTCCGGCGAGGTCTGACCGTCCGGGTTGCCCGTGCGCGTCGGGAACGACACATCGAACTGCCCCGCGTTGGAGGAGTCGAACGACACCGTCCCCTTCCCGTTCTGCAGTCCGCCTTCCCAGTGGGTGGTGGCGTCGCGGCTGGGCATTGTGGCCTCCCTGGTGAGTGGTTGTAGCCCAACCCTAGCGCACACTTAAATCGTCCGCAATGCATCTGCCCGAGTTCGCCCGGTCACACCCCCGCAGCCGTCCAGTCCGACCGGCCCCGCCGAAGGTAGAGGGAAACCGGTGGCGAAGCGGGCGGGCGGGTACGCAGAATGCCGGGTATGACCGTGTTCGTGTGCCAGCAGTGCCGAGCTCCGCTGACCCGCGCGGTCGTGCTGGTGGAACTGCCCGATCCGGGGGACGACCGCGAGCCGACGATGGGCCGCGGGACGTACGCGGTGGATCCGGAGCCGTTCGGGCCGCCGTACGTGCCGGCGCCGCCGGACAGCCCGGCGCTGCGGCGGTACTCCACTGTGAGCGTGTCGGACGGCCCGAAGGGGACGATTGTGTTGCACCCGGAGGACTTCCGACTCTGGCCGCGCCGGATTGCCAGGCGGAGCATCGGGTGCTGCGGGCCGGCCGGGACCGATGGGCCGAACCTGGTGTGCTGGTGCGACACGGAGATCGCGACCGAGGTGAACGACTGCTACACCCCGCACGAGATCCGGCTGGAGCCGGACCGCGTGACGAAGGACTGAGCCACCAGGGCACGACTTGGCTAAGACACAACGTTGCGTCCAGCCAAG
Source organism: Kutzneria sp. NPDC052558 (assembly GCF_044547355.1). Lineage (NCBI taxonomy): Bacteria > Bacillati > Actinomycetota > Actinomycetes > Pseudonocardiales > Pseudonocardiaceae > Kutzneria > Kutzneria sp. NPDC052558. The sequence goes on from NZ_JBIUAG010000025.1 coordinate 141,387, forward strand.
TCGTTCTAGAAGATCAGCACTTCAGCCCCGGGGTGCAGCAGCGGGTAGATGTCGTCGATGGACTGGTCGGTCATGCGCACGCAGCCGTTGCTGGCCGGCACCGGCTCGACCGGCTCGCCGCCGTGCACGGCGATGCCGGTGGTGGTGATGTAGCTGGGGCGGTAGAGCTTGCCCAGCGGCGCGTACTCCCAGAAGTTGATCTGGTAGTAGACGTGGAAGTCGCCGAGCGGCGTGATGCGGTCGCCGGTGTTGGCGCCGGTCGACACGTCGTAGATCCGGTCCACCGCCCCATCGACGACGGTGTAGTCGACCTGGTGGGCGATGTCGACCTCGAGGTGGGTGCCGGCGGTGGCGTGCTGGGGAGTGATCTTGTGCGGCGAGCGCAGCGCGGCGGCGGTGGCGTCGTCGATGACGCCGGTGCGGGGCAGGCCCTGGACCTTCTGGAACGCGACGAGGGCGTGCTTGGTCTCGTCGTCGAGAGTCCCGTTCACCTGCCGGGCCTGGTACCCCAGGTCGTGCAGGATCTGCTGCGCCTGCGCGACGGTCGGCGGGGCCGGCTTGGCCGGGGACGAGGTCGCGGCGGTGGCGGAGGTCATGGCCTTCGCGATCGGCGCGGGGGCGGACTGCGCCTGGGCGCAGGCGGTGGCCAGCAGCACGACAGAGCCTGCGACCAGCGCTTTAGCGGTCTTCGACATGTGCTCGGATCTCCCTGATCCCCTGGGGCGAACGAATCGGCGTCACTGGGGATTGGCTCGAGTGTCCTCGGGCGCAACTTCCGACGCCACTCGGCCGTCGACCCTGGTGTGGAAGAACTGGAGTCGCTGTACCGGGAGAACGTGCGCGCGCTGCTCGGCTACGCCGCGCGCCGGCTCCGCGACCCGAACGAGGCGGCCGACGTGGTGGCGGCCACCTTCCTGGCCGTGCTGGAGAAGCCGGGCGGCTACGACCCGGCCCGCGGCACGGCCCGGTCCTGGCTGTTCGGCATCACCGCCAACCTGATCGCCTCCCGGGGCCGCCGGCGGGGCGCGGAGTTCCGGGCCTTGCATCGCGTCTACGGTCAACGCACACTCGCGCCCGACGACTTCGCCGAACTGGAGGCCCGCGTGGACGCCGCCAACGCCGCGACCGCCGTGCTGGCCGGGCTTGACGACCTGCCGCCGGCCGAGCGGGAACTGTTCCTGCTGGTCAGCGTGGACGAGCTGACGCCGGGCGAGGCGGCCGCGGTGCTGGGCATCACGGCCTCGGCGGCGCGGATGCGGCTGGCCCGGGCCCGCCGCAAGCTGGTGCCGCTGACCGGGGAGGGATCGACATGCCCGAGCTGACGCCGTTCGAGGAGCGGATGCTGGCCGGCCTGCGGCAGATCGAACCGCCTCACCGCCGCCGGCGCTGGCTGCCGGTGGCGGCGTCCGCGGCGGTGGCGGCCGCGCTGCTGGCGCTGGCCGTGGTCCGGCCGCCGATCGGCGGGCCGAACGAGGTGCACGAGGCCGGCGCGCCGCCGTCGATCCGCTACCTGCGCTGGGTCACCCCGCATCCGGGCACGCCCGACCAGCGGACCGACGAGGTGTGGATCGACGACGTGCACCACACCGTGCGGCTGAAGTCGGCCGACTTCGACCGCACGTTCACCGACGTGCCGGAGCCGATCGCGCTCAACCGGCCCGGCATGCCGGACGAGTTCGCCAAGATGTCGCCGGACGTGCTGGTGGCCGACCAGCGCACCATCGTCGCCGACCTACCGCGCGCCGAGACCGACCTGTCCGCCGCGATCACCACGGTGGCCAGGCAGACCGGGACGAACAACGCGCAAGTGCTGGCCGACCTGCTCAGCAAACCGGGACTCAGCGCGGACATGCGGGCCGTGACGGTGAAGGTCCTGCTGCGGCAGCCCGAGGTCGGCCTGGTTGACCCGAAGACCATTGGCTACGACAACATGCAGGGCTCGCTGTACGTGGCCAACATCGGGGACCTGTCGTTGCAGCTGGTCATCGACATGGGCACGGACACGCTGCTGTCGATGAACAAGGCGCAGATCGTCAACCGGTAGCGTTCAGCGTCCACTGCTGCCCGGGGCCGACGGTCAGCCGCACACCGTCCGATGTGGACGTTGCCGTCAATCCCCTGCCCTGGTTGGAGATCGTGCCGTTGGCGATCGACCACTGCTGGCCGGGGGACCCGTCGCAGGTCCGCTGGGTCACCGCCGTGGCCGAGGCGTCGAGGCACTTTCCGCTGTTCACGGAGGTGACCGTGCCGTTGGCCCGCACGGTCCAGCGCTGGTTGGCGTCGCCGGTGGTGTGGTACTGGATCACCGCCGCACCGTCCGAAGTGGACGCACCGGCGACGTCGGCGGCGGAGCCGGAGTTGGCGGCCTGGATGACGTAGCTACGGCCGGGCGTGGCGGAAGTCGGCTGGCTGAAGGTGAACGTGGTGATGCTGCGGGCCGGCAGCGTGGCGGTCGCGGTGCTGCCGCTGACCGTGGGCAGGACTACCGGCGCGAGGTCCTCGGTGGCGCTCGTGCGGTAGGCCCCGGTGGCCGTGAGCTGGCCGTTGGTCGCGCCGAAGTGCAGCGGGAAGGCGGTGTCCGAGGTGTTGTCGTTGATCGCCACGACCGTCCAGGCGCCGCCGGACTCGAAGGCCACCGGCCACACGTTGGCCGGCATGCCGGTGATCGGGAAGCGCAGCGCGTTGGGCCGCACGAAGCGGCTGAAGTTGGCCAGCGCCCAGAACCGTTTGGTGACGTACAGACTCTGGTTGCCGTTGGTGGCGTAGTTCGGGTCGTAGTAGATCAGGCCGTCGTTCCAGCCCTGCCCGTTCTTGGTCGTCGGGCAGCTCGGCGCGGCCACCGGGTCGCAGCCCAGCACCGGCGACAAAGCCGTCCACCAGTCGAACTGGGCGTCGTTGGCCTCGGTCAGGTCCTGGTGGATCAGGTCGGCCATGCGCAGGCCGCCGTCGATCGTCGGGTCGTAGCCCTGGCCGAAGCCGCCGCCGTTGGAGCAGCAGATCTCCGTGGCCCACAGCGGTTTGCCGTAGTTCTTGGCGCTGGCCCGCAGGGTGTTGAGGGTGGAGTTGGCCGGGAAGTCGTAGGTGTGGTGGGCCAGCGCGACCAGGTAGCGCTGGGTGGTCGCGTCCCCGGCCCAGGCCGGCAGCTCGAAGATGTCCTGCAACGCCCAGCTCGTCTCGTCGGCCAGCACCTGCGCCGACGAGCCGGCGTTGGCCAGCGCCGCCCCCACCGCCCGCACGATCGGGCCGCGCTGGCCGGTGCCGACCGACATGCCCTCCTGGCCGCAGTCGCCGAAGTTGCTGTCCGGCTCGTTCATCGGGCTGACCTGCGAGAACGTCACCCCCTGCTGCTGGAAGTGGGTCACCACGTCGGCCAGGTACTGCCCGAACGCCGCCTCGTTTCCGCTGGTCAGGGAGCCGCCGCAGCTCTTGCCGTTGGTCGTCCACACCGGCGGGGCGCTGTTCACGAACGCCTGGAGGTCGGCAACCCCGTGCCGCGCCGCCTGCGTCACGAAGGTCGTGCCGCCCGGATCCCTCGTCCAGTCATAGACCCCCGGGCTGACCAGCGGCGTCTGTGGGGCCCGGGGCGGATTCGTCACGCCGACCCCGCCGCCGCCAACGTTGTAGCGATAGACGCTCAGGTTCAGGCCGTCCGGCCCGAACAGCAGATCCCCCACCCGCTGCTGCACCGCCGGGGCGAAGTGCGCCAGGTCGTTCACCCACCACGCGCCCGAGGCCCCGAACCCCTGCACCGACTGCGCCGGCGTCCCCGTCACCTCCGCCGCCGCCAGTGGCGCCGCCTGGGCCGTCGTCCCGTGGCCCGCCACCGCCGGGGCCGCCACCACCGTCATCGCCAGCGCCGTCGCCAGGATCACCCCACGCATGGCGACGACGTTAGGCAGTGATCGCCACCCCCCGGTACCCCCAACAGTTCACAGTTGAAAACCCCGGCGATCCGCGCTCACCCACAGAGCGAACGCCCGTTCCCAGCCGCGTGCGGCAAGCCGCCCGGGCGGGCGGCTTGTCGATCTGCCTGAAACCTAGAGTCGGTCTGTCGGTGAGGGGGACTCGCGGGGGCGGGTCAGGCGGGTTGGAGTTCGGGCTTGGCGGGCTTGGGCCTGCGGAGGCGGTCGCGGCCGATGAGGACCTTGGCCAGCGGGGTGCGGATGACGATCTCCACGAAGACCAGGGAGGTGACCACGGCGAAGGCGTAGGCCGAGACGGTCAGGGGCAGGCCCTGGGGGATGTGGTTGGGGAACCACTGGCCGAACTCGTTGAGGAACACCCACAGCATGGCCGGGTGGACCAGGAACACGCCGAAGGAGCGCTGGGAGGCGGCGGCGACCAGGCGCTGGGCCCGGGAGCCGGGCTCCTGGCGGGCGGCCCAGCGGGAGCCGACGAGGTAGAGGGCCAGCACGACGAAGCCGTACCAGGGCAGCATCTCCGGCTGGAGCACGCCGGTGGCGTCGCCGGGGGTGTGCCCGTACGCGAGGTTGACTCCGTACCAGGTCAGGGCGAGCGTGGCCGAGCCGGCCAGGCCCCACCAGATGAGCCGGCTGTGCGCGGTGATCCAGGCCTGGAACGCCTCGTAGTGGAAGGCGGCGATGCAGCCGGCCAGCAGGAAGAACTGGTAGGTGATGACCAGGGTGCCGTCGTTGGACCACAGCTGCCCGAGCAGCGAGTCGGGGTCGGACGGGGCCGGCAGGTAGGTCTCGGCCAGCGACAGTCCGACCTGGAGCACGAGCGAGCCGACGAGGATCTTCTTGTGGTGCCGGACGGTCCGCTTCAGCACGGCCAGCACGAACGGGAACAGGATGTAGAACTGCAGCGACACCAGCAGGAAGTACAGGTGGTACCAGCCCAGTCCCTTGTAGATGGTGCCCCACAGGTTGTCGATGAACTCGCCCATCGGCAGCGGCTGCATGCCGACCTGTTGCAGCACACCGAAGTAGAAGGCGGTCCAGATCAGGTACGGGATGCCGACCAGCGACATCCGCCGCCGCCAGAAGTTGCCGGGGGCCAGCGGGCGCCGGCGGTAGGTGTAGACCAGCACGAACCCGGTGAGGAAGAAGAACACGGACCGGGTGAAGTGCAGCAGGGTCAGCGCCCCGTAGGCGGTGACGCTGGCGCCGTCGTTGGTGTACGTGATGACGTGCACGGCGATCACGCTGGCGAAGGTCAGCACTCGGACCAGGTCGACCTGGTTGAGGTGTCCCTTGCCCGCCTTCGCCGTGGCCTTGGCCGCCGGCGCGGCGGGGAGCAGTTGAACGCTCATCGGGCGTGTCCTCCCTCGTCCCACTCGTGATCGGTGACTAGCTAACAACCTCGACCTGAGAGTGGCTTAAGGATGGGCGGCCCACTGCCTGTCGAATTCCTGATGATGATTCGACCCGAGCTCCCATGTTGCGCCAACGTCCCTTCCGACCAGGGGATTCACCGTCGCCCCCTGGGCCGGGCGGGACAGGTGACCTTCAGCATCTCGACAGCTGACGCCCAGGTTTCCCGATCGGGACCACGCCGCGCGCCACGCGTTGGTTCACCGTAGCGAACGGGATCACTGACACGTCCGGGTGACCAGGGCGGACGCGCAGGCGTGGCGGGCGAGACCCTGGCCTCAGGGCTGGACACGGTCATCACGGATGACCGGATACCCGAACAGCACCGGTTTTAACACCGTTCCGGCGCTGGTCCTGGTCACGGAACCGTCGGCGCGCACACCGCCCGCCACGCCGATTCCCGGGTCACCGTCGGTGAATTGTCCAGATCGGCCGCTGTGGCGGAGGTCTCGATGACGCCGCGCCCAGGAGTCCGGTGTGGACAGCGGGAACGAAGCCGTGGCCGCCGAACCACGTTCCGCGCCGAGCACGCCAACCCTTTCGAGTATCGATCCCGTTACTGACAGTCGATGTGCGGTGCGTCCATCCGAGGGAGCAATGCCCAGTCTGTCCGACTAGGACAAACAATGCGTGACGAGCGAACCAACAGTGTCCGACCACCGTGACAGGCCCCCTAGGATTCCCCACGATAGGAATTGCCGATCACCAGGAGCGACCCTGTGCGCACTCCCCGTCCCCTGCCGGCGGCGATAGCGGTGGTGGCTGTCGCGGCGGTGGCAGCGGTGGCGGTGTGGCGGCCCTGGGAGGGGTCCGCCGACGCGGCGGGCGGCCCGCCCCAGATCACCGTCTCGCGCAGCCAGTGCGGCCAGGGCTGGACCGACGCCAAGGCCGGCCGGCAGACCTTCACCCTGCGCAACACCGGGGACGCGGCGGCCGAGGTGGATCTGGTCGAGGTCGGCACCGACAAGGTGTACGGCGAGGTCGAGGGCCTGGGCCCGAACACCAGCGCGCCGATGGACGTGCAGCTGGGCGCGGGCCGGTACGCGTTCCGCTGCCTGATCGAGGACACCGACCCCATCACCGGTCCGAGTGTCACCCTGACGGGCGAGGCCAAGAGCGGCCCGGCCGCGGTGGCCGTCACCAAGAACGACATGCTGCCGCTGGTGAAGCAGTACGAGGCCGCGGTCGCGAGCGGCGTCGCCGACCTGGCGGCCAGGACCGACAAGCTCAAGGCCGACGTCGACGGCGGCGACCTCGACGCCGCCCGGGCCGACTGGCTGCCCGCGCACCTGGCCTACAACTCCCTGGGTGCGGCCTACGACGCCTTCGGCGACTTCGCCGACAAGATCGACGGCGCCGACGGCTTCCACCCGTTGGAGAAAGGCCTGTGGCACAACGCCTCCGCCGGCGACCTCAAGCCGATCGCCGACGGACTGGCCGACGCCGTGCACGGCCTGCAAGCCGACCTGCCCGACGAACAGGTGGATCCGAACGATCTCGGACTGCGGGCCCACGAGATCATGGAGAACGCCCTCCAGTTCGAGCTGACCGGCGAGAACGACCAGGGCAGCGGCACCACCCTGAACACCGCGCTGGCCAACCTGGACGGCACGGCCAGGGTGCTGGCCATCCTCGACCCAGTGCTCAAGCCCCGCTACCCCGACCTGCCCCAGGTGCGGAAGTGGGAGGACCGGGTCCGCGCGCTGCTCACCGCACACCAGAACACCCTGGTGACCCAGCTGGACCAGAGCACCCGGGAACAGCTCAACGGCGCGGTCGGCGAACTCCTGGAGAAGCTCGCCCCGGTCGCCGCCATCTGCGAAGTTCGGAGAAGCTCATGACCGGCGTCGGGCGCCGTTCCTTCCTGCGCGGCGCGATCGTCGGGGCCGGCGCGGCGGCGGTGACCGGGCTGTCGGTGAGCGCCGACGCCGCCACCACCAATTCCATTGCCTTCCATGGGACACACCAGGCCGGCATCGTCACCGAGCCGCAGAAGCAGGCGGTGTTCGCGTCGTTCGACGTGATCGCGGCGGACAAGGGCGAGCTGGCCGAGCTGTTCCAGACGCTGACCGACCGGGCCCGGCTGCTGACCGCCGGCGGGGCGCTGCCGCCGCTGGGGATCACGGCCCCGCCGGCCGATTCCGGGGTGCTGGGCCCGGACATGCCCGGCGACGACCTGACGGTGACGGTCGGCGTGGGGGCGTCGCTGTTCGACGACCGGTACGGCCTCAAGGACCGCAAGCCGGCCAAGCTGACGGCGATGAAGGCATTCCCCAACGACAGCCTGGACGACAGCCAGTGCCACGGGGACCTCAGCCTCCAGCTGTGCGCGAGCGAAACCGACACCGTGCTGCACGCGCTGCGGGACATCGCCCGGCACACGCGCGGCGCGATGCAGCTGCGCTGGCGGGTGGACGGCTTCCAGAGCCCGCCGCGGCCGTCCGGCACGCAGCGCAACCTGATGGGCTTCAAGGACGGCATCGTCAAGCCGGCGCCCGCCGACTACGACAAGCTCGTCTGGGTCGGCAAAGGCAACAGTGAGCCGGCGTGGACCGAGGGCGGCAGCTACCAGGTGCTGCGCCAGATCCGGATGCTGGTGGAGTTCTGGGACCGGGTCTCGGTCAGCGAGCAGGAGAACATGTTCGGCCGCCGCCGGGACTCCGGCGCCCCGCTGGACGGCAACACCGAGACCGACGTGCCGAACTACTCGCTCGACCCGACCGGCGGCGCGATCCCGTTGACCAGCCACATCCGCGTGGCCAACCCCCGCACCCCCGCCACCGCGGACAGCCAGTTCCTGCGCCGCGGCTACAACTACGACAGGGGCACCGACTCCGTCGGAAACCTGGACATGGGGCTGCTGTTCTGCGGCTACCAGCAGGACATCGCCCGGCAGTTCGAGGCCGTGCAGACCCGGCTGGCCGACGAGCCCCTCGTCGACTACATCCGGCCGGTCGGCGGCGGTTATTTCTTCGCGCTTCCCGGTGTTCGGGACAGCAGCGACCACCTCGGGCGGTCGTTGCTCGCATGAGTCACTCAGGAGGAGAAGGCATGCGTAGACGCCGTGTCCTGGCCACGGCCGCCGTGGCCGCGACGGGGCTGTTGCTTGCCGCGTGTAGCGGCGGCGACGCCAACCAGGTGGCCAACGCCGCCGAGTCGTACCAGCTGGTCCACCCGACCACGCCGATCCAGCACGTGGTGGTGATCTTCGGCGAGAACATCTCGTTCGACCACTACTTCGGCACGTACCCGAACGCCACCAACGCGGACGGCACCCCGTTCAAGGCGGCCCCGGGCACGCCCAAGGTCAACGGGTTGTCCCAGCAGCTGCTGACCGACAACCCGAACGCCTACAACCCGAAGCGGCTCTCGCCGTCGCAGGCCCTGACCTGCGACCAGAACCACAGCTACGGGCCGGAGCAGAAGGCCGTCAACGGCGGCAAGATGGACAAGTTCGTCGAGAACACCGAGACGGACAAGTGCACCGGCCAGCCGGTCCTGTTCGGCGAGCCCGGCCTGGTGATGGACTACTACGACGGCAACACCGTCACCGGCTTGTGGAACTACGCCCAGCACTACGCGCTGAGCGACAACTCCTTCGACTCGGTGTACGGCCCGTCCACCCCGGGCGCGATCAACCTGATCTCCGGGCAGACCCACGGCGTGCAGGCGATCGACCCGAAGACCGGCAAGCCCACCACTGACTCCTACGCGGTGCAGTCCCCGGACAAGAACGGGATCGGCACCATGACCAACGACCCCGACCCCTACTACGACGACTGCTCCAACACCAACGGCACGGCGTCGAACAACCTGGCCGTGATGCACGGGCAGAACATCGGCGACCTGCTCAACCAGAAGCACGTCACGTGGGGCTGGTTCCAGGGCGGCTTCGCCCCGACCAGCACCGCCAACGGCAAGGCCGTCTGCGGCGCCAAGCACGCCAACGTCGGCGGCAACAGCGCGCTGGACTACAGCCCGCACCACGAGCCGTTCCAGTACTACCAGTCCACGGCCAACCCGAAGCACCTGCCGCCGAGCTCGGTCGGCGCCATCGGTCGCACCGACCAGGCCAACCACCAGTACGACCTGACCGACTTCGACAAGGCGGTCGCGGCCGACAACCTGCCGGCGGTGAGCTTCCTGAAGGCCGGCGAGTACCAGGACGGCCACGCCGGCTACTCCGACCCGCTGGACGAGCAGGCCTTCGTGGTCAACGAGATCAACCAGTTGCAGAAGTCCAAGGAGTGGTCCTCGACCGCGGTCGTGCTGGCCTATGACGACTCCGACGGCTGGTACGACCACGTCAAGCCGCCGACGGTGAACGGCTCCAAGGACGCGGCGCTGGACCAGGCGGCGCTGTGCGGCCACACCCCGGTGTCCGGCGGCTACGCCGACCGCTGCGGCTACGGCCCGCGCCTGCCGCTGCTGGTGGTCTCGCCGTACGCGAAGACCAACCACGTCGACCACACGCTGACCGACCAGACCTCGATCCTGAAGTTCATCGAGGAGAACTGGCGGACCGGCCAGATCGGCGACCACTCGTTCGACCAGCGGGCGGGCAGCCTGACCGGCCTGTTCGACTTCTGGCAGCGCCCGAGCGCCAAGAAGCTGATCCTGGACCCGAAGACCGGGGCCGTGGTCAGCGACCACTGAGTCACCGCCCTGCCGCGACGCCCCGCTCCCCGCTACCGGAGCGGGGCGTTGTCGTGTCCCGGATTGTCCGATTGCCTGTCGCTACGGGTCGGTAGCGCATCCCTTACCGACACTTACGCTTTGCAACGGACCAATCACGGACGAGGATAGCGGCACGGGGCGAGGGCGAGCGGAACGGTGGCTATGGACGGCGGGGGTAGCACGGGAACGGCCGTCCAGGTGCTGGGCCGGATCCAGGTGCTCGTCAACGGCGCGGAAGTGGAACTGGGGCCATCAGGGCCGCGCTCGGTGTTCGCGGTGTTGGCCTTGCGCGCCAACACAACCGTCACGCTCGATGAGCTGATCGCCGCGCTGTGGGGCGACACGCCGCCGCGGACCGCCGAGGGCGGCATCTACTCGCACGTCTCGACGCTGCGCAAGGCGCTGGAGCCGGGCCGTGGCCGCAAGGACGAGCCGCGCGTGCTGACCAGCAGCCGGGCCGGCTACTCCTTGGTGTTGCCGCCGGAGGCCGTGGACGCCTTCCGGTTCGAGACCGAGGCGTCCGAGGCTCGCCGCCGCTGGGCGGCCAACGACTTCGACGCTGCGCTGATCCATTGCGACCGCGCGCTGCGGGAGTGGGGCGGGCCGCCGCTGGGCGGGGCGGCCGGGCCGTTCGCCGAGGCCGAGCGGGCCCGTCTGGAGCTGCTGGAGCTGGACCTGCTGGAGCTGCGGTGCGCGGCGCTGCTGGAGACCGGGGCGGCCGGGGCCGCGGCCGCCGCGCTGACCACGCTCACCGCCGAGCACCCGTTGCGGGAACGGCTGCACGAGCTGCTGATGCTCGCGCTCGGCCGCAGCGGCCGGCAGGCCGAGGCAATCGGCGTGTACCAACGGCTTCGGGCTCGTCTGATCGATGAGCTGGGCGTGGAGCCCGGCCCGGCGACACGCCGGGTGCACGAGCAGCTGCTGGCCGGCGACGACACCACGCCGATCGAGCCCGGGCCTCGCGTCGTGCCGGCCCAGTTGCCGCACGGCGTCTCGGAGTTCACCGGCCGTGAAGCCGAGTTGCGGCGGCTGGGCGAGCTCTGCGCGGAGGCCGCCGGCGCGACGCACGGCGGGTCGGTGGTGATCTCGGCCATCGACGGCGGGGCCGGCGTCGGCAAGACCGCGCTGGCCGTGCACCTCGCGTACCGGGTGGTCAAGCAGTTCCCCGACGGCCAGCTGTTCCTCGATCTGCGCGGCTTCGACCCGCACCTGGCGCCGGTCACGCCGGAAGACGCGTTGGGGCATCTGTTGCGCGGCCTCGGCGCGAAGTCCGACGGCCAGTACACCGGGATCGCGGCCCAGTCGGCGCTGTACCGGTCGCTGCTGGCCGGGCGACGGGTGTTGGTGGTGCTGGACAACGCCGTCAGCGCCGAGCAGGTCCGCCCGCTGCTGCCGGCCTCGCCCGGCTGCCTGGCCCTGGTGACCAGCCGCAACCGGCTGGCCGGGCTGGTGGCCCTTGACGGCGCCAGCCGGCTCAGCCTCGACGTGCTCCAGCCGTCGGAGTCGTTGGCGCTGCTGAGCCGGATCCTGGCGACGGCGCGGGTGGAGGCCGACCTCGCCGACGTGCGGGCGCTGGCCGAGCTGTGCGGTCATCTGCCGCTGGCGCTGCGGATCGCGGCCGAACGTGTGCTCAGCCTCGACCACCACGACGTCGCGCATCTGGTCGAGGAGTTGCGCACGGAACGGGACCGGCTGGACGCACTGTCCACATTGGACGACGAGTCCTCGGTGATCAGGACCGTGTTCTCCTGGTCGTACCAGTCGCTGAAACCCGTTGAGGCGCAGGCGTTCCGGCGGCTCGGCCTGCACCCGTCGGTCGAGTTCGACGTGGCCGAGGCAGCCGCCCTGCTCGACGCGTCCGCGCCGGAGACCCGGCGGCTGCTGGCCGGGCTGGCCCAGTCGCACCTGCTGGAGCCGGTCGCCCGCGACCGCTATCGGTTCCACGACCTGCTGCGGATCTACGCCGCCGAGTGCGCGGAGCGCGACGAGTCCCCGGTGGCGGTCAAGCAGGCTGTGCGGCGGCTGCTGCGCTGGTGCCTGGCCTCGGCGGTGGCCGCCCGTGAGCTGCTGACCCCGGAGCTCGGTCCGATCGAGACGGAGCCGCCGAACCACCCGCCGTTCGCCCCGACCGGCTACGAGGACGCGCTGGCCTGGACCAACCGTGAGCTGCCGACCCTGATCGACGCGCTGCGGCTGGCCGTGGACCACGGCCTCGACGCGTACGCCGCCAAGATCGCCACCGCCCTCGGCGGCCTGTGCCACTGCACCAGCCGCTGGCCGGAATGGCTGCGGGTCACCGAGATCGGGCTGGCGGCGGCGTGGCGGGCCGGCGACCGGCTGTGCGAAGCCCGCCTCTACAACGACTCCGGGGTCGTGCACCACTTCCTCGGCCACGGCGACCAGGCCGTCTCCTACCACCGCAAGGCCGTCGACCTGCTGACCGAGCTGGCCGAGTCGGGCGAGGGCAACCAGGAGGCCATCGCCGCCAACCTGGCCGTCGCGTACCTGATGATGGGCATGCGGCTGGACGCGATGCCGCTGCTGATGGACGCCCTCGCGATCGCCCACCGGCAGGAGAACCTGTTCGTCGAGTCCGCCGTCTCGGAGGCGCTCAGCGCCGTGCTGTCCAGGCGGGGCCGGCACGACGAGGCGATCGAGCACGGGCTGCGCTGCGTGGAACTGGCCCGGCAGACCGGATCCGAGCACATGCTGGCCTACGGCATGGCCCAGGTCGGCGGTTCCTGCCTGCGCGCCGGCCGGGTCGAGGAGGCGGTCCGGCACTTCGACGACGCCCTCCAGCTGTGGCGCAGCCTGGGCGACCGCTGGGGCGAGGTGCACAGCATGCACGCCCTGGCCCGGGCGCTGCGCAAGGCCGGCGACCTGGACCGAGCCCGCGAGCTGCTCACCGAGGCGCTGGACATCGTGCGCGGGAGCGAGCGCCCCGGCGTCTACGACCGCGAGGTCGCCGAGATCCGAGCCCTGCTGGCCGTGATGTCTTGAGACACGACTGAGGTTTTGTTGAGGCGGCCCGCCGAGGCTGGTCGCCATGACCACCTGCACTCCCGCCGTCGACAAGGCGCTGATCGTGTTCGACGTGCTGCGCTCCGCCGAGGGCGCGGTGCGGCTGTCCGACCTGAGCCGACGCACCGGCCTGCCCAAGTCCAGCGTGCACCGCCTGTTGAGCGCCCTGATGAAGTCCGGTCTGGTGACGCGGTTGGGCGCGGGTTACGCCGCCACGGACCTCGCGCCGGCCGCCGAGGACAGTGGCCGCGCCCTGCGGCGGCTGGCCCCGTTCGTCGCCGATGTCGTGATGCGGACCCGATCGACGGCCAGCCTGGCCGTGCTCGACGGCGACGACGTGGTGTTCTCCCACCGCGTGCACGGCCACTGGGACGTGCGCATGCCCAGCGACGACCAGGGACGCGCGCCGGCCCGCCAGACCGCGGCCGGGCGCGTGCTGCTGGCCCTGGACCCGAGGTCGACGGACCGTGAGCTGGTGCGGATCCGCGATCGCGGCTTCGCCACCGTCGAACGGGACGGCGTCACCTGCGTCGCCGTGGCGGTGCCGCTGCGCGGGCAGCGAGTCGCGCTCACGGTTCGGGCCCGGACGGAACTCGTCGAGCTCGACCGCATGGTGTTCTGGCTGCGCACCGTCGCACAGGGCGCTGTGGAGAACGGAGCACATTTCATTGCCAGGAACGCATAGCGAACGAACCCCGGGTTCGACCACCTACAGGAGCCGGGCCAGCTTGGCCGCGCCGGCCGCCCCGTCCTCGGCGAACCGGACCGTGAGGCCGAACCGGTCGGTCACGCCGCCGGCCACCAGGGCCCGCAGCGGGCCTTCGGCCAGCAGCAGCCCGCCGGCCAGCACGACCTCGCGGTAGCCGGCGCCGGCCGGGTCGAGGGCGTCCACCGCGGCCAGCAGCAGCTCGGCCGCCTCGGTGACGATCTCCGCCGCCACCGAGTCGTCCGCGTAGAGGCCGGTGACCAGCGGCGCGAGCGTGGCCAGCCGCAGCGGCGGCTCGGCGTAGACGGCGCGTTCGATCGCCGCGGTGTCCGGCTCGGTGGCCAGGGCGTAGGAGACGAGGTCGAGCAGCTTGGTCGGGCGGCCGCGGCCGTCGAGCATGCGCAGCACCGCCCGCACCGCCTGCCGCCCGATCCAGAACCCGGAACCCTCGTCGCCCAGCAGCCAGCCGTTGCCGTCGATGTGCCGCTTGAGCCGCCAGTCCCGCAGCTCGGCGGCCGCCGCCCCGGTGCCGGACAGCACCAGCACGCCGTCGGGCACCCGGCTGCCGGCGGCGAAGGCCACCTCGGTGTCGCCCAGCACCACCGGTGCCGCCTTCAGGCCCACCTCGGCCGCCACCCGCTTGATCTCGTCCAGCAACGGCCGGCCGACAGTGGGCCCACCGGCGAGCCCGATCACCGAAGCGGTCACCTTCGCGGCAGAATGGTTGCCGAGCGCCTGCCGGAACGCCTCCGCCAGCTGCCGGCCGGCCTGCTCGATCCCGTGCACGACCGGGTTGGCTCCAGCGGTCCTGCCGGCGCCGAGCACCTCGCCGTTCGCGTCGACCAGCACAGCCCTGGTGTTCGAACCGCCCGCGTCGGCGCCGAGGTACATGGAATAGAAGAGTAGACGGCTCGGTTCCCCGGTCGTCACAACGTTGGAGGAGTCGGGGGATCATGGATTCGTCGTGGATGTTCATGCGCGGCGCGATGGCCAGGGCGGACGCCCCCGCCCAGGTGCGCCGCGGCACCATGCGCCGGGTGCTGGAGTTCGCCCGGCCGCACTGGGGGAAGCTGACCGTGTTCCTCGGCCTGACGGTCGTGGACGCGGTGCTCGCGGTCAGCACGCCGGTGCTGGCCGGCCGGGTGGTGGACGCGATCATCAACCACGCCGCGATCAGCGTGGTCGTGGGGCTGGCGGCGCTGATCGCGCTGGTGGCCGTGGTCAGCGCCGGCACCAGCCTGGTGGAGCGCTGGCAGTCCTCGCGCATCGGCGAGGGCCTCATCTACGACCTGCGGCGCGCGGTGTTCGAGCACGTGCAGCGCATGCCGATCGCGTTCTTCACCCGCACGCGCACGGGCGCGCTGGTCAGCCGGCTCAACAACGACGTGATCGGGGCCCAGCGGGCGTTCACGTCCTCGCTGTCCGGCCTGGTCACCAACGTGATCCAGTTGGCGCTGTCGCTGGTGGTCATGCTGTCGCTGTCGTGGCAGGTCACGGTGCTGGCCCTGGTGCTGCTGCCGGCGTTCCTGTTGCCGGCGCGGCGGATGGGCGCGCGGATGGCCGGCCTGGAGCGGGAAGCCGCCGGGCTCAACGCGGGCATGACCAACCAGATGACCGAACGCTTCTCCGCCCCCGGGGCCACGCTGGTGAAGCTGTTCGGCCGGCCCAAGGCCGAGGCGGCCGAGTTCGGCGACAAGGCCCGGCGGGTGCGGGACATCGGCATCCGGACCGCGATGGCGTCACGCTGGTTCCTCACCGGCATGTCGCTGCTGCCGACCATCGCCCAGGCATTGGTCTACGGGGTCGGCGGCTGGCTGGCGCTGACCGGTCAGATCGAGGCCGGCACCGTCGTGTCGCTGGCGCTGCTGCTGACCCGGCTCTACACGCCGCTGACCGCGCTGGCCAACGCCCGGGTCGACATCATGACCGCCCTGGTGTCGTTCGAGCGGGTCTTCGAGGTGTTGGACGTGCGGCCGATGATCGTCGAGTCGTCCCGGCCCGTGCCGCTGCCCGCCGGGCCGGTGTCGGTGGAGTTCGACGACGTGCGGTTCGGCTACCCGGCGGCCGACCAGGTGTCGCTGGCCTCGCTGGAGTCCGTGGCCACCTTGGACACCCGGGGCGGGCAGGAAGTGTTGCACGGCATCAGCTTCCGGGCCGAGGCCGGGCAGCTGGTGGCCCTGGTCGGATCCTCGGGGGCCGGCAAGTCCACCATCGCCTCGCTGGTGCCCCGGCTCTACGACACGGTGTCCGGCGCGGTCCGTCTGTCCGATGTGGACGTACGCCAGCTGTCGTTCGACGACGTCCGGGACGCCGTCGGCGTGGTCACGCAGGACGGGCACCTGTTCCACGACACCATCGAGGCCAACCTCCGGTACGCGCAACCCGGGGCCAGCACTGAGGAACTGTGGGACGCCATCGAGCGGGCCCGGCTCGGCGACCTGATCCGAAGCCTGCCCGACGGCCTGGAGACCGTGGTCGGCGAGCGCGGCTACCGGCTGTCCGGCGGCGAGCGGCAGCGGCTGACCATCGCCCGGCTGCTGCTGGCCCGGCCCCGCGTGGTGATCCTCGACGAGGCCACCGCGCACCTGGACTCCGAGTCCGAGGTGGCGGTGCAGGCCGCCCTGACCGAGGCTCTGCAGGGCCGGACCGCGCTGGTCATCGCCCACCGGCTGTCCACCATCCGGGCCGCCGACCAGATCCTCGTCATCGAGGACGGGCAGGTGGTGGAACGCGGCGCCCATGCCTCGCTGATGGCGGCGAACGGCCGTTACGCCGAGCTGCACAACACCCAGTTCCGCGAGGAGCCCAGTGCCGCCGTCTAGTTCACAAGGCCCTTCTTCTTGGCGTTCTCCAGCTGCCACAACGCGGCGAAGCAGGCGACGAGCACGGCCCCGGCCACGATCAGCGACGCCGGGTCCGGCAGCAGCAGCGGCAGGGCCAGGCCGCTCACGTGCCAGCCCGTCAGCTTGAACACGAAGGGCAGGATGCCCGAGTGGATCCCGATGCACGCGGCCACGCCTTCCAGGGCCTCGTGGGTCTGCTTGGTCATGCCTACACCCCCATGGCTTTTTATGATGCGATCGCACCATAACAGATCGTGAGGAGCTCCGGTGCCCAAAGTCGTCGACCACGACCAGCGACGGCGCGAGATCGCCGCCGCCGTCTGGCGCCTGGCCAGCGGGCAGGGCCTGGAGTCGGTCAGCCTCCGCCAGGTCGCCGCCGAGGCCGGCGTGTCCATGCGGCTCGTGCAGTACTACTTCGAGACCAAGGACCGGATGCTGCTGTTCGCCCTCCAACACCTCAACGAGGTGCTGGAGAGCCGGGTCCGCACCGCGCTGGGCGGCGAGCCCACCCCACGGCAGATCATCCGCACCACCCTCGCCGAGCTCGTCCCCTCCGACGAGCACGGCCGCATGGTGTCGCTCGTGTTCATCGCGTACTTCGTGCGGGCACTGGCCGACCCGGTCTTCGGCGCCGCCTTCCAGGGCGACGGCGCCGACGAGCTCGCCGCCTACTTCGCCGGTCTCATCCGGGAGTCCCAGGCCGCCGGCCGCACCCCCGCCGACCTCCACCCCGAACGCGAGGTCGCCACCCTCATGGCCGTCGCCAACGGCATGGGCCCCGACGTGCTGCTCGGCACCGTCACCGCCGAGGAGGTCATGGCCACCCTCGACTACAACCTCGACCGCGTCTTCCCGCCGGCTTGATCTTGTCGCCATCCGCGCTGCGCGGGAACGCATGTGGCAGGGTGTCCGCCGTGGAGCTGAAGCTCGAACTTGTGCTGCTGCCCGTCGCCGACGTCGACCGGGCCAAGGCCTTCTACGCCGACCAGTGCGGCTTCGCCGTGCACGTCGACCACCGGGCAGGCGACAACTTTCGCGTCGTCCAGATGGATCCCCCCGGCTCCTCCTGCTCCATCGCCTTCGGCGTCGGCATCACCGACGCCACCCCCGGGTCCGTCCGGGGACTCCACCTCGTCGTGTCCGACATCGTCGCCGTGCGCGACCAGCTCGTGGCCCAGGGACTCGACGTGAGCGAAGTCCGGCACATGAAAGACGGCTGGCAGCCCGGCGTCGACCCCGACCACACCGACTACAACTCCTTCGCCGACTTCGCCGACCCCGACGGGAACACCTGGGTGCTCCAGGAAAAGGGCTACGGGGGTTAGGGGTTAGGGATTAGGGGTTAGCGGTTAGCGGTTAGCGGTTAGCGGTTAGGTTGCCCTGGTCCCGGTCTGAAGGCTGGTTGTGCTTCTTGTGCCCACGCCGCGCGGTTGCCGGGTGATGAGGTTTGCGGTGAGGGGTTGGGCGTTGTTCGACTGAAGGGCAAGGTCTGCTTTGTGGGGTGGGGGGGCGTTGTGTGGTTGGAGATGGGGTGGGGCGGTGGGTTGGTGGCTCCGGGTGGATTTTGTGTGGAGGCCTCTGGGCGATGGCGTATCGAGGCGCTATCGGGCAGGCTCCGCCTGCCTCGATACGCAAGAAGCTTATGCCATCGCCCCCCTCCACACAAAATCCACCCACCGATTTTCGAAGTGGAAAGCCTG
>NZ_JBIUAG010000026.1:0-42146 GCF_044547355.1 Kutzneria sp. NPDC052558
CGATAGCGCCTCGATACGCCATCGCCCAGAGGACTCCACACAAAATCCACCCGGAGCCACCAACCCACCGCCCCACCCCACCCCCAACCACACAACAACCCCCACCCCACAAAGCAGACCCCACCCCAAAACCACCAACCACAAACGATCCACCCACCCCCCGGCAACCGCGCGGCGCGGGCACCAGAACCACACCCGCATCCACCCCCCACACCCACCCGCATCCACCACCAAGCCCCGCCGATCACACCCCTGCTCCGCCCACCGCTCTGCTACCACTCCGGGTCGAGCCTGCGCACCAATCGCGCGAGCTCATCCGGCACCTCAACCCCGAGCAGCTCCAGCTTGTCCTCCGCCCGCTGCCGGACTTCCGGTTCGAACAGCGGCTCGTACCAGGGCAGCAGGACCCACATTTCCACGCTCATCGCGAGCTTGCCCAGCTCCTTCAGCCGCCACAGCCCGTACGAGGGAACCCTGGTCATCACCAGCCGCCGAGCGGCTTCCTCCGCGCCGTGCTCGGCCAGCATCTGGGCGAACAACTTGGCGTCGTAGCCGAGCGCCGCGAGCTGGCGGACGCCCCGTGTCATGTCGGCGGCGAAGCGTTGGCGAAGTGCGGGGAGGTCGGCCGAGGCGGTCATGCCGCGAGCATCGCCCTCACGCCCGCAGTCGTTAGCCCGTAACGAAATCGCCGGCCGCCCGCACCCCTCGTGGCGGGCGGCCGGCGGGTTCGGCCTCAGCCGATGAAGGTCACTTCCGGGTAGGACGGGGAGGGAGCGGCCATCAGGGGTTGGGGCTGGCAGGTGAGGTTCTGGTCGAAGAAGGCGCGGATGTAGGCGCGGGTGACGGCCAGGGCGCGGAGCGGGTCGATGGTGGCCCCGGTGGGGACGCCGAGTTCGCCGGCGAGCAGGCCGATGTCGGTGAAGGAGCTGTGAGCGGTGCCGGACACCATGATCCAGCGCTTCCAGCCGGTGAGCTGCGTCCAGTCGGTGGCCCAGTCGTCGTACGGGCCGGGGGCGCCGGGGACGTAGGAGTCCATGCTGCCCATGAACATGAACGGCCGGGACAGCGGGGTGTCGGGGATGAGGACGTGGATGGAGCCGTCGATGTCGGCCCCGGCGCGGATGCGGGGATCGGCGAGCATGGCCTGGATGGTGATGGCGCCGCCGGCGGAGTGGCCGGTCATGCCGATGCGCCGAGGGTCGATGAGACCCGAGCCGCGCCATCGGGAACCGGTCACCTGGTCGAGCACGAACGAGGTGTCGGCGGCGCGGACGGCGGCGAACTTCTCCCAGAAGCCGGGCTGGTCGTCGAAGGCGCAGGCGACGCAGTCGGTGACGTGCCCGTCGGGGAAAGTGGTGGCCCGGTTCTCGTAGGTGTGGTCGATGGCGACCACGACGTAGCCGTGGCTGGCCAGGTCCTCGGCCAGCGCGGTGAGGGTGGTCCGGGGTTGGGTCCAGCCCGGCGAGAGCACAACCAAGGGCAGGCTGTGGGGACGACCGGCCGGCCGGGCGTCGACGACGGCGTTGGTGCGGACGGTGCTGAGGAGGTCCGGCGGCAACCCGGTGCCTTCGAGGTTGCGCTCCGACTCCAGCGGCGTCATGTACTGCTTGGTCGGACCGTTGCCGGACGTCGCCGGATAGAAGACGGAGACCATCAGCTCCCGGTAGTTCACCGTGGGAACCCACGGATCGGGGCGAGAGCTGTCCTTCAGGTACAGCGAGGTGACGCCAACCGGTTGGTTCCCGGTCGGCACGGGTAAGTAGGGCACTGTGTCGGCCATCGCCGGCGCCGCCGACAGCGTGGTGACGGCGAGCGCGGCCGCCACGGCAAGTGCGCGCATGTCTCCTCCTCAGGACACGTGACGAAGTCGTCGGAAGCAGAACCAGCCGAGAAGTGTCGACAGGGCAAGGAAAAACGCGGTCTCCAGCCACTGGAGCGGCCAGAACCGGGAGTCCGGCTGGTAGGACAGCACCTGCCGGTATCCCCTGCCCTGGAGCTCGGCCAGGCAGGTGGCGATGATCCGCTGGTCGGGCGGCCCGGACTGCCGGTCGGGCTTGGGCATGCAGGTCTGCACGAAGTCGGGCAGCGGCGAGACGGCTTTCCCGGACGGGTCAACGGTTTCGTTGGTCAGCACCCACACCCCGGCCGGCTCCCGCACCTTGATCGACTGGATGATGCCGGTCTGGTCGTTGCCGACGATGCCCGTGACGTTGGCCTCCGTGATCGACACCGTCTCCCGCACGGCCGGCAGCACGTAAGGCCGGACGAACAACGGGACCGCGACCATCACCGCGGCGAACAGCACGAGGGTGACGGCCATCGCGGCGACGGTACGGCGCACCACCAACCCCACCGCGACGCCGAGAACGTACGCGAAGGCCGCATAGCCGATCGGGGCGATGCCGCGGGCGGCGAACACGATCGGCGACATGTGGGACGGCATCGAGCTGTTGGTCAGCGTGCTCACCAGCGAGTCGATGGGCTCGGCCCACCACGTGATCGCCGCGCTCAGCGCTCCGGCGGTGATCGTCGCGGCCAGCACGCCGATGCCGCCCTTGGTCGCGAGCCATCGCCGGCGGGTGACCGTCTGGTTCCACACCAGGCTGTGCGTGCCGGTCTCCAGCTCGCGGGTGATCATCGGCACACCCCAGAACACGCCGAGGACCGCGGGCAGCAGGTACATCGCGATGATCGTCCCCATGTACAGGACGTCCAGGTCGGAATAGTCCGTGCGGCCCACCAACTGCGGGCCGGTGACGGCCAGGACCGCCGCGACCACAAGGAGTCCGGCCAGCACCGACAGGCCGGGGACGCGGGATTGCCGCCAGGTCAACCACATCATCGGAGCACCTCCAGCGCGGGACGGGCCGGGGTCTGGTTGGTCATGTACTCCAGGACCAGGTCCTCCAGGCTGAGCTGGCCGACCGTCCACGCCGGGTCGAGGATCGGGGCCTCGGTGCGGACCAGCACGGTGGTCTGGCGGTCGGTGTGCTTGGCCGACACGACGTGCTGGTCGGCCGGCAACGTGTCGACGTCACGGCGCGGGCCGGACAGCCGGTGATGCGTGGCCAGCAGGTCCTCGACCTCCCCCATCACCCGGACCTGGGAGTCCACCAGCACGATCAGGTGGTCGCAGACCCGTTCCAGGTCGTTGACCAGGTGCGAGGACATCACCACGGACAGCTCGTGCTCGGCGACCGCGGACATCAGATCCTGGAGGAACTCCCTGCGGGCCAACGGATCCAGCGCGGCGACCGGCTCGTCGAGCAGCAACAGCTCCGGACGTTTGGCGATGCCGATGGTCAGCGCCAGCTGGGCCCGCTGGCCGCCGGACAGCTTTCCGGCCCGCTGCCCCGGATCCAGCCCGAGACGTTCGATCCGCCGGGCGGCCAGCGCGGCGTCCCAACGCGGGTTGAGATGCGCGCCGAGGCGGAGGTGATCGGCGATCGTCAGTCCGGTGTAGACCGGCGTGTTCTGGGCCACGTAACCGACTTTGGCCAGCTGCGCGGGCCCGCTGCCCGGCACGCCGCCGCACACCTCGATCGTGCCGGCGGTCGGCACAAGCATGCCGGACGCGATGTTCAGCAACGTCGACTTGCCGGCCCCGTTGGGGCCGACCAACCCCGTGACGTGACCGGCCTCGATCTCGAGAGTGCAGTCGGTCAACGCCCACTTGCGCTTGTATCTCTTGCCCAAGCCACGGGCACGCAGGACGGTCACGCTATCTCTTCTCTCCCCGAGCTGTGAAACGTGGACAACAGCAGAGCCTCGATGCTCTCCTCGTCGAGACCGGCCTTGCGGGCCTTGGACAACCAGCGGTGCAGGTCCCGCCGCAGCGGCCCGAGCACCGCCAGCGAAGCGCCGCCCAGGGTCCCGGTCACGAAGGTGCCGATGCCCGGGCGTGCGGCGACGAGCCCGTCGTGCTCCAGCTCCCGATACGCCTTCAGCACCGTGTTCGGGTTGATCGCGAGGTCGGCGACCACGTCCTTCACCTTCGGCAGCTGGTCTCCCTCTTGCAGCAGACCCAGCCGCAGCGCGTGCCGAACCTGTTGCACCAGCTGCTGGTACGGCGACAGACCCGACCGCCCGTCCAGGTGGAACTCGATCATCAGCAGCTCCATTTATCTAGGTGCCTAGCACTATAGATAAACGGCTGTGGTCCGACCAGCGCCCGGACGGCCCACGCCGGCCGGGGCCGGATGACCGAGTGACCGCCGTCCAGGCGCGAAAAAGGCCGGCGGCCCGGGATGACCCGGGCCGCCGGCCACCGATGCCGCTACCGGGTGACGAGCCCGGCCAGGACCTTGCCGATGGTGGGGATCTTGCTCAGCGGCGTGGACCTGGGAATGACGCCGAAGCTGGTGGCCGGCAACGTGTCCATCCGGCGCAGCAGCCGGCGGAAGCTGTCGATCTGCCGGCCGGCCAGCGCCACGTCCACGTAGTCGCCCTGCTCCAGGCTCAGCAGGTACTGCGGCAGCGTCACCAGGGAGATGTTGGGAATTCCCACCAGGTACAGGCACTGCCCCTCGCCGAACTGCATCACCGGGTTCGGCTCGGACAGCCGGGTCGGACCCGGCTCGACGCCGCGCCACTCCAGGTCGGCCAGCATCCGCAGTTCACGGGTGGAGGTGTAGAGCAGCTCCGGCTCCGGCCGCCCGGTGGGACCGTAGGAGCCGGTGGCGGGATCGTCCCGGTACTCCAGCGCGCCGAGGTGCTCGATGGCCAGCCCGGCCACCGCCTTGCGCTGCCCCGCGCCCCCGGCCCACCACTCGGGGTGGTCGCTCAGCCAGCGGCTGGTGGCCTGCCCGTGCTTGGTGACGTCCGGAATGCGCAGGTGACCGGCGGTCAGCACCAGCACCACCGTGCGTTCCGGCCGCCGGGCGGTCACGTCGCGGGCGATGTCGATCAGCCCGATGTGCCCGTTCTCCTCGACCACGTTGGTGCCGTCGCTGTGGCTGACCACCAGCACGGTCTCCTCCGGCCGGGTGCTGCCCTCCACCACCGCCCAGACCGTCCGCATCGTGCTGTCCGGCGTCACCGTCGCGTCGACGACCAGCTCCGCCAGCAAGCCCCGGCCGGCGGCGGCGAGCACCTCCTCGGCCGCGTCGCCGACCACGAAGACCGCCGGAATGTCCTGGTAGGGCAGCGTGAACGGGAGGTTCTGGCCGGTCGCGTTGGCGACGCCGATGCCCCGCCACACGAACACCACCCCGAGCACCCCGGCCCGCCGGGCCCGGTTCAGGCCGAGCCCGGCCACCGTCGCCGGGGCCATCGGGTTCGTGGTGTCGCCCCAGGCCTGCTGGGGATCCCACGTGCCCACCAGCGCGCCGAAGGGCAGGCGGCGGTTGGTGATCTCGACGACGGCGATGCCGCCCCGGGCCTTCGACCAGGCCGGCAGCGGACCCCGCAACCGGTGCAGCCGGGCCCCGACGCCGGCCTCGCCGGTGGTGCCCGAGTACGGGAACACCGACGAGATGGCCACCGGCCGGCCGCCGACGGTCAGCCGCCGGCCGTGCAGGTCCCAGCGGGTGAACCGCAGGACGTCCTCCCGCACCTCCAGGCCGAACTCGGCCCACCGCGCCGCCGTGTGCTCGACCAGCTTCTCCTGCTCCGGCGAGCCGGACAGTCGCGGCCCCAGCTCCGCCAGCAGCGCCAGCTCGGCGGTCAACTCGTCGTGCTCCACGCGATCCCCTCATGTCCCAGACCCGAACCGTGACAGTCCGGTTAGGACTATCACACGAAGGCGCTCTGCCCGGTGATGGACTTGCCGACGATGAGCGTGTTCATCTCCCGGGTGCCCTCGTAGGAGTACAGGGCCTCGGAGTCGGTGAAGTAGCGGGCCACCTCGTACTCCAGCACGATCCCGTTGCCGCCCAGGATCTCCCGGCACCAGCCGACCACCTCCCGCATGCGCGAGGTGACGTAGGCCTTGGCCAGCGAGGCCTGGTCCTCACGGAAGACGCCCTGGTCCTGCAACCGCGACAGCTGCGCGACCATGCCCCAGGAGGCGGTGATGTTGCCCAGGCACTTGACCAGGAGGTCCTGCACCAGCTGGAACTTGGCGATGGGGCGGCCGAACTGCTGGCGCTGCTTGGCGTAGGCCAGTGCGTGCTCGTAGGCGCCGATCATGGTGCCCAGGGCCTCCCACGACACGCCGCCGCGGGTCAGCCGGAGGATCTCGGCGACGTCCCGGAACGAGTTGACGTTCTGCAACCGGTTGTCCTCGGACACCCGCACGTCGGTCAGGGTGATCTCGGCGTTCTCCACGATGCGCAGGGCCACCTTGCCCTCGATCTTCACCGGCACGAAGCCGGGAGTGCCCTTCTCCACCACAAAACCCTTGACGTGGTTGTCGTCCTCGTCCCGGGCCCAGACCACGACGTAGTCGGCGAACGTGGCGTTGCCGATCCAGCGCTTGGCGCCGTTGAGCACCCAGGTGTCACCGTCCCGCTTGGCGGTGGTGCGCATGCCGCCGGAGACGTCGGAGCCGCCCAGCGGCTCGGTCAGGGCGAAGGCCCCGATCTTGTCCATCGCCGCCATGGCCGGCAGCCAGCGGTCCCGCTGCTCCTGGTCGCCGCCGGCGTAGATGGAGTAGAACGCCAGTCCGTTGTGGACGCCGAAGAAGGTGGCGACCGAGGCGTCGACCCGGCTCATCTCCATGGCCAGCATGCCCGACAGCAGCTTGCTGGTCGCCGTCTTGGGCTCGCCGTAGCCCTCGTAGGACAGCGCGAGCAGCCCGCTGCGGCGGAACTTCTCGATCAGCACGGGCGGGAACTCGCCCTTGGCCCAGTACTCGTTGACCAGCGGCTTGACCTCCTCGCGCAGGAAGACCCGGGCCCGGTCCAGGATCTCCCGCTCCTCGGCCGGCAGCAGCGTCTCGAACAGGTAGAAGTCCGCGCCCGGCAGCGTGGTCTCGGTGCTCACTCAGTTCTCCTTCTCGTTGCGGTGGGCCGTCTTCAGGGCGGCGAGCACGGCCAGCTCGCGGCGGTCGGCGATCTCGGCCAGCAGCTCGTACGGGAGGGCGGCGTAGGCCTTCTCCACCGCCTCGACCACCAGCTCCCGGACCGCGGGGTCGGAGGAAGGCTGTCCCAGCTGCATCTGCTGCATCGAGACGCCGATGTGTTCGGTGAGGTGCCGGTATCCGCCCGGCCCGCCGCCCAGGTGCGAGCCCAGGAACGGGCCGACCGCGGCCCAGCGGATGCCCAGCGAGTTCTTCATCACGGCGTCCAGGTCCTCGGGCGTCACCACGCCTTGCTGGACGAGGTACACCGCCTCACGGCTGAGCGCGTTCTGGAGCCGGTTGCCGACAAATCCGGGAATCTCCTTGCGCAGCACCACCGGGGCGCGGCCCATCGTGGCGTAGAACGCGACCGCCGACTGGACGGCGTCCTCGGACGTGCGCTCACCGGGCACGACCTCGACCAGCGGCATCAGGTGCGGCGGGTTGAACGGGTGTCCAATGAGGACACGGCTGGCGTCGTCGAGGTCGCCGGTGAACGCCGTGGCCGGGATCGCCGACGAGGAGCTCAGCAGCAGGGCATGCGCGGGGGCGCCGCGGACGAGCTGGGCGAACAGATCCTTCTTGAACTCGATCCGCTCGGGTCCGTTCTCCTGCACCACATCCGCGTCCGCCACCGCCTCGGTGACGTCGGAGACGACGTGCACGCGGTCGACGAGGTCGGTGGTGTCCAGGCCCTGCGCGGCCAGGTGCGGGGCGAACGCGTCGAGGGCCTGCACGAGCGCGTCGCCGAGGTCGGGCCGGGGGTCGCTGACCCGGACGGTCAGGCCGTGGGCGGCGAACAGGGCGGTCCAGGACAGTCCGATGGTCCCCGCGCCGATCACGGCGGCGGTGCCGAAGGTCTGCGTCATCACGCGTCCTTCTTCAGGTAGTCGAAGACCGGCTCGACCGCGGCGAGGGTCAGGTCGGTCAGGATGTGGCTGGCCGACACGACTTCCAGCACGGGCAGGTCGGCGAGCGGGGCCAGGACGTGCTCGAACAGCTGGAGCCGGGCCGGCCCGGAGTAGGCCCATTTCACGGTGATGTCGGTGATCCGCGTGCGCACCAGCTCCTGCACGCGCGGGGCGCCGTGGTAGCCCGGAACGACCTTGACCATGAACGTCGGCAGGGCGATCTGCTCGCGGGCCGTCTGCGCGTCGAGCTCGTGCTGCTTGTACCCCATGGTCGCGGTGGCGACGCGGATCGAGCCGTAGTCGAGCGTGCCGACCAGCGCGCCGCTGTCCAGGCGCAGCGCCGGCGACGCCATGACCTTCGGGTACGCGCTGAGCTCGCGACCCGACGCCGTCGCCGGGAAGTTGTCGAGGTACATCGCGTGCAGGTACTCGCCGCGCTCGCCCTCGTGGCTGACCTCGATCGCCTGCCCGGCCTCGGTGTACGGGCCGAATCCGGTGACGTCGCCCATGCGCATGACCTCGAAGCGCACCAACGGTTCCTCGACCCGCAGCGGCTCGGGGACCACGGCGCGCAGCGCCTCGGGATCGGTGCGGTAGACGATGTTGAGGTACTCGCGGTCGGTGAACCGCGGGATCGTCGGCGGGAAGGCCGGGTTGGTCAGCGGCGTGGTGATGTGCTGCCGCACGGCTTCGCTCAGCATGTCACTTTCCTGTCCACTGTGGAGCACGGTGTTCGGCGAAGGCGGTCATGCCCTCGTGCACGTCGGCGGTGGTCATCAGATGGCTCAACACCGCCCGCTGCGCGGTGAAGGCCGCGGCCTCGGGCACACCTTCGGACGCCCGCACCACCTCCTGCACCGCCGCCAGGGCCAGCGGCGCGTTCAGAGTGAGCGACTTGGCCAGTTCCAACGCCTGGACCACCGCCAGGCCGCTGGGCGTGACCCGGTTGGCCAGCCCCAGCTCGCCGGCCCGGCGGCCGGTGATCGGCTCGCCGGTCAGCAGCAGTTCCATGGCCAGGTGATGGGGAATGCGGCGGGGCAGGCGGATCACCCCGCCGCCGGCCGCGATCAGGCCGCGCTTGACCTCCGGCAGCCCGAAGTGCGCGTCCTCGGCGGCGACGATCAGGTCGCTGGCCAGGGCCAGCTCGAAGCCGCCGCCCATGGCCCAGCCCTCGACCGCCGCGATCAGCGGCTTGGTCCGGAACGTCTCGGTGACGCCGCCGAAGCCGCGCCCGGGGATCTCCGGGGATTCGCCGCGCAGGGCGGCCTTCAGGTCCATGCCGGCGCTGAAGGTGTTGCCGGCGCCGGCCAGCACGCCGACCCGCAGGCCGCGATCGGACGCCAGCTCGTCCAGGGCGGCGGCCAGCCCGGCGGCGACCGCGGCGTCGACGGCGTTGCGCGCCTCCGGCCGGTCGATCGTGATCAGCAGGGTCGAGCCCTGCCGTTCGGTGCGCACAACCGGGGCGCTCATCGGCGGCCCAGCTCGTCGAGCACCTCGGCGGTGTCCTGGCCGG
The DNA here is from genome assembly GCF_044547355.1 of Kutzneria sp. NPDC052558. Classification (NCBI taxonomy): domain Bacteria; kingdom Bacillati; phylum Actinomycetota; class Actinomycetes; order Pseudonocardiales; family Pseudonocardiaceae; genus Kutzneria; species Kutzneria sp. NPDC052558. The sequence continues at coordinate 9,425 of NZ_JBIUAG010000026.1, forward strand.
GAACCGGGGCCAGCCGGCGGATCGAGCCGGGCGTGACCGAGAAGCGCACCGGAATGCCGATCACGCGGACCGGCCCCTCGGTCGGATGCTCGACCGTGTCCAGCAGCGCGCCCTCCTGGATGTACGGGTCCTCGTGGGCGTGGTCGAGTTCCAGCACCGGCGCCATCGGAATGCTGTGCCGGGCGCAGACTTCCTCCCACTCGGCGGTGGTCAGCGTGGGCGCGCACTCGTCGGCCAGTTCGGCCAGGGCCTCGTAGTCGGCCGGGTCCAGCGCCGGCCCGTTGACCCTGGGGTCGGCCGCGAGCTCCGGGCGCCCGGCGGCGGTGAAGAAGTCCCGGTAGTTCTGCGGGTTGTACGGGATGATGCAGGCCAGGCCGTCCTTGGTGTGCCGGGCGCGGTGCCCCTTGGACATCGACGGGGCGAAGCCGGTCGGCCCCATCTCGGGATCGAACTCGTGACCGGCCAGGTGCTCGATCAGGTTGAAGGCCAACAAGGTGTCGGCCATCGGGACCTCGATGTGCTGCCCCTGCCCGGAACGGTCGCGGTGCACCAGCGCGGCCAGCGCGCTGTAGGCGATCGTCAGCGACGAGACCTTGTCGGCGATGATCGTCGGCACGAACACCGGCGTGCCCAGCGCGCGGTGGGTGATGTCGACCAGCCCGGACGCCGCCTGCACGGTCTCGTCGTAGGCGGCGTGGCCGGCCCGGTCGGAGTCGCTGCGAAAACCCTGCGCGTGCACGTAGATCAGGCCGGCGTTGCGGGCGGCGACGTCGGCGTAGGTCAGGCCCAGCCGGTAGAGCGCGCCGGGCCGCATGTTGGTGATCAGCACGTCGGCCGTGTCGATCAGCCGCAACGCCTGCTCGCGTTCGGCCGGGTCCTTGAGGTTGAGGGCGACGCTGCGCTTGTTCCGGTTGACGTTGAGGCTCAGCGCCGTCATGCCCGGCGTGGTGCGGTACCGGCCCACCCGCACGGTGTCCGACGGGGACTCGATCTTGATCACGTCGGCCCCCAGGTCGCCGAGGATCTGGGCCGCGTAGGGGCCCATCACCACGGTCGACAGGTCGATCACCCGCACCCCGTCCAGCGGTCCCGGGGCGATCGGATTCTCCGACATCGACACGTCCCTTCTTGTCACTCTCCGCGTGTCAGCAGGGACGCAAAGCTAACAACGGCGTGTCGATCACCGGAATCATCAAATGCCGAACACCGGTATGACCACAGCGGTCACACCGGCGTATTGTCCGTTTCCGGGGATCGGGACCCGACGAAAACCTCACACGCGACCCGGACCAGCTCGGTCAGATCGCCGCCTTCGGCGCGGTCACGACGCCAGATCAGCGCGGTGTCCAGGCGCGGACCGAAGTCGGTGAAAGGCAGGACCGCCACGTTGTCCAGCTGGTGCCCGTGAATGGGGCTGGCCGGATCGAGGATGGAGACGCAGAACGCCAGCCCGCTGGAAATCACCTCGGCCACCCCCTCGTAGCCGGTGTCGGCTATCGTGAGACGATTCCGGATTCCCCGCTCGGCCAGTTCCGATTCGAGCACGTCGAAGTAGGCGGAGCGGATGTAGCGGGGCGGGGGCACGTAGGCGAGATCGGCCAGCTCGGCCAGCGCGATGCGGTCACGGCCGGCGAACCGGTCGGCCGGCACCGCCGCGCCCATCGGCTCGGACAGCACCGGCAGCTGCCCCAGCCGCGGGTCGCTGAACGGCATCCGGGCCAGCGCCAGCGCCAGCTTGCCCTCGCTGACGCCGGTGATGAGGGCCTGGGTCTTGCCCGGCCAGCGGTGCAGCTCGATCTGCTCGTCGACTCGCCCGCGCAGCGTCCCGACCGCTGACCGCAGGGTCGGGTGCAGGCCGGCGGGCATGCCGATCAGCAGCCGCGTGCGGTCATCGCGGGTCGCCTCCCGCAATCGCCACGGAATCGAGTTGAACTGTTCGAGGATGTCGCGGGCGATCGGCAGCAGCGCGGCGCCGGCCGGGGTGAGCGCGACCCGGCGCGTGTCCCGCTCGAACAGCCGGAGGCCGAGCTCGCGTTCGAAGTCCCGAATACGCTGGCTCAGCGGCGAGGCCGCCATGTGCAGCCGGCGGGCCGCTGCCGAGAAGTTCAGCTCCTCGGCGACCGCGACGAAATACCGCAGGTGCAGAGTCTCCATGCGGTCAGCTCACGCAACGAAAAAGACGGACCACCCGAACCCCCGACCAGAATTGACGATCCACGGACGCCGCACCGTACCAGCGCGTTTCCCCGGGCCCGGCCGACAGTGTCCCGGAGGGCACAACATCGGAACTTCCGGACATCCACCCCCGCCGAACGTGGCGTCGCCGAATTGTGTTCCGTCGCGTGGAACCGGGTCCGGAACACCGGTCGAACCGGAGTTGACTCCGTTGCATCGACAGCGGGTCGATAACAAATCCAAGGAGACAGCAATGAGCAAGCGAGTTCGCCTCACCGCCGCCGCCACCCTGTTCGCCGGCGTCGCCACCGCCGTGCTGACGCTGAGCAGCGGCGCCGCCTCCGCCGCCCCGGCGCCCACCTCCGCCAGCAGCGTCACCACCGCCCCGTCCCACCTGATCACGCCGAACCTGTGCAAGGGCCGCCTGTGCATCTGAGCCGTTCCCGCGGTGAGGTGGGCAGGCCGGTTCCGGCCTGCCCACCAGGGCCGTAGATGTCGCGTAGATGCCGGCCGAGGACGGTGCACTCCATGCTCGCCGACTCGATCCACAAGGCGCTGGTGTTGCACCGGCTGCTACAGGGCGCCGGCGCCCCCGTGCGACTTCAGACGCTCAGCGACTGGGCGGACCTGCCGAAGTCCACCACGCACCGCCTGCTCTCCACGCTGGTCCGCGCCGGCCTGGTCACGCGATTCGGCGTCGGGTACACCACGTCGGTCGTCGCCGACCGCTCCGCCGTCGCCGAGGCGGCCCGCGACCACGCCCCGTTCGTGTGCGATGTCGCCGCCACCACCGGTTTCACCGCGAGCCTGGCCCATCTCGAGGGCGCTGCCGTGGCCTTCACCCACCGCGTCTTCGCGCACAACTCCGTCCACACGCCCAGCGACGACGGTGAAACCGTGCCGGCCATCCACTCCGCCGCCGGCCTGTGCCTGCTCGCCCAGGACATGCGGTCCGCATGCGAACTCGTGGCCAGTTTCTGCCTTCCGGACGAGGCCGCCGAACTGAACCGCACGCTGATGCGGATCGCCGGCCAGGGCTATGCCGTCCACGCCACCGACGCTGTCTGGTGCATGGCCGTGCCGCTGCCGCCCGCCGCGGGTGTTCCGCCACTGGCGCTGACCGTGAAACGCCGCCCCGGCCCGTTCGACGAGGGCAAGCTGCTGCGCTATCTCCGCCACGTCGCCCAGGCCATCGGCGCGCGACTGGAGCCGGCCTCGTGAAACCGAGTGTTCCGCGTCTTGGAACGCCCCCGGCCGCCGGCTCCGGCGATGGTTTTCTGGTCCCGGCCGGCGATCAGCCCGGCCGGGAGACCCGAAACTCACAGGAGCGAGCCATGCTCAACACCTTCCGCAAGGTCGGCGCCGCCACGGTGCTGCTCGGCGCCATCGCCACGGGCGTCGTCGCGCTCGGCGCCGCCACCGCCTCCGCCGCCCCGGCGACCGCCGGCGCACCTCACGCCGTCGTTCAGCCGGCCAGCTCGATCGGCTGCAAGATCCGGCCCCAGCTCTGCCCCTGAGCAGCTCGACGAAGGCCCGCCGGTCGAACGCGACCGGCGGGCCTTCTGTTGTGCTGTCACCGAACCAGGTCGACGATTCCCCACTGCGATGAGCAGCCGGACACGTAGTCGCAGTGCCAGTCCATGTCCTGCTTCGTCACCACGGTGCCGGAGCCGTTGAGCAGCCAGCTCGACACCACGCCGGTCGTGTAGTCGTACCAGGTCACGTCCTGCCGGCCGTCACCGTTGAGATCGCCGACCCCGATCGGCCGCCACTGCGTCGAGCAGCCCGACGTGTAGTCGCAGTGCCAGTCGAGGTCCTGCTTGGCCAGCACGTTGCCGTACCCGTTGAGCAGCCAGCTGGACACGACGCCGGTGAAGTAGTTGAACCACACCAGATCCACGTGCCCGTCGCCGTTCATGTCCCCGACACCGACCGGACGCCAGTAGCTGGCGCAGGTCGAGCTGTAGTCGCAGTGCCAGTCCAGATCCTGCTTGGCCAGCACGTTCCCGTAACCGTTCATCAGCCACGCCGAGACGACGCCGCTGGTCGAGTTCCACCAGATCAGGTCCTGGTTGTGGTCGCCGTTGACGTCGCCGAGGGTGATCGGCTGCCACTGGTTCGAGCAGCCGGAGGCCTGGTCGCAGCGCCAGTCCGCGGACTGCGTGCCCAGCACTGTGCCGTGGCCGTTGGTCAACCACGTGGAGACCTCGCCGGTCACGCGGTTGAACCAGGTGACGTCCTGGTTGCCGTCGTTGTCGAGGTCCCCGGTCCCGATCGGCTTCCAGGCGCTGGAGCACCCGGACGAGTAGGAACAGGTCCAGCTCAGCGACTGCTTGCCCAGGACGTTGCCGTAGCCGTTGAGCAGCCAGGTGGACACTTCTCCGGTATCCCGGTTGAACCACATCAGGTTCGCGGGTGTCGTCGCCGCGCCGGCCCCGCCGGCGAAGACCAGCACTGCCACCGCACTCACGGCCATGGCCCGCACCAGTCGTGTGATCAGGATTTTCATGTGTTCGCGCCCTTCCCCTTCGCGCCTGTCGGGCCAGCGTCGCGGGTGGGCGGCGGAAGGGGGCGAGTAGTCGACTACTCGTCTTCGACGGGGTCGATCCCGAGCAGCTGCGCGTACTCGGATCGGTTGGTGGCGCCGAGCTTGGCCGACGCCCGGTAGAGATGGCCCTCGACCGTGCGCACGGAGACCATCAGCCGCTCGGCGATCCGGCGGTTCGACAGGCCCCGGGCCGCCAGGGTGACAATCTCCCGTTCCCGATCGGTGAGGGGCAGCGGCCGGGCGGTCGCGACGAGGGCCGGCGTCCGAGCGCCATCGCACGCCTCGCTCAGCCGGCGGGCCCGTTCGGCCGCGGTGTGCGCGGCCCCTCGACGTCCGTCTCGGCTGCGGATCTCGGCCGCCTGGGCCGCCGCGTCGGCCGCGGTCAGCAGGTCCCCCATCCGCTCCAGCATCTCGGAGGCGACGAGCAGGGCATCGCTGTCGCCGTTGGCCAGCGCCGCGGCATGGGCGCTGGCCGCCGGCGCACGCGGACCGTCCACAATGGACGCCAGGTGGGCCAGGCGATCGGCCACGGTGTGATCGCCGAAGCACACCGCGGCGTGCAGGGCAAGCACCTCCGTCGCCGACTGCCCTCGGTCGGCGGCGTGAGTGGCGGCGTCGCGGGCGAGGGCGACGGCCCGGCTGGTCGCGCCTTCGGCGGCGGCCACCCACGCCCGGGCCAAGTCCGCCTCCGCCGCCATCATGGCCAGGCCGGGATGCGGGTGACGCTCCAGGTCGGCCAGGGCCAGCCTGGCCGCGTCGAGGTCGCCGGTGACGGCCAGGGCCCGGGTCAGCGCGACGAGGATGGCGTAGCGCCAGGCCCCGGCGTCGCCGAACGGCTCGATCCCGGCCCGCCCCTCCCGCAGCCGGCGGATCGCGCCGGCCACCCGGCCGCGGGCCAACTCGGCCTCTCCCACCAGGTAACAGCCGATCTGGGCCCCGAGCGGGATGTCGCGGAGTTGCTCCCACGTCTCGGTGGCGACGGTGACGAGCTCGTCAAGGTAGCCGGCCAGGCGCAGGCCGTGCAGCTGGAGCGCGATGAGGGGAACCCTGAAGCTGGACCGTTCCGTGGAGTGGTCGGACGCCTCGATGCCACGGGCCAGGTACGGGCCGATCCGATCGGCCCGACCGGTCAGGCCCAGGGCGGCGAGCATTCCGCAGCACGCCATGAGCACGGCCTCGGCCGTCGGTGCGGCGGCGTCGAACACCGTCGCCGCGCTCCGCTCGGCCAGGGCCGGCTGGCCCAGCTCGCCGTCCAGCATCGACTTCAGCGCGACCAGCGGCAGCCGCTGCTCGGCGTCGGCGACGCGGGCCGCCGCCCCGGCGATCATGGCATCCGCCTCCGCCGGCCGAGCCACGATCCAGGCCACGAACGTCGCCCGGTTCACCGTGGCCCGGACCAGCTCGGCGTCGGTCTCGGCCAGCCGGGCCAGGGCAGCCAGCTCGGCCTCGGCCTCCTCGGGCCGGCCCACGAACAACGTCGTGTTGGCGACCATGGCCTGGGCCCGGAACCCGCCGCCGGCCCGGACCGCAACCAGGGCGAGCCGCCGAGCCAGGGGCAGATCGCCCAGGTAGGAACACCTTTCGGCGGCCGCGGTCAGCAGCACCGGGTCAGGTGGGAGATCCGAGTCGAGCATGAGGACCGCGAGGCGCAGGGGGTCGTCGGCCCGCCGCGCGCCCGTGTTCACCAACGCCTCGGCGATCCGACTCCGCAACCGCCGGGCACGCAGCCGCCCCATCTCGCCGCGCCGGGCCTCGCCGTACAGCGGATGCGCCAGCCGGGCTTGCAGCCGCTGTCCGTCCGCTTCCACCTGGATCAAGCCGGCGTCCTCGGCTCGTTCCACGGCGGCGGGATCGGTCAGGCCGCTCAGCAGGCGCACGCCGAGGGGTTCCGCCAGGGCCAGCGTGTCCATGACCTCCCGTACCGGCTCGGACAACCCGCCCATGCGGACAGCGAGGAGCTCGGCCAGCCCGGGGGTCACGGGCGGCGGCTCGGTCAGCCGCCAGACGCCGCGGTCGAGCAGGAGCGTGCCGCCGTCCACCGCGCCGTCGACCAATTGCCGCAGGAACAGGACATTGCCCTGGCTCATCGTCCACAGCTGACCGGCGGCGCCGCTGTCGACCTGCCCGTCCAGCACCGCCTCCAGCAGGGCCACCGTCTCCGCCTCGGACAGCGGCCGCACATCCAGCCGATCCAGCTGCCGGTCCTTCCACAACGTCGCGATGGCATCCGGCGCCGGCTCACCGGACCGCACGGTCGTCAGCACGGCGGCGCTGTGTCGCACGACCAACATGTGCACGAGGGCCGCCGACAGATCGTCAAGCAGGTGCGCGTCGTCGACGGCCACGATCACCCGATCCCGACCGGCCACCAGCGCCTCGGCGGCGCGCTGGAGGACCTGGGCCTTGTCCTGGCCGAGATCCGCCAACAGGCCGGCGAACGCCCCGAGCGGCAGGCCCCGGGACGAGGCGGTGGCGATCGCCCAGCGCACGGTCACCCCACGTCGCCCCGCCCTCGCCACGACCTCCCGTGCGAGCCGGGTCTTGCCCACCCCGGGCATCCCGGCCAGCACCAGACCACCCGCGTTGGGCCGGCGGCGCATCGCCGCGTCCGCGAGCCGCAGCTCCTCGGACCGCCCCACCAACGGCCATGTCAGTCCCACACCCCAAGTAGGTCGCATGCGCGCGCCGACCGCCAGCAGCCGCCCGTGTGGCGGGTGGGCCTGCCCTTTCGGGCAGCGGGGTCTTCCAGGCGGCCGGTGTTCGGCAAAGATGAGGCCGGCACGGCACCACTTTCCTGGGGGCAGGTCTGGATGGCACATGTGACGCTGCTCGGCGGGGCGGTGCTCGACACGGGCGCGCGGGCGGACGTTCTGCTGGTCGACGGGCTGATCGACGCGGTCGGCGAGCCGGGGTCGATCGGCCGGGGCGAACGGGTGGACCTGGACGGCTACCTGCTGCTGCCGGCCCCGGCGGAGCCGCACGCGCATCTGGATAAGGCGTTGACGCTGCTGGCCGCGCCCAATCCTCGGGGCGATCTGGCCGGGGCCATCGAGGCGTGGCGGCGGCACAGCCCGACGATGCGGCACGAGCAGATCGTGGCCCGGGCGACCGAGGCCGCGCTGCTGGCGTTGGCCCACGGCGCGACGGCGCTGCGCAGCCACGTCGACGTCAACCCCGACGTGGGCCTGCGATGCCTGCGGGCGCTGATCGAGGTTCGGGAGGCCCTGCGCGGTCGGCTGGACCTGCAACTGGTCGCGCTGGCTGGGTTCCCGATGACCGGCGAGGCCGGCTCGGCGAACCGGCGGCTGCTGCGGGAGGCGCTGGAGCTGGGCGCGGACGTGGTCGGCGCGTGCCCGTACCTGGATCCGGACCCGGTGGAGTGCCATCGGATCTGCCTCGCGGCGGCCACGGAGTTCGCGGTGCCGGTCGATCTGCACACCGACGAGACGATCGACGAGTCGGTGCTCACGCTGCCGACCTTCGCCCGGCTGGTCACCGACACCGGTTTCGTCCACGGCGCGGTGGCCAGCCACTGCGTGAGCCTCGGCGTCCAGCCGCCCGAGGTCACGGCGAAGGTGGCGGCCGAGGTCGCCGAGGCCGGGCTGGGCGTGGTGTGCCTGCCGCAGACCAACTTGTACCTCCAGGCCCGGGATCGCCGGTCGTCGCCGCCGCGCGGTCTCACCGCCCTCGCTGCGCTGACGGCCGCCGGGGTGACCGTGGCCGGTGGCGGCGACAACGTGCAGGATCCGTTCAACCAGGCCGGTCGCGGCGATCCGCTGGAGACCGCCGCCCTGCTCGTGGCCGCCGGCCATCTGCTGCCTGCCGACGCCTACGCCGCGGTGAGCCGCTCGGCTCGGGCCGTCATGGGCCTGCCCTCCGTTCAAGTAGCTCCCGGGTTTCCGGCGGAGCTGTTGGCGATCAGGGCTCGCTCGGTCGGCGAGGCCGTCGCCGGGGCCAGCGCGGATCGGATCGTGTTCCACCGGGGACGGATGGTCAGCCGTACCACCGTCCGGCGCGAATTCCCGCCGCTGGACGGCGCCTGATGACCCTGTTGCGGATGGTCGACGTGGGCCTGCGGTTCCCGGACGGAACCGAGGCGCTGCAAGGGATGGATCTCTCGGTCGCGGCGGGTCAGTTCGTCGCTGTGGTCGGGCCGTCCGGTTGTGGCAAGAGCACCTTGCTACGCCTGGCCGCCGGGCTCGCCGCACCGTCGTCCGGCGAGGTTCACCGCGGCGCCGACGAGCTGGCCTACGTGTTCCAGGATCCGGCATTGCTGCCGTGGCGCACCGTACGGTCCAATGTGGAGCTTGCGGCCGAGCTTCGCGGCCTGAGCAAGGCCGAACGCCGAGACCGGGCCACGCAGGCGCTCGAACTGGTTGGCCTGACGGAGTTCGCCGGGCATCGGCCCGGCGCGTTGTCGGGCGGCATGCGCATGCGGGCCTCGCTGGCCCGATCGCTGACCCTGCGCCCCGACCTGTTCCTGTTCGACGAGCCGTTCGGCGCGCTGGACGAGATCAGCCGGGAACGGCTGGGCGACGAGGTCGCCCGACTGTTCGGCGAGCGGGGATTCGGCGCGGTGTTCGTGACGCATTCCGTTACGGAGGCGGTGTTCCTGTCCACCCGGGTCATCGTGCTGTCCGAGCGGCCGGGCCGGGTGCTCGGCGATTTCCCGGTGCCCTTCGACTATCCCCGGCCGCCGCGGCTGCGGTTCGACGAGCGGTTCGCGCACCTGGCCGGCAAGGTGTCGGAGTGCCTGCGGGGCGGTGTCCAATGAGGACAGTGCGCCGATTCGTCCCGCCGGTGCTGGTTTTCCTGCTGGTGCTGGCCGCGTGGTACGCCGTGAGCTACCTCGGGCTCAGCGCCGACCGTCGGTTCCTGCTGCCGCCGCCCGACGCGGTGGTGCGGGTGGCTTTCCTCGACCCGGACAACCTTGGGCCGCTGCTGGCCGCGCTCGCATTGTCGGCCGAGGTGGCGATGATCGGGCTGGCCATCGCCTTCGTGCTCGGCGTGGCGTCGGCCGTGCTGATGAGCCAGGCGCGGTGGATCGAGCGGTCGCTGTATCCGTACGCCGTGGTGTTGCAGACGATTCCGATCCTGGCGCTGGTTCCGTTGTTCGGTTTCTGGTTCGGCTTCGGTCTGCCGAGCCGGGTGCTGGTGTGCGCGCTGATCGCGCTGTTCCCGCTGATCGCCAACACGTTGCACGGGCTGCGGTCCGCCGAGCGGGTGCACCACGACCTGTTCACCCTCTACGGCGCGAACCGGCGGGCCCGGCTGTGGAAGCTGCAACTGCCCGGCGCGCTGCCGTCGGTGTTCACCGGGCTGCGCGTGTCGGCCGGGCTGGCCGTGGTCGGCGCGGTCGTCGGCGATTTCTTCTTCAAGCAGGGCGAGCCGGGCATCGGCATGCTGATCGACGTCTACCGGGCCGGCCTTCAGTCCGAGCAGATGTTCGCCGCGGTGCTGCTGGCCTCGGCGTTCGGGGTGATCGTGTTCTGGGCCTTCGGCCTGCTGGCCGCCCGCGTGACCGGATGGCACGACTCGGCGGCCGGTGATCGACAAGGAGTGAAGCGATGAAACCGTTGGCGCTACTCGTGATCGTCGCCGCACTCGGCCTGAGTGCCTGCGGCGGCAACGCGTCCACACCGTCGGCGGGCGTGTCCCTGACCGCCGCGCCGGACGGGCCGCTGCGGCTCAAGGGCGTGTGCCCGGACACCGTGGTGATCCAGACCGACTGGTCGCCGGAGGCCGAACACGGTGGCAGCTACCAGCTGCTGGGTTCCGGCTACTCCGTCGACACCGCCCGCAAACGGGTCACCGGCAAGCTGGTGACCGGGAATGTGGACACCGGCGTCGCGCTGGAGATCCGCGCCGGCGGCCCCGCCATCGGCTTCCAGACCGTCAGCTCCCAGATGTACCTGGACCAGTCGATCACTCTCGGCCAGGTGATCACCGACGAGGCGGTGCTGCTCTCGGCGACCCAGCCCACCACCGCCGTCGTCTCCCCGCTGGCCGTCTCCCCGCAGATGATCATGTGGGATCCCGCCGCCCACCCCGACTGGCACACCATCGCCGACATCGGCCGCACCGACACCAAGGTCCTGTACTACCAGGCCAACACCTACATGCAGTACCTGACCGGCGCCGGCATCCTGCGCAAGAGCCAGGTCGACGGCAGCTACGACGGCTCGCCGGCCGCCTTCGTCGCCGAGGGCGGCAAGATCGCCCAGCAGGGCTTCGCCACCGAGGAGCCGTACACCTACGAGCACACCCTGCCCCAGTGGAACAAGCCGGTCGCCTTCCAGCTCGTCAACGACACCGGCTATCCCGTCTACCCCGAGGCCCTCTCGGTGCGTTCCGCCCAGCTGTCCGCGCTCTCCCCGTGCCTGCGCAAGCTGGTGCCGATCCTGCAACGCGCCGAGGTCGACTACCTGACCTCGCCGGCCGCCACCAACAAGCTGATCTCCACGCTCGCCTCCCGGTACAGCCTCGGCCGCCCCTACACCGAGGCCGAGGCCCAGTTCAGCACCCAGCAGCAGCTCAAGCTGCACGTCGCCGGCAACCAGCCCGGCACCAGGACCCTCGGCGGCTTCGACCAGACGCGGCTGCACCGCGTCGTCGACATCCTCACGCCCATCGCCGCCGCCCAGGGCAAGCAGCTCAAGCCCGGTCTCGCCCCCACCGACCTCGCGACCTCCGACTTCATCGATCCCGCCGTCGGCCTGCCCTGACGCGCCGGACGTGGCACGCTGGCCCTCATGATCGGCAAGCTGGAGTGCGTGGTGTTGGACTGCCCAGACATCCTCGAGTTGGCCCGCTTCTACCAGCGGGTTCTGGGCGGCGTGGTGAACCAGCCGGATCCCCGGTGGTCGGTCGACGACGACTGGGCGACGCTCCACACGGACGGAGGGCTCGTCCTGGCATTCCAGCGAGCGGCCGACTATCGGCCGCCGCAGTGGCCGGATCCAGCCCGGCCGCAGCAGTTCCACCTCGACGTGGGCGTCAAGGACATGGACCGCGCCCACTCGGAGGTCCTCGGCCTCGGCGCGACGCTGCTGGACGCGGGGGACGGCAAGCAGAGTTGGCGTGTGTTCGCCGATCCGGCCGGACACCCGTTCTGCCTCGTCCAGAACTGACTGGCGACGACTTAATCGCGAATTCGTTTCCGGCGATCATCGAAATCGGCCGAGACACTTCCCCACGGGCGACCTGAAAACCTTTTCCGAGCCAGGGATCCGAGGTACGCTTCACGCCAGACGATGCCAGATCCGCAGGTCGAGATGATCGAAGGAGCCGCTCGACCCTCGTTGCGGTCGGAATACGTCCCTCAGGTGCGATGGGGCAGACATCGATGCCCACGTTTTCCTTGACGTGGATTCGCGCCGACTCCGCGACAAATCAACCCGATAAACCTGAACAACAGCACGTGACAACAACATGCACCATCACGACTGGGGGCAGTTCGTGCAACAGGCTCTTGAGAAACTCACGGAGCCGGCGTCGGCGTGGCCACTGCGCGGTCGCGAGGAGGCGGTGCGGCGCGTCAAGCGGCTGATGCGGGCCACCGCCGAGCAGCGCGAGGCACACCTGGCGCTGCTGGTCTCCCCGGCCGGCACCGGCAAGACCAGGCTGCTGCACGAGGCGGTGGCGCTGGCAGCGCAGCAGGGCTTCACGGTGCTCGAAGGCGTGCCGAAGTCGCTGACGATGGCCAGCCCGCGCACCAGCACCGAGCAGACCACCTGGCTCGACGCGTACCTGCGTCGGGGACCGGTGTTGGTGGTGCTGGACGACGTCCAGTGGCTGGATCCGGCGGTGCTGCGGGCGATCGCGGCGGTGGCGGCCAGACCGGACGACGTGCCGGTGCTGTGGCTGTTCGCGCTACGGGCCGAGCACGCCGACTCGGCCAACGGCGTGGTGCTCAAGAACCTGGCGCGGGCGGGCCGCAGCGATCGGCTCGGCCCGTTGGAGCCGTTGTCGGGGGACGCCGTGGCGGACATCGTCGGCGATCTGCTCGGCGCGGCTCCGGACGACGACCTCGTGACGATCTGCGAGAGCGTCGGCGGCACGCCGCAAGCCATCGTCGACCTCGTGCTCGGACTGCGGGAACAGGGCAGTGTCACGGTCACCGACGGCGGCGCGCGACTGGCCGAGGGGCCACTGACCGCCGGGATCACCTGCGCCGTCATGGCCGACCCCGGCGCGCGACTTCCAGCGGCATTGCGCCAGTTCGTGCGCGGGCGGCTGGGCGAACTCTCGCCCCGGGCCCAGGATGTCGTGCAGGTCGCGGCGGTGCTTGGCAACAGCTTCACCCCGTCCGACCTGGCCGAGATGCTCGGCGAATGCCCGGCCCAGCTGCTCGCGCCGCTGCGGGAGGCCCTGGCCGCCGGCCTGGTCAGCTGCGGCGACGGGGAGTTCGTCTTCCACCGCGAGCCGGTGTGGCAGGCGGTGCTGGACACCGTGCCCGAGCCGGTCCGGTCGATGTTGCACCGGCAGGCCGCGACGATGCTGCTCGGACGGCCCGAGGACCGGACCGAGGCCGCAGCCGTGCATCTGGTGCACTGCGCCGAATTCGGGGACGCGCGGGCCATCGCCACCATCCGCGAGGCGGCGCACCGGCTGCTCCCGGCCTCCCCGAACGCCGCCGCCGCGTTGGCCACCCGGGGCATGGACATCACCGAGCCCAACGGGGCCGACCACATCGCGCTGGCGATCACCGCGACCGCGGCGCTGGTCCGGCTGGGCGAGCTGAGGCGGGCCATCGACCTCGCGCGGGGGCTGTTGCCCGAGGACGGCCAACGGGAAGGCGCCCGCCCACTACGCACCTGGCTGGCCACCGCGCTGATGCTGCGCGGCGACTCCTCCACGTGGGACGTGTCGCACGAGATCTTCGCCGCCGGTTCGGACGGCGGCACCGACCTGCCGCCGGAGTTGTTGCTGCTCAACGCGTTGTCCCACAACAACCGCGCCGCCGTGGCCGCCATCGCCGACCGGGTGCTGGCGCTGCCCGCCGGCGTGCACTGCGACGACGTCCGGGCCGCCGCGCTGAACGTGCGCGCGATGACCGACTGGCGTGACGGCCGGGTGGACGACGCGCTGGCCACCGTGGAGGAAGCGGTGCGGCTGCGGGGACAGCTGACCAAGGTCTGGCACTGCGATCCACTGTGGACGAAGGCATGGCTGCTGACCCGGATCCGCCGACTTGACGAGGCCCTGGCCGTGGCCGAGACCGCCCACCGGACGATCGAGGCCGAGCGGATGGACGTGCTCATCCCGGTTCCACTGGCGCTGCGGGCGACGATTCTGTTGGCCCGGGGCGATGTCGCCGGGGCCGAGGCGGACGCGACGGCCGGCCTGGCCGCGTCGGACGCGGCCGAGATGCCGCTGTACGAACCGCAGTTGCGGGCGGTGCTGGTGGTTTCCGCGCTGCGCCGGGGTGATCTCACCGCCGCCGCGGACGGACTTCAGAAGCTGACCGAGTCCTCGTCGACCGGACGCGCCCGGCCGTGGTCGACGGTGCACCGCCTGCTCGCGGCGCTGGTGGCCTCGGCCCGGCAGGGATCGCGGGCGGCGATGGACGAGATCGACGAGGTGCTGGCCGATCCCGTGCTGCGCCGGGAGTTCGCGTTGGAGGACCCGTCGGTGACGGCGTGGACCGTGCGCATCGCGCTGGCCGCGGACCGACGCGACACCGCCGAGCTCATGGTCGCCACCGCCGAGGAGATCGCCGGGAACAACCGCGATCACGGCGCAGTGGTCGCGGCCGCCCGGCACGGCCGCGCCCTGCTGGACCGCGACGTCCGGGCGTTCGACGGCATCGAGGACCTGTACGGGGATCCGTGGGCCGTCGCGTCGGTCATCGAGGACATCGGCACCCTGCGCCTGGACACCGATCGCGAGCAGGCGGTCGAGGAGCTCAACCGGGCCCTGGCCCGCTACGACGAGCTGGGGGCCGAGTGGGACGCGGCCCGGGTCCGGCACAAGCTCCGGCAGCTCGGCGTCCGGCGGCGGCACTGGAACCACGAGACCCGGTCCGAGACCGGGTGGGGCAGCCTCACCGGCACCGAGGAGAAGGTCGCCCGGCTGGTGGCCCGGGGCATGACCAACCGCCAGGTGGCCAGCGAGCTGTTCATCTCCCCGCACACCGTGGGCTTCCACCTGCGCCAGATCTACCGCAAGCTGTCCATTCAGTCCAGAGTGGACCTCGCCCGCATCGCCCCCTGACGGCTCACCACCAGGCTCGACGGGCCGTGGAACACCATGTCGTACGGATACTTCACACTGTCCACGGTGAACTCGCCCAGGACCGCCAGCAGCAGCCCCAGCCCGATCTCGATCTCCGCCCGGGCCAGTGTCGCCCCGAGGCAGTAGTGGATGCCCAGCCCGAAGCTCAGGCCGCGGCCGCCCGACCGGTCCAGCCGGAGTTCGGTCGGTGCGGCGAACCGCGCAGGGTCGCGGTTCGCCGCACCGAGCATCACCATCACCTTGCTGCCGGCGGGAATCGTCACACCGGCCACCGCGGCGTCCTCGTAGGCCCAGCGGCTCACGGCCTGCACCGGCGGGTCGAACCGCACCAGCTCCTCCACGGCTTCCGGGCTCACGCCGCCATCCCGCAGCGCGGCCAGCGCCGCCGGCCGACCCGACAGCGTGAGCACGGCTTTGCTCAGCACATTGGTCGTCGTCTCGTGGCCGGCGGTCATCAGGTGCACGCAGGTGGCCGCGATCTCGTCGGCCGACAGCCCGGCCGACACCAGCAACGACACCAGGTCGGTGCCCGGCAGATCACCCCGTTTCCCGGCCATCACCAGGAAAAAGTCTCGCAGTTCGCGAGCGGCCCGATCGGCGGTCTCGTGGGCCCGGGGATTGCGGGCGGCCCGGCTGCTGCTGGCCTCCTGGAGGTCGACGGCCTGCCGGCGCAGCCACGCCCACTCCGAGCGCGGCACGCCCAGCAGCTCGGAGATCACCAGGATCGGGAACGGCGCCGAGAACCGCTCCACCAGGTCGAAGCCGGTCGGCAGCTCGGCCAGCAGTCCGGCGGCGATCTCGGTGATCCGGCCCCGCAGCGTGGTCACCACGGACGGCGAGAACTCCCGGTTGACCACCGACCGCAGTTCGGTGTGCCGGGGCGGGTCCAGAAAGACCAGCCAGTTCTCCACCATCGTGCGCAACACCGAGGGCCCGGTCGGGACCGGGCCGCCGGTCCGCGACCGTCGGCCGAACGCCGCCCCGGACAGCACACTGGACGCGGCGTCGTGGCCGAAGATGTAGTAGACGCCGTCGGCCACATGCACTGGCGACTCGGCCAGATACCGTTCATACACGGGATACGGGTCGCGGAGGTCGGCATCGGACCAGCCGTGCAGGCTGAAGCTCATCGCGCTCCCCCACGCACCTGGTCGGCGATCTCCCCGGCCCGCGCCGAATCCGGCAGCTCGTGGCCCCGCCATGCGACATGGCCGTCCGGCCGGACCAGGACGAACGGCCGCTCGTAGGCCACGGCGATCCCCTCGTCGTCCGATGTCACGGCGGTGAACGGGATTCCCCGCGACTCGAACGCCGCCTGGAACCCGTCCAGCTGTGGGGAGTACGTGAAGCACAGCAACACGAATCCGTCGCCGAACAGGTCCAGTGTGGACATTCCCGGCTTGACCCAGGCGTGCGGGGCGCGGGAGCCGGGCCTGGTGTTGGGCCGCCGGTCCTCGGTGTCGGCCGCGGAGGGATCGGGCACGATCAGCGGCGAGCCCGCGTAGGTGAAGCCCAGATGGATCTCCGGCGCGTCGAACTCGCGGGCCACGCCGCCCCGCCGCAGCCCCTCGGCGACCTTGCCGCGGAGGAACTCGCCTTGCGGCGTGTCATCGTTGAGCTCCTCCGGAACCTGCCGGCGCATCGCGCGTTCCAGGTTGCGGTTGGCCTCCTCGAGTCCTTCCAGGGCGACCGGCGCACGCTCGGTGGTGTAGCTGTCGAGCAGGCCCGGGCCGGCCCAGCCGGCCAACTCGGCCGCGAGCTTCCAGCCGAGGTCGGCCGCGCCGCAGATCCCGGTGTTCATGCCGAAGCCGCCGGACGGGGACAGTGTGTGGGCGGCGTCGCCGACCAGGAACACCCGACGGTCCCGGAAGGTGTCGGCGACGCGGTGCACTAGGTGCCATTCGTTGTCGGACAACACCTCCACCGGCGTGTCGAAGGCAATGGCCTTGCGCACCAGGGCCTCCGCGTCCTGCCGCGACTCCGGATCGCCCTGGAGCCCGACGGTGAGCCGGTACAGGCCGGCCCCGTCGAGCGCGCGCACGGGGAACCGCAAGGAGGAGGAGATCATCAGGTAGAAGAAGTTCGCGCCGCGTTCGCCGAGGCTGGCCCGCAATTGCGGCGCACGGAAGAGAATGTTGCGGAAGACCTGGGTGTCGTGCCGGCGCGGCGCCTCGATCCCGCACTGCTTGCGGATCTCCGATCCGGTGCCGTCGCAGGCGATCAGCCACCGGGCGCGGACCAGCGACTCCGTGCCGGTCGCCACGTCGGTGATCGTCGCGGTCACCCCGTCGTCGTTCTGCCGGAAGTGGTCCAGCCGCGTGCGCAGGCGCACCGGGCCATCAGGGTGCACGCCGAGTTCGGACCGCAGCAGCGGACCGAGCCAGTGCTGGGGGCAGATCGCGTCCGGCTCCGGGGTGTGCCGGAAGTCGGGGCGGGTGTCCATGGTGTGCCGGTCGAGGCGGAACAGCTCGTGGCCGCCGATCCGGGTCGTCCAGACGCAGTCCAGGCTGTGGTCGCCGGGCCAGCCGGAATGCCGGATCCGGTCGGCGATCCCCCAGCGGCGGAAGAACTCCATCGAGCGCGGGCCGATGCTGCTCACCCGGGGATGGCTGACCGTGCCGTCGCCCGCCTCCACCAGCACGAAGTCCACGCCGCGGGAGCGCAGCTCCAGGGCCATGGCCAGCCCGGTCGGGCCGCCGCCGACGACGAGCACGTCGGGGGTGAGCAGGGAACTCATCGGCTCTCCTTCATCGTGGGGATCAGGCCGCGCCGCCGGGAATCCGGCGGTAGCCGTGGGAACCGGCCGGGCCGGCGACCGGCGGGCGCGAGTGGATCTCCTGGGCCGCGGCCAGGCCGGACTCGATCGCGCCCTCGACCCAGGCCGGGTGCGAGGAGCAGTGCTCGCCGGCGAAGAACAGCGTGCCCTGCGGCCGGGCCGCGAGCGCCCGTTCCTCCTCGGCGGTGGCGATGTCCTTGCTCCAGCGCACCGAGGCGCCGCCGAGGCTGGCGGGATCCTCGCCCCACGCCTGCGTCACGACGTCCAGCACCATGCCGGGCTCGGTCAGCTCCGGGTGGATCGCGCTCAGCTCCTCCAGCACGATCTGCTGCCGCTTCTCCCCCGGAACCTGGGCGAGCGCGTCGGCATCCGGTCCGATGGCGTAGCTGGCCAGTAACGCCGCCCCCAGCCCTGGATCGGTTTCCACCGGCGGGTAGTAGGTCTGGCGCACCAGGCCGCCGGTGAACGAGCCGCCGCCGGTGATGCCGTCCCGCTCCCAGAACGCCTCCCGGCAGTGCACACCGATCTTCGTCGCCGGCCAGTACTGCATGTCGTGCACGGTCGCCAGCTTGTCCTCGTCGAAGCCGCTGAGCCGGATTCCCCTTAGCACCGCGAACGGCACGGTGCACAGCACGTAGTCGCAGTGGCTGGCCGTGGCGCCCAGGCCGCGCCGGATCTCGACCGTCACGCCGCCGTTCCGCACGTGCAGGCCGACGATCTTGCGGCCGAGCCGCACCGGCCCCCGCAATCGAGAAGCCAGCCGGCGGGCGATCTGGTCCATGCCGCCTTCCAGCCGGAACAGCGCCGATGAGGTCTCGGTGGTGATGTCGTCGAAGAAGTGCTGAAGACGGCTGCTCGCCGCGAATCCCCGGTTCTCGGCGAAGAAACGGTTGAGGTCCACGCGTTCGACCTCGCCGCCGATCACGAACGGCCGCAGGTCGATGCCGTCGAGCAGACTCAGCAGCTCCACATCGAGGCCCGCCTCGAAGCCGCGCCGGAAAGCGCTCGGCGCGACCGCGTTGACGCTGGTCGTGAGCCAGGCCGCGCACAGGACGGATTCGTCCCGATAGGACAGACCGGCCGGCAGCCCACGACGGAACTGCTCGACCAGCGCCGGCGACGCGTCGCGCACCCGCCGGTGCCCGGCCGGGGTCTCCAGGAAGTTGGCCTCGTCCGAGAACAGCGTGCGGAACGGCCGCAGCCGGTCGCTCAGGCCCAGCTTGCTCACCCACTGCATGGTTCGACTGTGCGAAGCGGGAATCCGCATCGCGCCGAGTTCGACCGCCGGGCCGCCGGCGAAGCGGTGCGTGCTGATCCGGCCGCCGACCCGTAGCCGCGCCTCCAGCACCTGCACGCTGTGCCCGAGCCGCTCCAGCTCGGCGGCGGCGACCAGACCGGCCACCCCCGCGCCGATGACGGTGACGCGCTTGGGGTGTCGGTGTTGCGCGACGAGAGCGTTGGTGTGCACCGGACTCCTTCGGCAGGACGGCTGTGACCATCGTGGCCGACCCCCGGCCCGGACCACATCCCCCGGCGCGCGGCGTTCGCGCCGCCCGCACCCCACTCGTTCATGCCCGTACAACCGGCCGACACCGCACGAGGCAATGGAATCCGTCACGCACGTGGTTTCCGGACCGTCCACGGAGGACGCTGGGGCCATGCGCACAGTCGACACACCGAGCCGCACCACCGTACGCGCTCATGACGGCCTGCGGCTGGCCGCGACCCTCGCCACACCCGCTCAGGCCCCGAGCCGGGCCGTGCTGATGCTGCACGGCGAAGGGGCGTCCCGCGACCACGACGGCTTTTTTCCCAGGCTGGCCAAGGAACTCGCCGGCCACGGCGTGGCCAGCCTGCGGTTCGACCTGCCCGGGCACGGAGAAAGCGAGGGCCGCCAGGAGGAACTGAGCCTCTCGGCCCTGCTGAACGTGATCAGCGCGGGGCTGGCCAGCCTGCGCGAGCACTTCCCCGGCACACCAACGGCCTTGGCCGCCACCGGCCTGACCGGCGGGGTCGCCGCCGGCTACGCCGCGCGCAAGGGCGACGAGGTGAGCCGGCTGGTGCTGGTCAACCCGTTGATCGACTACAAGGAGCACTTCGTCGACGCCCAGCCGACCTGGACCGGCGATTTCCTCGACGAGCCAACGGGTCGCGCGCTGTTGGCCGACGGGCGGCTCCAGCTGTCGCCGACGTTCGCCGTGGGCCGGGCGATGCTCAACGAGGTGTTCTGGCTGCAACCGCGTGGTGTGCTCGGCGGACTCACCGCGCCGACCCTGATCGTGCACGGCGCCGGGCCGACCGACGTGCCGCTGGAATCCTCCCGTGCGGCGGCCGCCGCGCTCACCTGCCCGAACCGGCTGGTGGAGATCAGCGGCCCGCAACGCGAGTACTGGCAGGCCCCGGTGATCCGCGAGGCCACCGACTGGATCACCGCCGGCGACTGAACAGTTCGGCGGGGACGCGGCGCGTCCCCGCCGACCGGCGCCTCAGGCCTCCGGCCAGGCCGCGTACTGCCGCATCCCGTACAGCAAAGGGTGTTCCCCCGGCCGGTGCGTCACGTCGAGGACTTCGCCGAACACCACCACGTGCGTGCCGACTTGCTGCCGACGGCTGATCCGGCAGTCGGCCACCGCGTGCGCGTCCCGCACCAGGTGCGGCCCGCCGGGCGCGGCCTCCCAGTGGATGCGGTCGAACCGCCCCGGGTCGCCGGAGGCGAACAGCTCCGCCACCGGACGCGCGCCATGGTGCAACAGATTCACCGCGAACGTCCCCCGACGCAGCATCGCGCCCAGCGTCGGGCTGCCGTCCCGGACACAGACCAGCAGCGTCGGCGGCTCCACCGACACACTGCACACCGACGAGCAGGTCATGCCCCACGGCGTGTCGTCCACGTCCAGAGTCGTGACCACCGCGACGCCGGTCGGGAAAACCGCCATCAGCGAACGAAATCCGGCCGAGGCGACGGTCATCGCAGAACGCCTTTCCTGGCCGCCACCCGGTCGACCAGGTCCAGCAGCGGGCCGGTCGACGCCGTGGTCACCAGCGCCATGGCCAGCAACGCCACCAACAGGCCGGGGGTGAGCAGGCCGGCCGCGTAGCCGACCTGGAGCACCACGATCTCGGTCAGCCCCCGGGTGTTGACCAGCACGCCGACCCGGGTCGAGGTCAGCCGGTCCTCGCTGGCCCAGCGGGCGCCGAGGTAGCCGCCGACGACCTTGCCCGTGAACCCCAACCCGACTGCCAGCACGACCCCGAGCCACGGCAGCGCGGTCAGCCCGCCGGTGAACACGGTCGTGCCGGCGACCACGAAGTACACCGGCACCAGTGCCCGCCCGACCCGGCCGATCAGCCCGACCACCGTCGACCAGCTCTCGGTCCTGGGCACCATCACGCCGACCAGGAAGGCCCCGAACACCGCCGTCATGCCGGCCGTCCGCGCGCCGGCGCCGGCCGCCACCGCGATCACGCCCAGCGCCACCGCAATCAGGCGGGGATTGCCTGCGCTGAGCCGAATCGCCCACGGCGTGGACAGTCCCTTGTTGGCCGCGAAGGCGATGGCGCCGCCGACGGCGATGACCACGAACGTCACCACCACCCCCATGGGCCCGCCGGTCTGGAGGCCCAGAGCGATCGCCAGCAGCACCCAGGACAGCGAGTCGATCAGCATCGACGCCATCATCGACAGCTCGCCGGAGCGGCCGAGGTCGGCCCGGCGCTCCTCGATGATCCTGGCCAGCACCGGAACCGCCGTCACGCTCATCGCCACCGCGAGCATCAGCACCAGCGCCGGCCCGTCGGCGTGACCCCGCAGTTGCGGCGGGGCCAGCCACAACACCCAGGCGGCGAAGGCCAATCCGGTCAGCAGCGGGATCCCGAGCGAGCCGGCGGTGATCCGCCGGACTCCCCCGCCGCGCAGACCGGCGGGCCCGTGGTCGAGCCGGTGCACGACGCCGACCAGGAACAACACCAGACCCGCCTCGCCGATCTGCTTGAGCACGGCGAACAGGTCCGGTGGCAGCGCCGCCGCGAACATCGCCGGCCCGGCCAGGGCCAGCACGGCCGGTCCGAGCAGCAGGCTCACCGTGATCTCGCCGATCACCGACGGCAGGCGGGCCAGCCGGGCCAGCACTCGGCCCGCCGCGGCGGCCGCCCAGAACACGGCCAGGAGTGCGAGCAGTTGCAACACCATGGGTCCGGTCCCCCTCAGTGGAACTGGGCGAAGTACTCGTACTGCGTGGGCAGCGTGCGTTCGAGCTCGGCCGCCTGCTCGGCGACCAGCTTGAACTCGTGCTGGGCCGATGAGGAGTCCAGCAACGCCAGCGCGGGCGAGGCCTTCAGGTCCAGTCCGCCCAGGCCCAGCAGCATGCAGACGTAGGAGTACGACTCGAAGCCGTGGTAGTGCGGGTAGACCGTCTCCGCGTCCGGCAGCCGGGTGCGCCAGCGCTCCAGCCGCTCGGCCAGGCCGTCGGGCAGCGGCCGGGTCTTGGTGTCCCGCCAGTACTGGTTGTCCTGGCGCCGGGCCGCGTAGTAGTGCACGACCAGGAACTCCCGCACCCCGTCCATGCACCGGCTGATCAGCTGGTTGTAGGAGTCACGCAGCCCCTCCTCCCAGCGGGCGTCCGGGAAGTGCTTCACCAGCTGCTCGATGGCGTTCTGGATGAAGAAGATGCCGGTGGACTCCAGCGGCTCGACGAAGCCGCTGGCCAGGCCGATGGCCACGCAGTTGCCGACCCAGTGCCGGCGGCTGCGGCCGATCCGCATCCTGATGTGGTTGGCCTCCAGGCTCTCGGCGGCCGGGCCGACGAACTCCCGCAGGCGCCGCTCGGCCTGCTCCGGGCTGCTGTAGTCGCTGGCGTAGACGTAGCCGGTGCCGATGCGGTCGAACAGCGGGATCGTCCAGATCCAGCCCGCTTCCTGCGCGGTGGCGGTGGTGCAGGGCCGCAGTCCCCGGTTCGCCATGTCCAGCGGCACCCGCAGGGCGACGGCGCTGTCGTTGGGCAGACTGTCCTGATAGGACTCGAACGGCTCGGCCATCGTCTTGCCCAGCAACAGGCTGCGGAACCCGGTGCAGTCGATGAACAGGTCGCCGGTGAGGTCGCCGTGCCGCTTGGTCACGACGTGGCTGATCCAGCCGCGCTCGTCCTGCTTGACCTCGACGACATCGTCGACGACGTGCCGCACGCCCCGCGCCACCCCGTAGTCGCGCAGGTAGTCGGCCAGCAGCGACGCGTCGAAGTGGTAGGCGTAGGGGAACTGCGTCGTCTGCTCCGACAACGTCGTCCGATACGTGGAGCGCGTGCCGTTGAGATCACCCTCGAACAGGCTGCCGTCCATGTGGCGCGGGGACTTCAGGTTGTCGCACAGCGTGCCGACGAGGAAGCAGTCCTTGTCGAACCGGTCCGAGGACGGGGAGCTCAGCCACCAGTCCGGCAGCGTGAACCCGTCCACCACCCGCTGGCGTTCGAACGGGTGGTAGAAGTGGTGCCCGGGCTCGCGCCAGTTCTCGAACCGGATCGCCAGTTTGTACGTGGCGTTGCAGGCCGGCATCCAGTCCTGCTCGGCCAGTCCCAGGTACTCGAAGAAGTGCCGGACGGTGCTGAAGGTGGCCTCGCCGACGCCGATCGTGCCGACCCGGTCGGACTCCACCAGCGTCACCGAGATCCGGTCGCCGAAGGCCGCCGTGAGATAGGACGCGGTCATCCAGCCCGCCGTCCCGCCGCCGACGACCACAACACTGTTCACCATCAAGTTCCTCCGTTGGCAGGGAAGCCGGTCACGCCGTGGTGACGGCTTCGATCAGGCACAGCGGCGAGCGGGTCGGGGTGACGCCGGTCCGCCGCAGGCCGGCGGCGGCGAACAGGGCGTCGTACTGGTCGAGTTCACGTTCCCGACCGGACACCACCGCGAGCATGTTCAGGTCCAGCAGCGGGGCGAAGCCGGGCGAGCCGACCGGCCCCAGCGGCATCTCCACCACCACGACCCGGCCGCCGGGATTGAGGGCCTCCCGGCAGTTGGACAGGATCCGCACGCAGGACTCGTCGTCCCAGTTGTGCAGGACGGCCTTGACCAGCATCAGGTCGCCGGCCGGGATGGGGTCGAAGAACGAGCCGCCGATGACGACGACCCGGTCGCTCAGACCGGCCTTCTCCGCCTCGGCGACGGCCGACGCCTCGACCACGGGCAGGTCGAGAACCACGCCCCGCAGCTCGGGGTTGGCCCGCAGCAAGGTGTGCAGCAACGCTCCGTTGGCCCCGCCGACGTCGACCGCGACACCGAGGCCGCTGGTGTCCAGGAGTTCGGCGATCTCGTTCGACAGGCCGGCGGTGAGCTCGGTCATCGAGTTGGCGAACCGGCCGCCTTCCACGGGGTTGTCGGCGAAATGCCGCCAGATGTCCTTGCCCAGCGCGGCCTGGGTCTGCGGCGCGCCGGCCAGGACGGCGTCCGGGAGCAGGCCCCAGGACAGCCAGTGTCCGGGCGAGCCGTGCACGATGGCGATGTCCCGCAACGAATGCGGCACGCCCTCACGCAGCATCGCCAGCAACGGCGTGCTCTCGAACCGGCCGTCCTCGGTGACGCCAACCAGTTCCTGGGCGGCGCTCGCCCGCAGGACACGGGCCATGCCGTCCTCGTCGCTGCCGGTGGACGCCGCGAGTTCGGCCGAGCTACGGGGGCCGTCCGCGAGATGGTCGGCGATCCCCAACTCGGCCAGGGCGTGGATGATCTGGGTCACCCAGTAGCCGGTGATCATCGACATCAGCCGGGCCTGGTGGTTCATGCTCGGGTAGTCCCTTCGATCGGGGCCGCGCCGGCCACCGGAGTGCGCACGTGCTCGGGCCGGAAGCCGAGCCCGATGACCCGGCTCATCAGCCACTGGGCCGGGCCGAGCTTCTCGAAGATCCTGGGCGCGGGCGGCTGGCCCGAGCCGTTGAGCGCGTCGTCGATGCCGAAGCGCTGGGTCGCCCGCTGCAATCCCTGCGACAGTGCCACCGCCACCCGGCGGCGTTTCCGCACCGCCGCCAGCCGCGAGTCGACGAGGGCAATGTCGTCACGCAGCAAGGGCACGGCGAGCAGGTTGGCGGTGGCGACCGCGTCCTGCACGGCGAGGTTCACGCCGAAGCCGGCGACCGGTGACATGGCGTGGGCGGCGTCGCCGATGAACAGCAGGCCAGGCTGGTGCCACTGGTCCAGCCGGTCGATACGGGCCTCCAGCAGGCTCAGATCGTCCAAAGAGGACACCTCTTGCACCCGGTCGGCCAGGAACGGCACCAATGCGGCGAGATCGGCCCGGAACGCGTCGAGCCCGGCGAGGCGCACCCTGTCCAGGCCGCCCTTGGTGGTCTCGTACGACATCTGCCAGTAGGTCCGGCGGTCGGTCGCGCCGAAGATCTTGCCGTTGCCGATGCGCACGCAGATGCCCTCGTCCGGATCGGTGTCCCGGCGGGAGATCCGGAAGAACGCCACGTCCAGCGAGCGGCCGATCAGTCGCGGGGTCACGCCGACCGCGCGGCGAATCGTCGAATGCCGGCCGTCGGCGGCGACCACCAGCGTGGACCGCAGGTCGAACTCCCCCTCCGGTCCCCGGGCCCGCACACCGGCCACCCGGCCGTCGTCCCGCAGCACATCCAGGGCCTCGGTGCGCGTCATCAGCCGGAAACCCGGATAGCGGGCGGCTTCCGTGGCCACCAGGTCAAGGAAGTCCCACTGCGGCACGAAAGCCATGTACGGATAGCGCACGCGCAGCCGGCTGAAGTCGGCGATGTCGACACGCCTGCCGTCCTGCACCACGCCGATGGTGGTGACCTTCTGGTGCGGCAGCTCGAGGAACCGGTCGATCAGGCCGATCTCGTCCAGGATCTGCAACGTCGCCGGATGCACTGTGTCGCCCCGGAAGTCACGGTGGAAGTCGGCGTGCTTCTCCAGCACCACGACACCGACACCGGCCCGGGCCAGCAGCAACCCCAGCATCGCGCCGGCCGGGCCGCCGCCGACGACACAGACCGTGGTGTGTTCCGTCATGGCCGCTCCCCCGTCCGCAGCTGCTCGCCGAGGAACGCCAGCAGGTCGCCGACGGTCGGGGTCAGGCCGTCGCATTTTCGGGCCAGCGCAGCGATCTCGTCGAACTCACGGGCCATCCACTCGGCCGCGACGTCGGGGCGCGGGATGTAGCGGGGCTCTTCGTCCAGTTCGAACGACGGGCCGGCGGTGCGGCCTGGGCGTCCGGAGGGCAGCGTGACGATCAGCTCGGCCAGCGGCCGCAGCGCGCCGGCCATGATGTCCAACGCCCAGTTCATCAGCCGCGAGCGGCGCAGGCTGGCGTCCGAGCTGTGTCCGAAGTGCTGGACGATCAGCTGCATCGCCATGAAGTACGAGCGGTTGAACACGGTCATGGCCAGCCGCGCCGGCTCGTGCGTGACCAGGTCCATCGCCGCGTTTCCCGGCCGCAGTGTCGGATTGCGCAGCACCGGATAGGCCGGCTGCCACGGGATCCGCCGGTCGTTCGGCCCGTCGGCCCGCTCCCGCGCCAGCAGGTCGGAGATGCGCAGGAAGGTGTCGAAGTGCGACTCCTCGGCCGGCAGCGTGGACGGGATGTGGCCGCCCTCGCCGTGTTCGGTGACGAAGTCGATGGCGAACACGGCGCTGGCGACGTCGTCCACCTCCAGCTGGTAGTCCGGGTGCACGGCGTTGACCGACTCCCGCATGAACAAATGGTGTGCGCCGCCACCCCGGCCCCTCTTGACCAGGAAAACCCCGGGCACCGCCTGGATTCCCTCGCGGATGGCCGCGTAGAGCTCGCTCAGCGACCCGTACCGGTACGGTCGCGCCGCCGAGTCGTTGCCCTCGATCTCCGGGACGAGATCGTGCGGCTGCTCCAGCGCGACGAAGCGCTGCACGCTGGCCAGGTTCAGCGCCTCCAGACAGAAGTCCAGCGGCATGCTGACCTGGCTGCTGAAATCGCCGAAGTCCAGCCGGGGCAGGTGGAACGGCCGGCCCATGGCCATCAGGATGTTGTTGATGGCCAGGAAGTGCATCATCTCCTCGCGGGCCACGCCGATCAGGCTGCCGCGGATGCCGCCGTTGGCTGACTGCGGGCCCTCGCCGCAGGCGATCAGCAGCTGCTCCGGCGTCCACTCGCCGCGGGCCACATACTGTTGCGCCGCACCGTGCACCGGCATCGAGTACGCGGCGTAGAGGTACTGGACCATGGTCGCCAGCTCGATCGCCGCCGCCTGGCGCAGGGCCGCCAGCAGCTGGTCCCGGGTGGTGATCACGCCGAGCTTTCGGTGCTGCGGCACCAGGGTCGGCGGGGTCTGCCGCCGAGACCCCAGCAGGTAACGCAGCAGCAGCCGGGTCTGTGGGGCGGTCATGTCGCGGGTGGGTGGCATGACGAAGGTCTTGTGCTTGTGCCGGGGATCGGCAACGTGCCAGGTCAGCCGGGCGTACGGTTCGACCTTGAACTCGTCGGCCAGGCTGAAGACCTCGGCGCGCATGAACCCGTACTGGAGCTCGTAGTACGCCAGGGCTTCCCGGTAGAGGGTGGCGAAGGTGATCTCGCTGTCCGGCAGGTCGTCGAGGCGCCAGTGATTCGGCAGCACCCGCACCGCCACGCTGCCGACCGAGGACCAGTAGCCCTGCTCGTTGTCGTTGTCGTAGCGCTGGGCGGCGTTCTCCCCGCGCGGCCGGTCCTGTCCCTCCGTCCGGAGCAGGATCTTGGCCGCACCGCCCCGGATTCCCTTGATCACGATCGAGCCCCGCCCGTGGTCGTCGGTCGACGCCACGCACTCGGGCCGATAGTCCTTCTGGCCGGCCACCAGGAAAGCGGCGATCCGCACGTCCTCATGGTCGGTGGCGAGCGGCCGTCCGCGCGGGTTGACGTACTGGTGGACGTGGATGCGGTCGACGCGAGCCGGCACCCCTCGCACGTACGAGCGGAGGGGAACCACAACCGCGTGCTCCTCCCCCGTCGTCGGGTTCTCGTGTTCGAGGAACAGCGCCGCCTCGTCGGACTCGACGACCGTCTCCTCCTCGCGGGCCAGCACCACCTGGTCGGAGGTGGTGATCACCAACGCCTCGTCGAGATTTCCCTTGCCCGATCGGGGAACGGCCAGCACGCCGGAGCTGAGCCGGTAGGCCTGGCCGAGATAGGCCTCGCGAGGAACGACCGCCAGCACCGTGCCGGAGCTGGTCCGCACTTCGAGATCACCCAGATCGGCGAACGGCCCGACCCGGTGGGTGGGGCCGGGGCCGCGGGTGTCGGCGCGGCTGGTCACCGGGATCGCGGTCACCATGTTGGCGGTGACGGTGTCCCCGCCCACGTGCACCGACAGGTTGTGCAACGGCGAGCCCTCGACCAGGCGTGGGGTCAGCAGCCGGCCGGCCGGGTAGGTGCGCAGTTCCGACACGCGCCAAGGGGCGATGGTGCCGCGCAGGTCCCAGAAGTCCGGCTCGTTGTGCGCGGTCGGCGTGGCCATGGTGGTGAGGGCGAACTGCACCACCAACCCGTCGGCCGCCTCGGATTCGACGAGCTCACGGAGGTCCGCCAGGGCCCGCGAGTCCTGAGCACCGTCCAGCCAGTGCAGGCCCTCTGTCTTGTCGACGACGAACTGGTGCACCACCGAACGCCGGAACCTCTCGTCAAGGCTGTCGTCCTGGACGTAGGCGGTGTTCTGCCAGCGCGGTGGGCACAGGCCCGACACGTCGCCGGTGACCAGGTAGCCGACCTCGTGCGAACGGCCGAGCCGGCCGAGCGCGAGTTGGCCCACCATCACCGTGGTCGTCCAGTTCGAGGCCGGGTCCACGTCGAACACGCGCGACCGGTTCGCGGTGGCGGCGGTGTAATCGCAGTAGTGGCCCCAGAAATCGAGCTGCCGCCCGACCAACAGGTCCTGGACGTCGATCTCGCCCGGCGCCAGCTCACAGCCGACGACCTTCGCGTCGATCCAGAAGTGGCCGTTCCCTTCGAAGTTGGTTCCCTTGACCCCCTTGGCCTCCAGGAAGTCGTAGTACTCCTGGGCCGGCCGGCCGGTGTCGAAGTAGCCGTCATCGGTGACCGCGCGGTTGGTCTCCAGGTCGAGCAGCCCCGCGCGTGGGCCGGTCGGCAGTCGGGTGACGGCGACGCCGGCGAAGTGCACGCGTGGCAGGTCGAAGACGCTCACGGGGCGTCCCAGACGGCGGCGCTCATGGTCGGGATGATGTTGGTGGTGATTCGCACCCCCGGCAGCGCTTTCCCGTACTGGAGCTCGAATTCGGCCTCGGTCAGCGGCGCCGCCTGCTCGCTCATCTCCAGCCATCGCGGGTGCAGCATCATCCGGATCGAGTCCACCGCCGCCTCCACGTCGCCGCAGACCTGGTAGATGATCTTCCCGGTCTCGAAGGCCTGGGCGCTGCGCTCGGGCGGCTCGGCCACGTCGTCCGGCCGGGTCACGTCGATGATCACCAGCCGGCCGCCCGGGGCCACCAGGTCGCGCAGGATCGGCAGCACCACGTCGGCCGGTCCCATGTGGAACACCGCGTTGACCGACATCACCAGGTCGAACCGGCCGTCCCGCGCCGGCGAAAGGTCGGTGGCGCTGCGGCATTCGTAGCGCACCGGCGACCGGGACGGCTTGGTCGCGGCGATGTCCAGCATCTTCTGGGAGATGTCCACGCCCACGACCTCGTCGTAGCGCTCGGCCAGCAGGCCGCAGTTGTTGCCGCCGCCGCAGCCGACGTCGATGGCCCGTGTCCCGGCCGGCAGCTGGGCGGTGAGCCACGACCGCACCGGGCTCGTCGCGGCGTCGCGGACCTGGGTGAACCGCTCGTAGAGCTCGGCGAGGTCGTCGAAATACGGTTCGGTAGCGCTCATCACGGTGTCCCCGGCTTCGTGGGCGGTCGGTCGTGGTGGTCGGCTCCCACCTTCGACGCCGTCCGTACGGGCCCAAAAGGGACCACCGGCAGAACCTGCGCACTCGCGTGGGGTGATCGGGCGATCACCCGGCGCCGCGGGCGATGTGCCGCCCTCCGGCCGCTCGCGATACTCCCTCACACCACAACGGCCGACACGAATGGGGTTTCGACGGTGAAGTCCATGGAAGCCGACTGGATCGTGGTCGGCGGCGGCTCCGCCGGCTGCGTGCTGGCCGGCCGGCTCAGCGAGGACGCCGGCACGCGAGTGGTCCTGCTCGAAGCGGGGCCGGACTGGCGATCGGCGCAGGCCCCGAGCGAGCTGCGCAACCTCAACGGCTGGCGACCGCTCGACGCGGCCTCGTGCCACCGTTTCTACTGGGACGGCCTCGAAGCGGTGCGGACCCCGCAGCAGGCCACTCGGCCCTACCTGCGCGGCCGCGGCCTCGGCGGCTCCTCGCTGATCAACGGCATGATGGCCATCCACGCCCGGCCCGACGACTACGACCGGTGGGCCAAAGTGGGCGGTGACGGGTGGGCGTACGAAGACATGCTCCCCTACCTGCGGCGGGTGGAGGCCGACGCCGACTTCGGCGACCAGGCCCATCACGGCAGCGGCGGTCCCATGCCGGTGGAGCGCCTGCCCCGCGAGCAGTGGGGCCTCGTCGACGATCGCTTCGCTGCCGCCGCGCTCGAACTTGGATACCCTTGGTGCGAGGACTACAACGCGCCGACGGGCACCGGTGTGTCGCCGGTCGCGATGAACGTGCGCGACGGAGCGCGGGTCACGACCAACGACGCTTACCTGGAACCCGCGCGGGATCGGGAGAATCTCCAGATCATCGGCAACGCCACCGTTGATCGCGTGCTGCTGGACGGCCACGTCGTGCGGGGCGTCCGGGTGCGCGTCGGCGCGCAGTGGATCGACGTGCGCGGCGACGCGGTTGTCCTGTGCGCGGGGGCGATTCACTCGCCGGCGATCCTGTTGCGGTCCGGAATCGGTCCTGGGAAGCAAGTGGATCTCCCGGTGGGAGAAGGCTTCCAGGACCACCCGCTGGCGCTGTTCTGGCTTCAGTTGCGGCCGGGGGTGCGACCTTGCGGCGTCGACAGCCGTCAGTACAACTGCTGCGTGCGCTTTTCCTCCGGCCTGGCCGGCGAGAACGACTTGATGATGGTCCACATGAACCGTCCGCCGGCGATGGGCGACGAGAGCGGCGCCCCGGCCCCGACCTCGACGGGGACCTGGGGCGTCGGTCTCGGCGAGGCACCAGATCTCAGTTTGTTGGCGCTGGTGGAAAACCAGGTCGTCTCGCGGGGACGGCTCACGATCGCCTCCGACGATCCCGATGCCCCGCCGCGGATCGAGCACGCCATGCTCAGCGCGGACTCCGACCTCGTGCGGCTGCGTGAGGGCGTTCACCGCGTGCGCGAACTCGTTGCCACAACACCGTTTGCCGACGTGATCAGTCATGTCGCGCTGGATCCGATGGGCCGAGGGCTGGACTCGTTGACCGACGACAGCGAGATCGACCGGTGGCTGCGCGAGACCGTGGGCGACGCCGCGCACATCTGCGGCACCTGTCGTTTGGGTTCGCCCGACGACCCACGGTCCGTCGTCGATCCCACCGGCCGGGTGCTGGGCGTGGACGGGTTGTGGGTCGCCGACGCGTCGATCTTCCCGGAGATCCCCCGCGCGAACCCGCACTTCGCCACGATCGTCGCGGCCGAACGGATCGCCGACTTCGCCCGGGGCAAGGGGTTCTGATGCGGGTTCTGGTGACGTCCTCCCCCGGCCTCGGGCACATGCTGCCGATGGTGTCGATCTCCTGGGCCCTGCGCGCCGCCGGCCACGACGTGCTGCTGGCCATGGCCGGCACCCGGGCCGGGCACATCCCGCTGCTGGCCGCCTCCGGCCTGCCTGTGGTGCAGACGCAGCCGCACGAGGCGGTCGCGCGGGTGATCGACGCCGCCCACGAGGGCATGGACATCCAAGCGGTGCGGAAGCTGATCCGCGAGACAACCCGTGATGTGGAACGGCTGTTGAGCGTCGGGGCGGAGGTGTTCGCCGCACAGTCCGACCTCCTCGCCGACACCGTGGTGGCGGTCGCCGACGAGTGGCGGCCCGACCTGGTGGTGCACTCCCCGATCGACGGCGCCGGCCCGCTGGCCGCAGCCAAGCTCGGCGTGCCGGCAGTCGAACAGGCGTACGGACTAGTCAGCGGCGAGGACCTGTTCACGCAGGTGGCTTCGGCCCTGGCCGACACCTACCGCCGGCACGGCGTGGACGGCCCGCCCGCACGGCACGCGCTGCTCAACGTCGCACCGCCGAGCATGGGCACCCCCACTTTGGGCTGGCCGATGCGGTACGTGCCGTTCAACGGCGGCGGACAGCTGCCGGACTGGTTGCTACGTATGCCGAATCGACCTCGGGTGATCGTCACGTTGGGCACGGTGATCTCCGACTTTGTCGGTGTCGGGCCGTTGCGGTGGCTGGCCGAGGTGGCCGGCGACTTCGACGCCGATTTCGTCGTCACGCTCGACGACACCTCGGAGCTGGGCCCGCTGCCGCCCAACGTGCGCCCGGTGTCATACCTGCCGCTGAATGCCTTGCTGGCCAACAGCAGTGCCGTGATCCACCACGGCGGCTCCGGTTCCACCATGACCTCGCTGGCCCTGGGCGTGCCGCAGCTGGTGGTGCCGCAGGCCTCCGACCAGTTCAACAACGCCCGTGAGGTGGCCAAACGCGGCGTCGGCTTCGAGGTCGACACCGCGGTGGCCCCGGTCGGCGCGGCCGATCTGACCCGGCTGCTCACCGACGCTTCGCTGGCCACCGCGGCGGCCGAGGTCAAGGCCGAGATGGCCGCCCAGCCGGCGCCGGCCGACCTTGTGCCGAAGCTGGTCGAGCTGGCGGGATGAAACCGCTCGCCGGCGGTCCATGGCGACATTCCTCCCCACGCGTTCGCGGCCGCCGGTCATCTCGCGAATCCGCCGCGTCCGACCTGTCGAGTCTGGTCCGAGCCCGGCATGCCGCGCCGGCCAGCCACGCTTGCCACGGAAAAGCGCGCCCCGGGCCGCCCAACCACCCCCACTTGGGGGGGTTACCCCCA
>NZ_JBIUAG010000026.1:42156-144775 GCF_044547355.1 Kutzneria sp. NPDC052558
CGGGGGGGCTTTTGGGCTTATCCCCCCCCCCGGGGGGCCGGCCGGCGTTTCATCGCCACACCCCCCCGCCCGCCTGTGTTGTGTCGGGGTCCGAGCCGGCATGCCGGCTCGGACCAGACTCTCTTACCAGGAAACCGGAAGCGCGTGCACGCCGTACACCACCATGTCGTGCTTGAACCGCACTTCCTCGATCGGGACCGCCAGCGTCAGCGTGGGGATCCGGCGGTAGAGCGTGCCGTAGACGACCTGCAACTCCATGCGCGCCAACAACTGTCCGAGGCACTGGTGTGAGCCGTGGCCGAAAGTCAGGTGGTTGCGGGGTTTGCGCGTCAGGTCCAGCACATCGGGATTCGGGAACACCGACTCGTCCCGGTTGCTGGCCCCGTCGGCGAGAATGAGCCCCTCACCGGCCTTCACCAGCTGCCCCGCTACCTCGACGTCCTCCAGGGCGACGCGACGCCGCCCGACGTGCACGACGGCGAGGTAGCGCAACAGTTCCTCGACCGCGCCGGCGATCAGCCTGGGGTCCTCGGTCTCCCGCAGGTGAGCCAGCTGGTCGGGATGCGCCAGCAGCGCCAGCGTGCCCAGGGCGATCATGTTCGCGGTCGACTCGTGCCCGGCGACCAGCATCAGCAGGCCCAGCTCGGCCACCTCGGTGCGGGTCAGGGCGCCGTCCCGCAGCTGTTCGATCACCAGCATGGAGATCAGGTCGTCGCCCGGCTCGTCGTCCTTGGCGTCGACCAGCTTGAGCAGGTACTCCCGCAGGGCCACGTGCGCTTCGAGCGTCTCCTCGACGGTGCACGACTGGGAGAACAGTTTCTGGCTGCAGTCCTGGAAAAACGCGTGGCCGTCGTAGGGAACGCCGAGCAGCTCGCAGATCACCCGGGACGGCAGCGGCAGCGCGAACGCCGCCACCAGGTCGGTCGGGTTCGACCCGGCCAGCAGGTCGTCGATCAGCTCGTCCACGATCCGGCGCACCATGGGGCGCAGGGCTTCGACCGCCTTGAAGGTGAAGCTCTTGCTCAGCATGCGGCGCTGCATGCCGTGCTCCGGATCGTCCATCATGATCAGCGATCGGAATTCGTGGATCCGCTCGGCGACCGCGGCGGACTCGGCCGGATAGCCGGCCTTGCGCGCGTCGGAGCTGAACCTGTCGTCGGTCAGCACGCGACGATGCGCCTCGTAGCCGGTCACCACCCACGGCGTGCTGCCGTCCCAGATCCGGACCCGGCTGATCGGCCCCGTCCCGCGCAGGCCCGGCGGCGGGTCGAACGGGCAGGTGGCGGCGCGTTCCATCGGATAGAACGGAAAAGTCTCCATTACCCCACTCCCTATCGGGCGGCGTGCACCATGAAGGTGCGCACGGATTCCGGGATCATCGGGGACGGTCGGACCTGCGGCGCCAACCCGTGCCGCCCCACCAGGTCGCACACCTGCGCCAGGCGGTCGTCCAGGTCCTGCACCTCCAGCACGACCTGCCGCACCAGCGCCCAATGGCCGGGGTCGATGCCGTGCAGCACCTCCAGTTCCGCGCCCTCGACGTCCACCTTGAGCAGGTCGATGACGCGGTCGGGCTTCAGGTGCGACGACAGGCGTTCCACCCGCACGTCCACCGGGCGGCCGGTGTACTGGAGCTCGATCTCCTCGGGCGGCAGCACCTCGGCGAGCGCCCGCTTCTGCAGGTCCTTCTCATCGGGGTAGCGGGTCGAATTCGCCGGCAGGCTGGGATAGTACGTGAATCGCGCGCCTTCCTCACGGGTCGCGCCGAGGGCGCACGCCTCGATCTCGACGCCGTCGAGGCGGTGGTAGGCGATATTGGCCCGCAGCGCCCGCAGCGTGTCGGGCATCGGCTCGAACGCGTGGATCCGCGCGTCGGGCCGCAACTGCTTGACCAGATAGGAGAACAGGCCGATGTTCGCCCCGGCGTCGATCACGAAGGCCTGCTCCGGCAGGGTGATCTCCTCGTAGCCGCCGCCGGCGAAGATCTCCTCGTACTGCCACTTCAGTTCGTGCTCGCTGGGTGCGAAGAAGCTCAGGCCCGGGCGGACCTCGAAGGCCTCGATGCCGAGCGTGTCGTCGGGATGCGGTTGGGTAGCGCTCATCAAGGTCCCCGGCT
Source organism: Kutzneria sp. NPDC052558 (assembly GCF_044547355.1). Lineage (NCBI taxonomy): Bacteria > Bacillati > Actinomycetota > Actinomycetes > Pseudonocardiales > Pseudonocardiaceae > Kutzneria > Kutzneria sp. NPDC052558. Next base: position 44,273 of record NZ_JBIUAG010000026.1, read on the forward strand.
TCGTGGGCGGACGTGCGGTGTCGGATCACACCATCGACGCCGTCCGCACGGGCCCAAAAGGGCGGGGCCGAAGAACCTGCGCACTCGCGTGGGGTGATCGGGCGATCACCGGACGCGCCGGGCGATGTGCCGCGCGCCGACCGCTCGCGATACTCCCTCACACACGCCCGGACGACGTGAATGGGGATACGGCGATGCGCGACGAACACGACTGCGACGTCCTCGTGGTGGGGGCGGGGCCGACCGGCCTGTGCGCCGCGCTTGTGCTGGCCCAGCACGGGGTTCGCGTCCGGGTCGTCGACCGCGAGGCCGGCCCGGTCGAGCAGGCGCGGGCGGCCATCGTGCACGCGCGGACGCTGGAGCACTTCGACCGGCTCGGCGTCGGCGCGGCGGCCGTGGCCCGGGGCCTGCCCATCACCGATGTCGCGCTGCACGAAGGCCGCCGGCATATCGGCGCCATGCCGTTGGCCGGTGCGGGCGTCGCCAACCGAACGCGCTTCCCTTACGCGCTGGCCCTTGAACAGTTCGAGACCGAACGATTGCTGGTCGAAGCGTTGGCGGAGCACGAAGTCGCCGTCGAGTGGAACGAAACGGTGACCGATCTGGTCGATGGCGGCAGCGGCGTGCGGGTGGAACTCGGTTCCGGCGTGATCACCGCGCGGTGGGTCGTCGGCGCCGACGGCGCGAGCAGCACCGTGCGCCGGCTGCTCGGGCAGGAGTTCGCCGGCCGGACCTACGAGCAGGCCGGGTTGCTGGCCGACGTCACCCTCGACGTCGAACTGGGCGTGCGCGGCATGCGCCTCACCCTCACTCGCGGCGGCTTCGTCGGCATCCTGCCGCTGGCCAGCGGCCGCTGCCGGCTGTTCGGCGTGGTGCCGCCCTCGTTGCACCGGGCCCCCGAGCAGCGCGGCGGGCCGTCGCACGAGTCGTACGCCCCGCTCGATCCCGCCGACCTTCAGCGCTGGTTCGACGAGTACTTCAGCGTCGACGCCCAGGTCCGCGAGGTCGTGTGGGCCTCGATGTTCCGCTTCCACAGCCGGCTGGCCTCGCGCTTCCGGGTCGGGCGGGTGTTCCTGGCCGGGGACGCCGCCCACATCCACAATCCGGCCGGCGGGCAGGGCCTCAACCTGGGCGTGGGCGACGCCGTCAACCTGGCGTGGAAGCTCGCCCAGGTGGTCAATGGCGAGGCGCCCGAGCGGCTGCTGGAGACCTACGAGTCCGAGCGGCGGCCGATCGCCGAGACGGTGCTCAAGCGCACCGACTTCGGCTTCAAGCTGGAGACGACCGCCAATCCGGTGGCCGTGTGGATGCGGGCCAACGTCGGCGGCCGGCTGATCGGTCTGGCCAGTCGGCTGGCCGTGGTGCGACGCCTGTTCTTCCACGCCTTCTCGCAGCTGTGGATCAGTTACGCGGACGGTCGTGGCGGCGGGTTGCGGCCGGGCGACCGCGCGCCCTACGCCCCGATCACCCCCACCGCCGACGACGCCCGCAGCGTCCTCGACCTGACTCACGGGCCCGGCTACCACCTGCTCGCGTTCAACGTCTCGGATGTCGAGGACATCGCCGCCCGGTTGGCGGGTCGGTACAGCGCCGGGGTGACGACTCACCTGATCCCGGCCGGCGAGCAGGCCGCCTACCGGGCGTATCAGGTGGACGGCCCGCGGCTGGTGCTGGTGCGGCCCGACGGGCACATCGCCGCGATCGCGGCGTCGGTGGACCCGCTGGTCGGGCATTTGGACGGTGTGCTCACCCGGTCTCGGGTCGAGGCCTGACGTCGGCTCGGATTGTCGGTGCTCGGGCCTAGCATGCGGGCATGACACGGTACGTCGACGAGGACCTGCACGGTGCGGAGTTCCGCGAGTGCGATCTGACCGGGGCGCGGCTGATCGGCGTGGTCATGCCGGATGCCGTGATCGACGGGCTGGTCACCAACCTCGTGGTGAACGGTGTCGAGGTCAGCGGGTACGTCGAGGCGGAGCTGGACCGGCGTCATCCGGTGCGGAGGCTGATCCGCTCGGAGGAACCGGCTGATCTGCGCGAGGCGGCGCGGCGGCTGCATGCCGGCTGGGCCGACACGATCGACCGCATCCGCCGCACGCCCGGCATCGAGCGCCGCAGCGTGAACGACGAGTGGTCGGCGGCGCAGACGATGCGTCATCTGGTCTTCGTGCACGACTCGTGGTTCCGCCGCTGCTGCCTGGGCTCGACCGAGCTGTTCACGCCGATGGGCATCGGGCCGACCGTCGAGCCCTACCGTGAGGCGCACGGGCTTGATCTCTCGCTCGATCCGACCCTGGACGAGATCGTGCGTGTACGTGAGGCACAGGCCGCCGAGTTGGAGGCCTGGCTCGACGAGGTCACCGCTGAACAGCTCGCCGCGCGAGCGCCGATGCCCGACGAAGATGTCTGGCCGCCGTACGCGCGGGGCCGCTCGGTGCGACGATGCCTCGGCACGGTGCTGAACGAGACCTTCGAGCACCACGGCTTCTGCGTCCGCGACCTCGACCTGATCGAGGAATCGCTCAGTTCGTGACGACCCGTCGGATCACCGTGATCGGCCCGATCGCGTCGATCGGGGTGACCTTGATCGGCTCGCCGAAGGTCGCGGCCTGAATGGCCTGGTTGTGGTCCAGGGCCAGGGCCACGTGCTGGACCGGCTGGTAGTAGTAGACGAGGTCGCCGGCCCGCACATCGGCCCGCGAGACCTGCTGGCCGACCTGGGCCTGGTCGGCGGCGACGCGCGGCAGTCCCAGCCCGGCGGCCCGGTAGGCCGCCTGCACCAGCCCCGAGCAGTCGTACGCCCGCGGCCCGACGCCGCCCCATTCGTACGGTTTGCCCAGCTGGGCGATGGCGAACCGCAGAGCAACGCCCACCGCGCCCGGCGGGGTCATCACGTTCGGCGCGGTCACACCGGCCTGGAGCAGGGAGACCTCGTCCGGCGGCAGCGCGTCCAGCGCGGCCCGGACCTGGGCGACCCGCTTGTCCATGTCGGCCCGCTGCGCACCGACCTGGTTCTCGAGGTCGGTCGCGGCCGTGGCCGCCTTGGCCGCGGCGGCCTGCTCCTTCTCCGCCGCCTCCCGTGCCTGCGAGGTCTGGGCGAGGGTCTGGGCAGTCGCCGCCGCGACCGCGTCATCGGCGTCGTGGGCGAGGCCGGCGGCGATGGACGCCGAGGTGAAGTCCTCGGCGCTGGCGCTGTTCAGCACCGCCGCCACGCTGTTGGCCGGCACCAGCGACCGCAGCAGCGCCGCCCGCTTCTTCCGGTCTGCCACCAGCTCGTCGGCCTGCTGCACGGCCTGCTTCCACTTGGCGTCGGCCGTCTGGAAGGCCGTGTTGGCCTTGTCGGCCTGCTGCCGGAGGGACTGCGCCTGCTCCTGGGCCTTGAGCAACTGCTCGTTGACCTTCTCGGCCTGATGGCTCAGATCGGCGTAGTGCGCGATCAGGCCGGCCACGGTCGTCGGCGCGGTGTCGGCGTGCGCCGGCAGCACCGCCGTCCCCAGCACCGTCGCACTCAGCATCATGGCGCAGGCCAAACACAGCGTTCGCATGGTCTCCCCTCCGCCACCGACCATAGCCGATCTCACGGCGCCGGCGGCGGACTCGGATCACGTCTTGGGGGCAGGGCGGGCTGCCCCCAAGGTCAGGCCGCGTGGACCCGGCTGAACAGCTCCGGTCCGGGCGCCACCCCCAGCTCCCGGTTCAGCAGCTCCCGGTACACCTCGTACCCCCGCCGGGCCTCCACCACGTTGCCCTCGGCCAGGTGCGCCTCGATCAACGCCCGCTGCGCGCTCTCCCGCAGCGGCTCGGCGATCACGGCGGTCATCGCCGCCTCCACGGCCTCGGCGCACCGGCCGACCGCGGTCAACCGGCGGCTGAGCTCCTCCAACGCGTGCAGAGTCCGCTGCCGGAGCCGCTCCCGCGCCGACAGGGCCCAGTCGTCGTACCAGCCGGGCAGCAGGTCCAGCGCGTCCGGCCACCACGGCGACAGCTTGAGGTCCTCGGCCCCGGCGCTGCGCGCGATCAGCCGGGCCGCCCAGTCACCGACCAGTTCGACGTCGACGAGCACGTCCTCGCGCAGCGAAAGCGTCCACTTGTCGGCTTCGATCAGGTCGATGCCCGCGCCCCGCAGCCGCCAGAGCGTGGACCGCAGGTTGCCGGCGGCCCGGCCCTCGTCGGTGTCGGGCCAGAGCGCGCCGGCCACATGTTTGCGGGCCATTCGCTGCCGGTGCAACGCCACATACATGAGTAGTCGTTTGCTGCCCTCCGGGACTTCGCTGCGATGCCCGCCGACCGTGACGTACGGGCCGCGGAACAGGTGCACCGCCGGATGGGCGGCGGTGAGCAATGGACTGAACGTGGTCATCAGGATCTCCCCCGAGATCTCCCCCGTTTTACGACCTACGGGGGAGAGTCTAGGAAGACCTCGTCACAGTCCTGTCATCACGCGGTACCCGATGGGGCAGGCGTGGAGGCGACCACGACGATCGCCTCGCTCGGCCCCAGCACCGCCTGGATCTCCGGCATCTGCGGGTTCGGCATGAACGAGGTGCCCAGCAGCGTCGCCCGCACCGCGGCCAGCGGCAGCCGGTCGGTGCTGCTGGCCACGCCCACCACGGTGATCTCCCGGTTCGGGTCGCCCTTGGCGTCCACGATCACCTGCTGAACGGCTTGGTACACACCGGTTTCCGGCGACGTCCACGAGCCGGCCGGGAAATGCGCGGTGCTGATCGGCTGCACCAGACTGCCGACCACGCCGGTCGCGGCCTGCTCCGGAGTCACCCCGGCCCCCGCTGTCGTGCTGTACACCGGAACCGCATCGCCGCTGGTCGAGGCGGCGGCGCCGAAGGTGGCGGTACGGAACGCCACATCGCTGCGGTGATTGCCCCGCACGAAAGCGACCCAGCCCAGTTCGCGGTAGTCCTCCGGCACGTACACGTCGATCGACGCCGGATTCCCTTCCTGCAAGGGAATCCGGTCCCGGTGCTGAGCCCGCCGCACGTGCTCGGCCACGAAGTCGGTGGGACAGTAGACGAAGTTGAGGTCGGCGTACTGTCCGAGCTGGCCGAACAGAGCCTGGACATCCTGCTCCACCCCGGAATCCGTGCCGATCACCGGCAGGTAGCCGGCCGGCGGCAGCTCGCTGATCCCCCGGTCCGGCAACGTCACCGGGGCGGCGTCGGCCGGGGCCGTCCCGCTCAGCGCGCTGATCGCCGAGCTCAGCAGCTGCACCGGCTTGGTCTCGTCGTGCTGGGTGACGCCGGTGCGGGCCGCGTCCAGCCACTGCACGACCTGCGCGATCGACGACGCCGCCACGGGATCGCCGAGCACATCGGCCAGCTGGGCCTGGAACTGGCTGATCTGGGCCAGGAAAACCGATTCCGGCCGCATGCCCAGCCGGTTGCCCCACAGCCGCCCGGCCGGGCTCTCCACCAGCTCCCGCCGGGCGATCCACTGGTCCACCTGCACACCGTTGGTGCCACGCCACAACACGCCCAGCGGCACCGAGTTCAGCTCGGACGGCTGCGGGGCGCCGGCGTGCCACGGGTGGTTGTTGAGGCCGTCGTCGGTCCGCAGCCACTGCCCGCCCGTGCGCTCGGACTCGAAGTACTTGGACGCCAACCAATTGCGCTGATCCTTGGCCACCTGGGCGTCCAGGCCCGGGAGCGTGACCGGCACCAGCTGCACCCGAGCGCCCTCGGTGAGGTTGGACTGGATGGTGCCGCCGTTGCAGGCGTCGTCGCACACCGTGCCGTAGACGTTCTCGTCGGCGCTGGCCACCGGCGGGCCGGGGACCAGATCGACGCGCCAGTAGGTGTTGCCCGCGGCCGGCAGGTGAGTGAGGTCCAGGCTGCCGACCTGGTCCGACACCAGCGGCATGCCGACGTGGTCGACCGCCAGCCCCGGCGTGATCTGGAGTTTCGCCTGGTCCAGCGACAGGTCGTAGCCGTGGACCACGCCGGGGCCGCCGCCCCGCCCGACCAGGGTGGCCAGCGCCTTGGCGTAGTCCTCCATCTCGTTGAGGTGCTGGGCCCGCAGGAAAAGGCCGTCCTGGGCGTTGAGGCGCGTGACGCCGCCCGACAGGTCGACAAACGGGTTCGTCATGGCCTGGGCCTCCTCGGGAACATGATCACGGCGTCGCGGCCGTCGTCCTTGCCCGCGGGCGGTCCGCCGGCCACACCGGCCAGGGGCACCGCGGGATCCACACCGAACGCCGGCTCGGGGCCGGTGCCCCGCACGATCAGCCGGCCGGTGTCGTTGGCCAGCTGGTCGGCCAGCCGCACCACGACCGTGGTGCCGTCGCGAACCTCGATGGTGTCCACGTCGTCGTCGGCCCAGCCGCGGTCGGCCGACAGCGAGGTGATGCGCACCGCCCGCCGCAGCGAACGGGCGTTGACCGGGGCCGTCACCTCGAACTCCAGCGTCCGGTCGTCCGTCCAATTGAGACTGTCTGGCAACACCCTTGGGCCGCCGTGGTCGGGAGTGCCGGCCGACCCGAACAGGCTCGGGGCCGTGCCGGCCGTGAGCTCCTGGATCACCGAAGTCGGCAGCAGCGTGGTGCGCGCCGAGGAGTCGATGTCGACCTTGTCGATCTGGATCGCGCCGGACACCTCGTGCTGCTTGATCACCAGTCGCGCCAGCACCACGCCGGACTTCTCGTCGGTGGTCGGGAACAGCGACAGCCCGTCGACACCGGCCTCGACCGCCGGCTTGAGCTCGACCGCGTCGAGGGCGGCCAGCTTGCGGAACTCGGCCAGCAGCACCTGCGCCCGGTTGCCGTCCGGGGCCGACATGACCGCCTCGATCGAGGCCAGCGCGTCCTGGCTGGCCTGGTCAGTGCCCGGCGCGAGCAGCCCGAACAGCACCCGCAGCCGCCGGTAGTCGGCCGGGGTCGACGATGGTGGCGACCCGTCGTCGGCCTTCAGGCTCAGCCGCACGGTCTCCAGCACGCGCGAGTAGTCGTCGTGCTTGCGCGTGACGTCGCAGGGATCGGCCAGCGTCGGCACCAGAGACGTTGGCACGCAGGAGAAGTCGGCCACCAAGGTCGCGGTGATGGTGTCGCCGGCCGGTTTCTGCGCGGTCACCCAGTCCATCAGGTTCAGGCACAGGCTGGTCTCGGCGAACAGCTCCCGCCCGTGGCCGTCCACGGCCAGGCCCGGCGACACGCTGAGCTGGTACTCGCCGCCGAGCGCCACCTGGTAGCCCCAGGCCACGCCGCTGCCGTGCAGCCAGGCCGAGTGCAGCATCTGCTTGCCGCGGGGATTGCCCATCATGGTGCGGAAGTCGTCCTCCCCGAGCAGCATGCCGAAGGCAACCCGCAGCGCACTGAACGGGTTCACCGGCAGGTCGGACTCGGAGCACGACTGGCACGGCGCCGCGGTGTCGTCACAGGTCGTCATCTCATCTCCTTCATGGGTTCGCCGGGAAAGGGCCGCCCGGCCTTGGCGTGCTCCAGGCGCATCGCCGCGACGATGTGGTGTTGTCGCACGGAGTCGGAGGCCGCGGCCGCGCTGAACGCGGCGGCGATCGCGGCGTTGCGGATCCAGCCGCCGGGCACCGGGTACAGCCGCGCCAGCACGTCGGTGTCCACGTCCTCGCCGGTCACCTCGGCCGGCAGGTGCAGCGCCCACAGCCGGCGCCGGCACGCCTCGTCGGGCTGCGGGAACTCCACCACGAAGTCCATCCGGCGCAGGAACGCCGGGTCGATGTTGTGCCGCAGGTTGGTGGCCAGCGCCACCAGCCCGTCGAAGCGGTCCAGCCGTTGCAGCAGGTAGGCGGTCTCCAGGTTGGCGTAGCGGTCGTGCGCGTCGCCGACGTCGGTCCTGGTCGCGAACAGCGCGTCGGCCTCGTCGAACAGCAGCACGGCCTGCGTCCGCTCGGCCACGTCGAACACCGCCGACAGGTTCTTCTCGGTCTCCCCGATCCACTTCGACACCACCCGCGAGACGTCCACGGTGATCAGGTCGGTGCCCGCCGCGGCCGCCACGACCTCGGCCGACAGCGTCTTGCCGGTGCCGGGCGGGCCGGCGAACAGCAGCCGCGCGCCCCGGGATGCCCTGGCATGCCGGCGAAATCCCCAGTCGTCGAGCACCGTCGGCTCGTGCACGAGGCGATTGACGGCCGCCCGCAACTGGTCGGCCGGTTCTGCCGGCAGCACCAACCGATCCCAGCCCACGTCCGGTGTCGTGAGCTCGACGCCCGGCGGCAGGGCCACCCCGGCGCGGGTCCTGATCGCCGCCGAGATGTCCCGCACGCCCAGCGATCGCCCGCCGAGCCGCTGCCGGCTGCGCACGTCGATCGCCGTCTGCGCGGTGAGCGCCGGGTCCAGCGGGTGCCGGGCGGCCAGTGCGGCGGCCTGATCGGCCATGTCCGGCAAGGCATGCCGCCATGCCGCACGGTGTTCCTCGTGCCGCGAGCGGCCGATCGGCAGGGCCAGCAGCGGCCGTCCGACGCCGGCGAGGAACGACCCCGGACCGGAGACCACGATCACCGGACCCGGCGAGGTCAGCTTCAGCTCGGGAATCGGCTTTCCTTCTCCCGCCGCGTCGAGCACGAGGACCGGGACCGCGTCCCGGACCGCGGCATGCGCCGTGAGCAGGGCGATGCTGGCGGTGTCGTCGGCCGACACCCGCCCGGCGGTCATGGCGACGCCGGACTCGGCCGCCAGGGCCGCGCATCGGCCCAGCGCCACGATCTCGCTGTCGGCGGTGATCAGCAGCGTGCGGGTTTCGTTGGACCGCAAGGCGTTGACGACAAGCCGGACCTCGGGTTGCGCACGCCAGACGTCCAGGCCGGCCGGCGACTCGCCGATCGGCAGTCGGTCCATGCCCGCCGGCCAGGCGTCGTGGCCGTGCAGGGAGTCCCACAGGCTCGGCGCGATCACCAGCGATCGTTCGAACAGCGTATCCTCGCCGGTCAGGTGGACCAGTCCGTTGCGCAGCAGGGCGCCTTCGTGGACCAGTCGTCGCATCGTGGCCCGGTCGCCGGCAATTCCCTCCACCACCAGCGAGGCCAGCCCGAGGGTCGGTCGTGCCTCGCCGCGTGGGTGCAACGCGCGGAACGTGCCGGCGAGGCCCTCGTGCTCCTCCGGCAAACCGGCCAGCAGCAGCAGGCCCCGCTCGTCCTCGGTGAGCCGAAACCGTTGCGCCATCAGGTCGAACGGATGGCCGGGCAGGGTCGGCGCGGCCACCTCCTTGGCCCAGGTCCGGAGGAAGTCCACGGCCTCGGCCGCCCCCGACCCGGTGCTGCATTGGGCTTCGAGCACCTCCGCGACCCGGACCGCCAGCGTGGCCGCGCGCGCCGACAAGTCCCGACTGATCGGCTCACTCATAGCGGTACCTCACGATCGCCCCGAGCCACGGCAGCCAGCCGGGGTCGATGTCCAGGCCGGCGCGGCGCACGTCGATGTTGACCTCGTCCAGCCGCAGCACCACCTCCAGCAGACCGGGCTCGCCCTCGATGACTCCCTGCCGCTGCGCCAACTCCAGGGCCGCCAGCTGCTCGTCCTCGCGGTCGAGCCGCAGCATGGCGACGGTGGTCCAGTGGGCGGCGTACTCGCGCAGACTGTCCAGTTCGGACGGTGATGGCGGCGCGGCCTTCTCGGTCGGCAAGGGCTCCGAAGGGTGCAAGCCGGCCAGCACCAGCGCCGCCGGGTCGTCCTCGGCCAGCGGCACCAGCCGCTGAGCCAGGGCGTGCATGATCCACCGCAGCGGACGGTCGGCCAGGGCCGGATCGGCCAGCAGCAGCTCCGGGATGCCGGCTTCCTCAGCCGCAGCGAGGAAAAACGGCAGGCCGGCCCAGGACGTCGACCAGACCTTGGTGGGCTGGTCGAGCGGCAGCGGCTTGTCTGAGGCCGCCTCGCTGCCCAGCAACCCGGCGACCTGCTCGACCAGCCGTGGCCCGTCGGCCCGGGCCAGCGCGCCGGGATCCTGTTCGGCGACGCTGAGAACCGCCAGCGCCACCAAGGTTTCCCGGTTCGGCCGCAGCCGACTGTTGGTGAGCTGCGCGGCGAAGGTCGACTGCCGGTGCAGCATCGTCGCGAGTGTGCGGTTGCCATTGGGACGATCAGCAGAGCCGTCAAAGATCGACGGGGTGAAGCCGCCGATCTGTTCCCAGACCAAAGTCGCCAACGCGACCCAGCCCCGGGTGCCGAGGGCCCGAGTCAGCGGGGCCAGCCCGACTTCCCTGATGGCACGCGACAATCCCGTGACCAGGTGCTGCGGGAAACGGCGGGCGGCGGCGATGATCGCCTCGGCCGGCGAGTGCGACGGCTCGGGATCGCCCGAGCTCAGCAGGCCCGCCTGCCGCCACGCCCAGGCGTGGCCCAGCCGGCCGAGACCGATGCCGGCGATCAGGTCGGCCAGGGCCCGCAGCTCGCTCCCGAAGTGCACCACCGTAATCGGTGAACCGGCTTCGGCCGCCCGCTGCTTGACGTGAACCCGTCGTACCAAGGCATTCGCGGTGTCGGCGCTGGTCACGGCATCGCCGTTCAGCGCCGACCGCAGCACCTCAACCACGGCCGCGGCCCAGGTGTCGGCCAGCTCGCGGTCGGGACGGCTGAAGTCCAGTGTCACCACCACGTTCAGCCGCTCCACGCACCACAGTCCTGGCGGCAGGCCGGCATCCTCGATCGCGGCGTCCAACCAGTGCTCGGCGACCTCGGCCAGCAGCCGCTCGGTGCGGCGGGCGATGGAATCGTCGCCGCCATGGGTGGTGCTGGACAGGCGGTCGATGGTCAACGTGGTCATCCCACCCTCACCTTGCCCATCACGGCGGTGTCGCCCACGGTCGAGCCGATCGCCGGCACACCGACCACGCCGTCGCCGCCGACCAGGGTGTAGCCGACGACCGCGGGCGTGAACTGCGCGCCGGGGCCGACGAACGTGGTGAGCCGGACCAGCGCCTGCCGCCCGATGCGCATGCCGTTGCCGAGTTCGCACAGCTCGTAGCTGGTGTGCGCGGGCCGGTGGTCGTCGAGAATGCCTTTGACCACAGCGAGTTGCTCGGACGTCAGCGTGTTCGGGATGAGCACGGTGAACTGGTGCGCGGTCTGCGTGAACGTGTCCTCGGTCGGCTTCGCGCCGCCGACGCCGAGGGTGAACTCGCCCAGCGCCGGCGGAGCACCGCCGACCGCCGGCGCGGGCTGGCTGCCCGGGCGGTCGCCCAGCACCGCCCCACCGGGGCCGCGCAGCTGCCAGCGCTCCACGATCGCCGGCTCGTATCCCAGGTATATCGTCAAGATCCGGGTCAGCGCCGCCGTGGTGCCGCGCCGGCTGAACAGCGGATACGCCTCGGCGATCAGCTGCCGGCGGGCCGTCTCGGGCCAGCGGCGGTCCAGCACCAGGCCGGCGAACCCGGCCAGCCAGGACAAGGCCTCCTGCGGGGTCGAGGTCGGGTCCAGCAGGATCGCCCGCTGGGCCGCCCGCATGTCCATCTCGTGCAGCAAACCCTCGGCCGGGCCGAGGAAACGCTGGAGGAAGTCGGCGTCGCCCTCGTCACGGGAGAACATCCGCGGGAGCTGGGTGAGCAGCTGGTGCCCCGGCCGCTCCACCCGCATGGCCCGGATCGTGGGGCTCACGCGGTGGGTTCCGTTGAAGGTCAACCCGATCCACAGGTACCGGCCGGGCGGTGCGGACACCGGGGCCTCGTACGTCTCGAAGGTGTCGTCGGCGGCGATCTGCGCCCACGGCGTCTCGCGGCCGGTCGGCCGCCGGAACAGCGGCATCGGCTTGGCCGACCAGAGCTGCTCCGGGTCGGGCGCGTTGTCGTCGTCGCTGGTCAGGAACTGCACGCCGAGACTGGCATCGGTCGGGATGCAGCCGTCGAGGAACAGGCGGCCCCACCGGTTGCGGTAGACGCCGCTGTCCAGCCGGTAGGTGATCAGCGTGCCGTCGGTGTCGCGCACGGCGGCGGAGCCGGTCGTCCAGCCGATGCCCTCGGCCGTCGTGAAGGCGATCCGTCCGGTGGGCGCGATGGAGATGGCGCCGCCGTCGTAATCCGGCGCTCCCAACGGTTCCAGCTCCAGCAAGTCCTGGCCGACCGGCGCGAAGCGGCGGAGAGACTGTCCGCTCCCCCGGGCGACGACGATCGTGCCGTCGCCGGTGACGTCCAGGTCGCTGATGTCCGGCAAGTCGAGCCGGATCTTTCCGTCCACAGTGGATATCACCGAGCGCGAGGTCCACGGGTGTCGCCACAACACCAACAGCCCCTGTGGCGACATGGCAATCCGCTGCGGCACCAGGCCTGTGGTGCACTCCGGCGCCACCAGCTCGGGCCCGGGCTTCGGCCCGCGACGGCCTTCGATCACCACAAGGCCGTTCGGGTTGTGCAGCAGCACGTAGACGCCGCAGCACTTCGCCGCGATGTCCACGGGTTCGCGGCACGGCACCGGGACCTTGCGCAGCAAGCGCCGGGCCACCAGGTCGACCACGTGCACGGTGCTCGCGCCGGACTCGGCGATGTAGAGCCGTTGGGCGTTGTCGATGGCCACGCCCAACGGCCGGCGCAGGATGCCGTGGGCCGGCGTGGGCGATGTGTTGTACCCGTTGGGAATCACCTGCACCAGGCCCTGATCCGGCCGCGACCGGTAGGCCCGGCACCAGCGGTCGAAGGCCAGGCCGGCCGGCGCGTAGGTCCGCGGCCCGGACGGCTTCGGCGTCGCGTCCGTCCACTGTAGAGTGACGCCCTCGTTCGGGACCAGGACGGTGTTGTCGAACTGGCAGCGCAGCCACTGCTCGGGCTGCACCACCTGGCTGTACCCGCGGTCGCCGTCCATCAGCACACCTCGGGCGGGACCGGCACGACCGCCGAGGCCGGCGGCGGTGGCGTGTACGCCTGGCCCGGGTCGAGGGGCTTGCCCTCGACCACCGTGATGTCGATGATCCGCGGGACTTCCCACGGCCGCAGCGTCACCGTGGTCTTGTTGTCGAAGCCGCCCTTGCCGTTCGGCGTGGCCAGAATGAGGTCCTCCAGGTAGTCCACGCCGTCGACCTGCACCGCCACCGCCTGGAGTTCGGCCGCGCGGACCGTGCGGCCCAGCGGCCAGCCGTTGCCGTCGGGGCCGTAGGGCGGGACGGGGGCGAGGAACTGGCGCACGATCAGCTCGGCCCAGCGGCGGACCGCGTCCACCTGGAACCCGTCGTGGACGTGCACGCCGACGGAGATCGCGATCGGGACGTAGGTCGGCGGGATCACGTAGAGCTCGGTGGTGAGCAGGCGGCGGGCGTCGAGATAGGCCGCGACCCGGCTGAGCAGGCCCTTGTCCGGCAGCGGGGCGTCCGGGGCGCGCAGGTCCTCGTTCGGGAACACCACCACGCTGACCACGCCCGCCGCCGGCACCTCCGGGGTGTCCGGGTGCAGCAGCGGCAGCGCCTCGGCCCGGGCCACGCCGGCGACTTCCCGGGCCAGCTCACGGAAATCCTCGGCCACCACGGCACGGTCCCGGCGGTGCACCTGACCCGGCACGCTGTCCATCGCCTCGGTCAGGCTGGCCGCGTCCGCGCCGCCGACCGCCGGCAGCGGGTTGCTCGCCTTGACCCCGCCCACCTGGGTGATCGACTTCGCCGGGACGTTGCCGGCCGCACCGCCGCCGTAGCGGTAGCCCAGCACCCGGATGCGTTGCCCCTGCTGGGGAAGCCGCGGCCCGTTGAAGGTGATCACGCCGGCCGTCAGGTCCACTGTGAACGGTCGGTCGTCCGGGGTGCTGGCGATGAAGTCCGCGACCTCGGTCCAGTCGTGCCAGCCGTCGGCCTCCTCGACCTGGAGCCGGACCGTGTCGGCCAGCACCGGGCGCTGGGTGAGACGGTACTGCTGGCCGGGATCGCCGGTGCCGGCGCCGATCAGCTCCGGCGTCGCCGTCTTGGCCTGCACGGCCGAGACCGCGTTCAGGCCGACCCAGCGCACCCGGCCGATGCCGTCGGCCGCCGTCGCCGGGCGGCTGACCCGCAGCCAGGCCACCACCAGCGCCGCCTGCTTGTCGTCGTTGAGCGGCGGCGGGTTGTCGGCGTCGCCGTTGCCCTGGCCGCCGGGAGCGATCACCGGCAGCGGCTTGGGCAGCTCCAGCTTGACCACGCCGTCCTCGACCAGGCCGGCCGTGGTGTCGCCCAGCACGCGCAGGTTGGTGAACGAGGATTTCCCTTGGGGCGTGGGCGGATTCCACAGCTGCCAGATCATCGGCGGCGGGGCCGTGGTCAGCTGCGCCGACTGGAATTCCGTGGGACTGGCGGTGGGCAGGCTGAACGACGTGATCGCCTGGTCGAAGGCCACGCCCACGAACAGGGTGTGGCCGGCCAGCTGCTGAAGGTCCGTGGTTTTGCGGCCCAGCAGGGCAATCCACAGCGACCTGTCCACTGTGGAGCTCACTTCCAGCGCGACCGCGTCCGGGGCCAGCGGGTCCGCCGGCACCGCGACCGTCTCGTAGAACGTCGCGTCCGGGGCCTCCGCGAACGGGATCCTGGCCCGCGCCAACGCATCCGCCCGGCGCTCCCGCTCCGCCGCCGTCATCGCCTGCTGGGGCTGGCCCACCTTGCCCACCGCCACCGAGTCCAGCGGCCAGGCGTACACCTCGTCCTGCGTCTCGAACGACAGCGCGCCGGCCTTCGCCTCCGTGGCCTTCACCACCTGCACGCCCGCCGCCACATCCGTGTCCGCGGCCAACAGCACCGTCGCCGACTGGGCCGTGCGGGGCTGCACGCCCAGCATGCGCAGGAACTCGATCCTGGTCGTGTCCGGGATCTGGTTGAAGCGGAACAGCAGCGCTTCCCCCAGGTACGCGAACAGCTCCAGCAGCGCGATGCCCGGGTCGCTCTCGTTGTGGTTGGTCCACTCCGGGGCGTAGACCGGGATCCGCTTGACCAGCTCGTCGCGCAGCTGCTGGTACGAGCGGTCGTCCAGAATGGGACCGTTCAACGCCATTGTGACCTCCGCCCGGCTGTTACCGCAGGTAGAACGGGTAGACGAGATTGTCCGGCCGCAGGTCGGCCAGCAGCGTGTAGGCGATCTCGATCCACACCAGCTCAGCCTCCTCGCCCGGCGTCACCGCAACGTTCGTCACCGAGATCCGCGGCTCCCACCGCCCCAGCGCGCCCGTGATGTCCTGCGCCATCGCCGACCTCGTCGCCGGCGTGTTCGGCGCCATCAGGTACCGCCGCAGCCCGCACCCGAACTCCGGCGCCATCACCCGCTCCCCCGGCTCCGTGTCCAGGATCGTGCCGATCGACTGCCGCACCAGCCCGATCCCGTCCACCGTCCCGATCGCCCCGCTGTTCCGGTCCGGCCGCACCGGGAACGGCAGCCCCTGCCCCAACCACGCATCCACCGTCATGCCAGCCATCCTCGACACCCGCCGTCACCCCGCCGTCGCGCCGACGTTGTGGTGACGATGGCCGCCGACCCTGGCCCCATGAGCCGACGAGCCGAGGGCGGCCGGGCCGCCGCCGTCCCACCCGTGGTCGACCAGGCCCTGAACTCGCCGGGCAAGGCGCTCGACGGCGACACCAGGGACCAGATGCAGGCCCAGCTCGGGCAGGACCTCGGCGGGGTCCGGATCCACACCGGTCCCCTGGCCTCGGCCTCCGCCGCCGCCGTGTCGGCCCCGGCCTACACCGTGGGCCGCAGCATCGTCTTCGGCGCCGGCCAGTACCAGCCGTCGACACCGTCCGGCCGCAACCTGCTCGCCCACGAGCTCACCCACGTCGTCCAGCAACGCGGCACGACCGACTCCGGCCCGATCGGCACGGGCCACCGCGCCGCCGAGCGCGAGGCCCACCGGGTCGCCGGCGGTCTGGACAGGTCGATCACCCACACCTCGTCCCACCGCGTCCTGCACCGCTACGAGTCCGGTGAACACGTCCAGTTCGGCGAGACCCACGATGCCCTGGCCGCCCTGGTGGCCAAGCGGGAGCAGAAGCACACCGTCGCCAAGGGCGAAACGCCCACCAGCATCGCCGCCAAGTACAAGATGAGCGAGGCCGACCTCCGGACCGCCAACGCCAACAAGCTCAAGACCTTCCACGTGACCTCGCACGGCCGCCGCCGCAAGGTCTCGGGCTTCCTCAGGGGCGAGGTCCTCACGATTCCGCCGCAGGTCAACGACGCGGTCAAGGACGCGTTGACCCTGAAGGAACTCACGATGACCGTGAACGGCGTCGACGTCAGCTACGGCGAAGGCATCGCGATGGGTGACATGTTCAGGGATTCCACCGCGCTGTTCGCCGCACCGGACACCGAGGTCAAGGAGCTCACGAAGCTGATCAAGGACGACCGTGCGGACCCGGGAGTCAAGGTCTCCAACGAGCAGTGGAACACCGCGACCGGAGGCATGTACTCGGAGTTGGCGCGGGACAACGAGGAGCACTTCGCACCGTCCGACCCCGCGCTGGTCACGCCGTCCGGCACCGGCAAGCGCGACCACAAGGCGTACTGGGAGAGATTCCACGGCGAGGCCCTGTTCGCGGCCCAGAAGGGCGACAAGAACAAGGCACTGGTCATCAACGCGTTCGCCGACCACTTCCTCACCGACGCGTTCTCGGCCGGCCACCTGATCAACAAGCCGGACGTCATGGACCGGTTCGACAAGGCGCTGCGGGCCCGGCCGAACGACCTCGCCGCGTTGCTCCACAACGTGGCCGAGCAGTCCTTCAAGGGACCGGTGAAGGACCTGTTCTCCCAGTATGAAACCAAGGACAAGTACAAGGGCGTGTTCCACCCCAACATCAACAGCGCGTCCCGGTTCGAGGAACTTCTGAAGGCCATCTGGGCGAAGATGCCCTCGGTCGTGCTCAACCTCGCCGCCGACGCGGCGCACGCGACGCTCAACGCCACGTCCGGCGGGATCCCCGTGTCCAACAAGAAGGGCAGGACGTGGAACCTGACCGGCGACAAGACGCTCGACCCGGTCAATCGGGACATCATCAGGGAAGCGGTCGCCCAGTCCCAGCTAAATGTGCTCGATGCCCACAACGCGATCGGGCCGATCGACCTTCCCGGCAACTTCGCCCGGGTCTGGGACTACGTCCCGCGACCCAAGGCCGCCGGCGTGACCCAGATCAAGAAGGCGGTCGACGACAACACCGACCCGTCCTCACCGACCCTGCTCGCCGCCGCGGTACGGCGGATAACCAGTGACTACAAGGTATTGCTCGACGAAATCGTCAAGCGGGGGGACCTACGTAAGGCGTGACGGTATGACATCACACAGAAATCGTGTCCACGAGGTACTGCAATCACCCGGCCAGCCCCTCGACACCGACACCCGTTCGACCATGGCCGCCCGCTTCGGCCAGGACTTCGGCGACGTTCGCGTGCACACCGACGCGGCCGCCGCGGCGTCGGCCAAGGCGCTGGGCGCACGGGCGTACACGGTCGGGCGGCACATCGCTTTCAACGCCGACAGCTACGCGCCCGGCACACCGACCGGCAAGCGGCTTCTGGCCCACGAGCTGACGCATGTGGTGCAGCAGCGGTCGGCACAACCCCGCCATGATCTCGCCGTCAGCCGGCCGGACGACCCGGCCGAGGTGGAGGCGCGCGCGGTCGCCGGCCAGACGGCGGCCGGCGGTTCGGCGTCACCGATGGCCCAGGTCGCCGACGTGATGGTTCACCGAGCCGGACCGGACGATCAGGACGGGGGTGCGGCCGACGACACCGGACAGCCGAAGGATGCCGGGCTGCCTGGCGGCGTTCGGCCACTGGATACGGGACCGTCTGCCGGCATCCAGCCACGGGATGCGACGGTGACCGGCGGAACTGGTCCGAGACCCACGGCCGCCTACGACGGTCCGGTGCTCGAACAGGGGCCGATCGGCGACGTGGTCCTGGCTCTGCCGGACTGGAACTTCCTGCCGACCAAGACATTCACCAAGCCGGTGGTGTCCAAGTCGATCGGCGGTGACCTCTTCACCACGCTGCTCGTGCCCGAACTGGGGATTCTGGCTCAGATCGGCGGGTCGGCCGGCCTGGATGCCGGCATCAACGCGTCCTACGACGGGAAGCTGCGCGACATCCGGGTCGGGATGTCGGTGCCCGAGGCCGAGCAGGCCCGGGAACGCGACCGGGCGTGGCATCCGTGGCTTCCACTGGTCGACCCGTTGGGGCTGTCGCTTCCCAGAGCTCGAACGCTGGACGAAGCGGCCCGCATGTATCCCCGTTTTCGCGCCCTCGCCACCATCGACGTCGCCGGCCGGGTCGGCGGCACAGTGCACCTGGGCGCGGAACTGTGGGCGAAAGCAGGCGTCGCCAAGTTGTTCGACATAGTCAAGATCGGAGCCGGCCTGACGGCCGGTTCCGCGGTCGACGCGGAGATCCGCTTCGTGGACCAGATCTCGATTTACGGGGCCGACGGGAAATACCACTTCCGGAACACAGAGGCGCACGCCCTGACCGTGGTGCTCCACTTCGACCTCGACGCGTTCTTCAAGGGAAGCCTGCTCGGGGCGACGTGGGAGAAGCACTGGCTGCTCAAGGCCTTCGACCGGAACTGGACGTTCGGGTCGGACCTGCACGTGGACTACGACAGCGCCGGCGCGAAGACCGTCGACCTCAGTCTCGTCGAAAGCGCGTTCAACCTCGTCGACACCATCAGCGCCCTGCTGAAGGCGGCGCCGGGACCGTCCGAGCTGACCCAGGCCAACGGCCCCGGCGGCCCGGGGTCCCCCACCGGCCGACCCCCGACCGGCCGTCGCCGCGGCGATCCCATCCCGATGATCTGGCACAAGCACCCGGGTCTGTACACCCAGCCCATCACGTTGAGCGGCGAGCTGTACCACTTCATCGGGCCCGAGTGGCTTGCCGTGCCGCCCAAAGGGCTCGACGACGTGCGCAACACCGCCTTCAACAAGTACCGGCGGTTCGCGATCCCGATCGGCGTCGACCCGGACGGCCGGTTCTACCCCAAGATCGGCAACGTGTGGCAGCGAATTCCGAGCATGCGCGGCGGCGTCAAACAGGATCAGTTCCGCAAACTACTCAAGGCGCACGGCTTCGACTGGGGCAACGACGAGGCCGACCATGTCCGTGACCTGCAATGGGGCGGCCTGGACGAGTACGAAAACCTGTGGCCACTGGACCGGCAGCACAATCTCGACGCCAACAAGATACTCAGCCAGCTGGTCACCTACACCGATTCGGCCGGAAATCCAGAGACCGTGCCGTTGAGCAAGACCCCGCTGGGACTGTACTTCGAGATCGTCGGCTATCAAGGCAACAAGGGAAACCCCTAACGAAGGATCGGGCAGCCTGGTAGACAGGCTGCCCGATCATGTCGGCGGGTACCGTGTCACTGCGGCGGTTCGGTCACCTTGGGGCACAAGGGGTCCACGACAAACGGGCGCTGGACCGGGGGCGCGGGCGGAGTTTTGGGGGCGGGGTCGGCAAAGGTGACGAGGTCGGCGACGGCGCGGGGGTCGGCCTGCATGGTGGGGGCCTGAAGCAGTTGGTGGGCGCTGTCGGGGCCGATGCCCATGACGACGTCGAGGGCGGCGGAGGCGGCGACGCGGGCGGCTTCCTTGGCCTGCTCCTCGGGGGTGGTGGTCGGCAATGGGGTGACCAGGGTGTTGAGGTCGTGTGAGGAGTCGGCGAAGTAGGTGCGCAGGGCCTCGAAGGAGCCGCTGGGCAGCGGGGCGCAGAAGCGCAGGGCGAGCATCCACCAGAGCTGGAAGACGAAGACGACGATGGGCAGGAACAGGGTGAACAGGAACATCGCGACGATCATGAACAGCTCGATGGCGAAGGTGCAGACCACGGGCGCCTTGTTGGCCAGGCTGCCGGCGCCGGGCTTGAGCTTGGACAGGTCGGATGGAAAGTCCATATAGGACCCGACGGGCGAGGTGATCCGCATGCCGCTGGGCTGGATGCCGGAGCCGGCCTGGGCTTGCAGGGCGCGGATGTCGGGCATGGTGATGGACACGGTGTGGTTCTTGGTGCCCTGAGGATCGTAGAACGAGGCGAACCGGAAGGGCACGGTCGGCCGGCTCCACCACGTCCGCGGCGGGCAGGAGCCCCGGTCCTGCCGCACGAAGCAGACGATCCGGTACGTGGACTGCTCGTCGAGCTTGGGCATGCCGTCGAGGCCGTGCTCGGGCGAGGCGGTCGGCAGCGTGCCGTACCACAGGGACCGGGTCTGCCCGGCCTCGCAGCGGCTCCCGGACGGGGGCAGTCGCCACATGGAGATGGTGGCCTCGTCGGCGGGATGCTCCTCTCGGCCGACGTTCACCCACTGGCCCTTGACCCACGCCTGCTCGACGCACGTCGTCTGGACCTGGGACAGGTCCTCGGCGTGGTCCTCCTCGAACTGCCGGCGCTGCGCTTCGTCGGCCCACCACAGGGTGCGGACGTCCATCGGGGCCTCGCCGACAACCTCGCCGGGGGCCTGGTCGGCGGCCATCGTGAGCATGAGGTCACGGGCGAGCCGACGGATGGGCCGGCGGTCGCCGGCGACGCTGGTGACGATGCGGCGCAGCACCATGCCGACCTCGATGTCCCGGTGCGACCCGGCCCGCGGCAGACCGGCCTCCTCGCAGAAGACCTCGATGCCCACGGCGTAGAACCGGTCGTGGCTGGGCTGGTACAGCTTGCGCAGCTCGGTGCGCAGCATCCGGTGCCGCGTCGGCTTTCCAGCGCCGGGCAGGCCGAGCGGGGCGGGATAGGCCCACTTGTCCTCGTCGTCCCACTTCAGGTACGCGCTGGGGTCGGCCAGCAGCTGCTTGACGAAGTCGTGCCGGTCGTACTTCTGGATCACCGGCCGCATCGCGCGGCAGTCGCTCAGCGGCAGGTGGTGCCGCTCCCGGTAGTACCAGGGCGACCGCAGCGCGAAGTCGTGATCCATTGCCTGCCTCACCAGATGTTTCCGGCGCCCGGCGTGTACGCGGGCGAGCTGACCAGGGTGTTGGCCACCAGCGTCTGGCACTCGACGATGCCGTCGAACACGGCCAGCGGGGCGTGCACCTCCACCATCGGCGTGGTCACGCTGACCGACACCGGCGCGGTGATCTCGATGCTGCCGGCGGCGGTGAACACGATGCTGCTGCCGTTGGCGTGCTCGATGGTGATCTGCTGGGTTCCGTTGTCCAGCACCACCTTGTGCCCGGCGGCCATGGTGATGCTGACCTTCGCGGCCCCGGCGGTGTCGTCGAACTCCAGCTCGCTGTGGCTCCGGGAGCGCAGCACCCGGATGTCGTTGGCCGACTCGGGCGTGCGCGGCAGCGACTCCCGGCCGTTCCACGCCGCGCCCAGCACGTACGGCCGCCGCAGGTTGCCGGCCTCGAAGGCCACCACGACCTGGCTGCCGACCTCGGGCATGATCTGCAGGCCCTGGTCGTCGTCGGCGTAGGGCGAGCACAGCGTGGCCCACGACCGCACGGCCTGGTCACCGTCCTTACCCAGCCAGGGAAAGCGGACCTCGACCCGGCCGAGATGCTTCGGGTCCTCGATGTCGGTGACGATCGCCGGGTACACGCCGAAGTAGCCGGGCGCGGAGCCGTCGGCCGGGGTGGGCAGCATCAGGCCACCCCGTTCAGCGTCGCGCGCTCGGCCTCGAAGTGGGTGCGAAGCCCGTGCACGTTCTCGAAAACGTGCTTGACGCGCGTCACGTAGTAGCCGCCGCCCTCGAACGGCCGGCCGACCAGGCTGAGCGTGAGCCTGCTGCCGACGATCATGTCCGGGGTGCCGCGGGTCATGCCCTGCACGGTCACGAAACGCCGACCTCGTTGCAGCATCTCGGCTTTCGCCCACGCGCCGGCCTCGGCCGAGGTCAGCGCCGCCTCGCGCACCCGCAGCGTCACGGAGTCGCCCAGCACCTTCGACACCAGCCGCGCGCCGGTGAGGCCGCCGGTGGTCTCGGCTTCGACGGCCTCGGGGCCGACGCGTTCGTCGATCACGTCCTTGGCGTCGGCGTCGTACCCGGTGACGATCACCGAGCCACGCTGGTGGGCGAGGTCGGCGCACAGCCGGATGGCCAACACTTCCTTGCCCTGCGTCAGTTTCAGCGTGGGGGCCTGCCGGTGCGGGCGGGACTGCATGTGCAGGGTCTGCCCGGTGCACCAGATCTCGGCCCGCACCAGGCGGGCCCGCTCGCGCAGGAAGGCCAGGTCGCTCTGGTTCGCCTGCTGCACAACGTCATACGTCGGCCCGTCGACGGCGATGTCGGTGTGCAGGCCGTGCTCGGCGGCGATCCGCTCGGCCAGGTCGGCGTCGCTGACGTTCTGGTACGTCCGCGAGCGCCGGGTCATCCGCAGCTTCATCAGCGCGTCCTCGGCATGCACCACGACCACCGGCGGCTCGGTGTCGGCGTAGACGGCCTCGATCGCCGAGATCACGCCCTCGAAGGCGTAGCGCTGGTCGGTGCCCGGCCCGACGGTGACCGCCACGGTCTTGCCGAAGTCGAGGGTTTTCCCGTCCAGGTAGAGCATCCGCTCCTCGGGGCCGGTCGCGCCCGGCCCTGCGGCGAGGAAGTGGGCGTGCAGCGTGCGCAGGCCCTCCAAGCCTTCCTCGACCTCCAGGCGGATGCAGTCCCGGGCCAGCTCGCCGGCCACCGCACCGTCCACAGTGAACACCGGACCGTCGAACGCGATCGCGGGATCAGTCATCGTAGCCCTCCGACGCCGTGCGGCCGGCCAGCCGCTTCGCGTCGCACAGCAGGCCCTGCCACGACTCCAACTCGGCCCCCCACACCTGCCGCGGCCCGTCACTGCTCGCCGTGGACGACGGCCCGCCGGCGGGAACGACATCGCTGTGCAGCTCGGCGACATGCACGCTCATCGGCACTCACCTCCCGGTCTCCACCTCATGGTCGTGGGACGGGCGTCACGGGTGCGTTGCGCGCTGTCGGCGACCGGGTTGGACGGCGGGAGCTGCTGCCAGGGCGGCACGCCGGGGCCGGTCGCGACCGGCACCTCGTCGGTCTGGGCACGGGCGGTCACGCCGAGCTGGCCACCGGCCTGCATCTGGGCCGTGGTGTCGGCATCGGCCCTGGCCCGCAACGGAATCGACGATCCGTACGTCAGCGCCCGGGCGTCGACGGTCGCCTCGGCGGGGGCGGCCGGCACCGCGAACGAGGACCGGGCCGCCGAAGCGGCCGAGCTCGTCTGTTCGGCCAGCACGGTCTGCTGCGACTGCGCCACCCCGCCGCCGGCGGCCAGCACGAACCCGGCGGCGGTCGGATCCGTCTGCACGCCGGCCAACGCAGCGGACAGCTCGGCTGTCACCCCGACCTGGACGCCCGAGGCGAAACCGGCCGAGACCCCGATGCCCGCCCCGGCCGAGACCTCGGCCCCCAACTGCACCTGGGTTCCGGCGGCCAGCGCGATCGGGCTCTGCAAGCCGTTCATGGCCGACCGCCACCCGGCCGGATCCAGGTTGAGCCGGCTCAGCATCTGCTGCACGCTCTCGCCGGCCTGGGCGACCACGACCCGGATCGGGTTCAGGGTGCCGCTGGTGCCCAGCGCCCCGATGGTGGCCCCGCCGGCCGCCGAAGCGGCGCCGACGTCCCGGCTCGCCGGCCCCTCCAGCTCGGCCGGCAGGGCCTCGCCGAAGGTCAGGCTGAGCTTGGCGTGCAGCGCCACCCCGGCGGCCGAGAAGTAGTCCAGCTCCTCGGTGATGTGCTGGAGAATCCCGTCGAACTGAAGGTTTCCCCACTCGAACCGCACGTTGGGCGGGGCCTTGCCCGGCGCGCCGGTGGGCGGCTGGATGAACTGGCGCACGTCCTTGGTCTTGATCCGCACGTCGGTGCCCTGCTCGGCCGTGTCGAAGAGCAGGTCGAGGGTGAGCGTGGCGTACTCGACCGAGGACACGGTGCGGACGGCGGTCTTGGTGCCCTTGCCGTTGCTGTTGACGTTGTTGTTGCGCTCGATGCGCAGCGACGTCGGGTTGAACTGGACCGTGATCAGGTCGCCGGTCGGCTTGGGCTTGCCGCCGGTCGCCGGGTACTCCAGCGCTTGCAAGGTCGCCCGCTGGATGCCGTCGCCGGCCATCACTTCACCTCCAATCGCAGGCCCTCGTGCACGATCTGGAGCTCCTCGATGGCGATGTCGCCGGTCTTGGCGTTGAGCGTTGGGCCGGACAGCTTGCTCGGCAGTCCCCGCACGAACGACCAGCGCGCGAAGGAGGTGGCGCCGATCCGGTCGAACACGTCGATGTGCCCGTCGTAGCGGTCGAACGGCAGCTGACCGTCGAGCATGGTGGTCATCCAGGTCCACAGCGTGCCGTCGGCCTGGGTCTGGTTGACCAGCATGCCCCGCTTGAGCACCAGCGGCTGCAACTTGACCCGGCCGAGCATCCGGCGCACGGCGTTGTTGTTGCCGCCCTCGTTGTGCTCGCGGATGTCGGCCGACAGCTCCAGCCCGCTGCACTCGGCGAAGCCGCCGTTGCCGATCAGGTTCCTGTCGCTGCCGCCGGTCTTGTACAGCGAGACCGAGAAGTTGAACGCCGGCAACAGGTTGTGCAGATCATCCATTGTCGGCCTCCACTCGCACGGCGCCGTCGCCGTCCTGGGTGATGCGCAGCACCAGGTACTCCAGCGGCGTCGAGGGGGCCACGCCCACCTCCGCCACCAACCGGCCCAGCTGCTGGTTCTGCGGCGGATTGACGCTGTCCCCGGTCAGCACGAAGAAGCACTGCTGCTCGGTGTCGCCGGAGAACGCCCCCTGGGCCTTCAGCCCGCGCAGCAGGTGGGTGATCATCTGCCCGAGCAGGTCCCGCAGCTGCGGGGTGTTCGGCTCGAACACCAGGAACTGGGCCTGCCGGGCCAGCGTGATGGCGATCATGGTCATCAGCCGGCGCACGCTGAGCTGCCGGTAGTCGGGATCGCTGGACACGGTCCGGGCCGCGGTGAGCCGGAACCCGTCCCGTTCGGCCCGGTACACGTTGACACCGGCCAGATGCAGCCGGTCGTGCTCGGCGTCGCTCACGTGGTCGCTGGCCTGCACCGCCCCGACGGCCAGCTCGTTGGCCGGCCCCCACGGCAGCCCGTGCTTGATCTCCCGGGCGGCGATGATGCCGGCGGCGTAAGCGGAAGGCGGCACCTGGACGGCCAGCGTGTCAGGCCCGACGGCCGCCAGCCACGGGAAGTAAGCGGCGGCGTAGCTGGTGTCGAAGTTCGACCGCCATCGGATCACCTCCCCCACCGGCAACCCGAAAGGGACGTCCAGCAGCGCCACGAACCGCTGCCGCAGCGCCGCCACCTCGACGACGCGCTTCTGCCGCACCAGGATTTCCGCCAGCTCACCGGGATCGCGCCCGTCGAGCAGCCGGTCCGGCTGCGGCGGCGTGGTGTAGGTGATCGGGGCCGGATCCGGTGCGCACGGCCGGAAACAGCCACAGGCCGGCGGCTGGTCCGGCGGGTCGGTGACCTGTGCCCCCGCGTCCCAGCTCCAGTACAGGTCGGGGACGACGAGCAGCCCGATCTCCAGGTTCCGGCCGGCGACGTCGATGCCGCGGTGCGGCTCCTCGTTGAGCGGGTCGTCGGCCGCGCCGCCGCTGAAGAAGCTGTTGCGGTCGATCTCCGACCAACGGTCCTTCCCCTTGTGCGCCAACGAGGAGGTGACCGTCGACAGTCCCAGGTCCGGCAGCGGCAACGGCATCTTCCAGGCGCCGGTCGGCCGCACCAGCAGGGAGTCGGACTCCAGCCGCTGCAACAGGAACTGCGGATGCTCGGGCCGAAGTCCCAGCCCGGCGAAACTTTCCTGGCGGACGAAGGTCGGATCCCCGTCCACCACCGAGACATCGGCGGTGATCACGGACACGCCCGTGGCCCGCACCGGCTTGTCGGTCACGGCAGTGGTGACGCCGCCGTTGACCACGACCGAGATCACCCAGCGGAACTCGCCGGAATCGGTCAGCAGCAACGAACCCGGCACGACCGAGGCCCCGCCGAGCAGCCGCAGGCCGGTCGGCGCCGGCTCCGTCGCGATGTGCTGGGACGCGGTGAACTCGATCGTCACGGACAGCAGGTCGCCCCAGGAGCCCTCGTCCCGGGCCGACACCGTGATTCCGTTGCTGAGCAACAACCGTGACGTGGCATCCGGGTCGTCGGCCGCCGGGGCCACGCGCACGATCTGCGCCTTGGCCCCGCCCTGCGCGAAAAACGCCTGCACGGCATAGGGAAGCCGGCCCCGGCCCTGGAAAGCGCCGAACCGCTGCTGGTAGTCCGACCAGCTGAACACCGCGACGGTCTCGTTCACCGGGCCGCGCGGGGCGACCCCAACGAAGCCGGTGACGTCAAGCCGGGTCGCCGTGAAGGCGGGCTCGACGCGGTGCGGGGACTGGTAGATCCCCGGCGCGCCGAGCCGGAGCCCGGCGGTCATTGCACCGTGGAGGTGAAGTCGATCTGCTCGGCGACCAGGTGCAGTTCCTCCATGGCCACCTCGCCGCCGCCCTTGGCCGCCATCGTCGGGCCCACCCACTTCTTGGGCTGGGCGTTGGTCAGCGTCCACTTGCACACCGTGTCGCGCTTCTCGTCCAGCAGCGAGATGATCACCGTCCGCGGGTCGAAGACGCCGGTCCGGGTCGAGGTCAGCCAGGTGAACAGGGACAGGTCGCCGACCACCCCGCGCTTGAGCGTCACGTCGTCGGTGACGTTCACGTTGGCGATCTTGCGCACGTGGTTGACCTTCTCGTTGCCGTTGCGGTACTCGGAGAACTTCACCTCGTTGCCCAGCCCGCTGACGTCGGAGAAGCCGGCCACCACGCTGCTGGTGTCGGCGGTGGTGCCCAGCGCGACGGTGAAGTTGAACGCGCCGTAGGGGTTCTCCCTCGACAGTGCCATGTCGTCCTCCTGCTCAGCTGTTCTGCGCGTCGGCGGTGAACTGGCCGATGCGGAAGATCACGAACTCGGCCGGGTAGGTCGGCGCCACCCCGATCAGGCAGATCAGCCGGCCGTTGTCCAGGTCGTTCTGGGTCATGGTGGTGCGGTCGCAGCGCACGAAGTACGCCTCCTCCGGCTTGGTGCCCATCAGCGCCCCGGACTTCCAGGTCACCAGCAGGAAGTCCTCGATGGACTGCCGGATGTTGGCCCACAGGCTCTCGTTGTTGGGCTCGAACACCGCCCACTGGGTGGCCTTGTCGATGGAGTGCTCCAGGTACGCGAACAGCCGGCGCACGTTGACGTACTTCCACTCCGGGTCCGAGCTCATGGTGCGCGCGCCCCAGACCCGGTTGCTGCGGCCCTCGAAGAAACGCAGCGCGTTGACGCCCTCCGGGTTGAGCACGCCCTGCCGTTCGAAGGTGACGTTGGCCGCGAACCCGCTGATGCCGCTGATCACCTCGTTGGCCGGGGCCTTGAACACGCCGCGCTCGACGTCGCTGCGGGCGTAGATGCCGGCCACCGAGCCCGAGGGCGGCAGGGTGATGATCGGCGTGGGAGCGCTGGGATCGGGCGAGGCGGTCGGGTCGACCATCTTCAGCCACGGGTAGTACAGCGCCGCGTAGGAGCTGTCGAACTGGGCCCGGAAGTCCCGCACGCCCGAGATCGAGCTGTCGGCCGGCGGGTCGATCACCGCGATCCGGTACTTCTGCTGCTCGCAGTGGGTGATCAGGTTCTGCACGGCGGTCTGCTGCGAGGCCGGGTCCAGCCGGACGCTGTCCGGGGTGGCCACGATCGCGATGTCGTCGACCTCGTCGAGGGCGAAGATGCCGGTGGCCACGGCGGTGGCGCTGTCCGGGTCGGCGGCGTTGCCGTTGATCAGCTCGGCGGTGACCGCGCCGTCGGTGCCGCCGGCCAGGAACTGCCACGGGGCCGGCGACGCGGCGCCGATCAGGCCGAGGAACAGCTTGGCCGGCGTCGGGGCCGGATTGACCGCGGTGTCCAGCCAGAGCTGGGCCAGGTCATCGGTCGGGTGCACCGGGTGCAGGACCTTGGTGATCGCCCGCGGGTGGTTGTCGCCGACCTCGAGGCCGTTGTAGGCGTCGACCCGGCCGTCGTCGTTCTTGACGGTCACGTTGAGGGTCAGGTGGAACACGGCCGTGCCCACGGTGACCGGATCGAAGCCGTTGGGTCCGGCGTAGCCCCACTTGCCGTTGCTCTTGGCCACGATCCGGATGGTGGTCTCGACCGGCAGCTGCCCGTCGGCCGGCTTGGAGCCGCCGGGCAGCACCTCCACCGCCGCGCCCGGGGCCACCCCGTTGAGC
The DNA here is from genome assembly GCF_044547355.1 of Kutzneria sp. NPDC052558. NCBI lineage: Bacteria > Bacillati > Actinomycetota > Actinomycetes > Pseudonocardiales > Pseudonocardiaceae > Kutzneria > Kutzneria sp. NPDC052558. The sequence continues at coordinate 72,383 of NZ_JBIUAG010000026.1, forward strand.
GTGTCGCCGACCAGGATGTTCTTGCTGCGCTGCCATTCCACCCGGACCTGAAGCTCGCTGCCGGCGAGCCCGGGCCAGCGGGCCCGCCAGACCGCGATCGGCGCGCCCCCGCCGACCGGCAGCGAGGCGAAGTCGGCCAGCGCCGGCGCGCCCTGCGGGCCGCTGAACTCGAACACCCGGGCCACGTACAGCCGCTGGCCGCCGTTGGCGAAGAACGCCCGCGCCGCGTAGGCCAGGTAGTTGCGGGTGTTCTCGCCGGAGCCGTTGCCCGAGCCGGCGTCGCCGAGGCCGCCGAAGGCCCGCTCGAACTCGGTGAAGTTGGTGACCAGGTAGGGCTTGGGCACCATCGCGAGCTCGCTGTTGTCGGGCAGCGTGAGCACGTAGGGCACCGGGCCGTACCTGGTCACGCCGGCCATGCCGAACGTCGAGGTGGGGACGCCTTCGATCGACCGCGACCGGAAGCTCGTCTCCTCGATGTAGACACCAGGAGTCAGATACTCAGGCATGCGTGTTGACCTCCTCGGTCACTGGTCAGGACGTGAAGACCACGTCACGGGCGACGGCGAGCACCTCGCCGACGGGAACGGTCAGATGCGGGCGGGGCGCGGTCGAGGCGCGGTAGCCGGGCGGAATCGCCAGGCCCCGCACCAGATCATTGTCCAAATCGGACGGTGACGGCGGCGCCGGCGACCGCGGCGCCGCCTCGACCACGAGGTCGGTGAGGCGGTCGGCCGGGTCGGGCGTGGTCGCCGTCGCCGGGGCCGTGACCACGAGGTCGACGTCCAGGGTGTCGGGCGCGGGCGGCGGCAGCGCGCCGGCGCTGCCGATCAGCAGGAAGAACTCGCCGCGGTCGTCGCAGTGGGTCCAGCCGAGAAGTTCTCCCTTGGCCCCCAAGGCGTTCAGCCGGGCCCAGCGCGCCGGCCGGCCGCCGTCACGGACGACTCGCCCCCGCAACGCGGTGGAGCCCCGGGTCGCGCGGTAGGCGGATCCGGGCAGCAGCCAGGGGCGCAGCAACCGCGAGGCGACCGGGATGTACGGGCCGGTGGGCGGGTCCTGGTCGACCGGCAACACCTCGGCCAGCGTCCACAGTGGAATGGAGAATCGTCGGGGCACGAAGCGGCGGTTGGGGTCGTCCAGGCGTAGCACCACGTTCGTGCCGACGCCGGGACCGTGCCGAAGCTTGAACCGGCCGTTGTCGTCGGAGTCCAGCGCCACCTGGCCACGCGGCGTCTCCCGTACGGCCGTGAGGCCCGAGCCGGCCAACGTGCGTGTGGTGGCGTCCAGCGCTTCGACGCCCAGCGCCAGCCGGTGGCGGACGGCGATCGGCCCGGTCACGAGTTCACCTCCACGGTGGCCACCGGATCCGCGGTCCGCTCCGGGTTCCCGTCGATCCGCACCACCCGGGCCAGATACGGCAGCGACAGCCGGTACTGCGTGGTCAGCGCCTCGAAGGCCTCGCTCATCGAGTCCACCGGCAGCTCGTCGGTGACCACCTCGACCGTGTCGCCGGGACCCCACTCGCCGCTGGGATGCAGCAGCGGGCCGGACAGGATGCTGTCGCGTTCCAGCACCTTCACCGCCAGCCCCAGCCACTCCAGCTCGCTCTCCACGTGCGTGTCCCAGGCCGCGACCAGCAGATGCATCCGCAGCGGGATGCGCGGAATGCCGTCACGCGCGGCCACCCCGGACCAGGCCGCCCGCATCGTCGGATCCACCGACACCCGGTAGCAGTACACCGAGACCGCCGGATACCTGATCACCGAGGTCGGGCTGGAGTTGACCTGGTCGAAGTCGTAGGTGCCGGCCAGCACCGCGGTCGGCCGCGGGCCGGTCGGCAGCTGCTGCTCGAACCGACGGTTGAGCAGATCGACGATGCTGCGCCCCGTCGCGGCCAGCGCCCGATGTCCTGCCATGGCACCAGATCGTCGGGACGCCGCGTCACCGCACCGTCGCGCCGCCCGCGACGGTCCGGTGACACCGGCCGCCGAACCTGGGTTCCGCGCGTTCAATGGAAGGGAGCCCCATGAGCACCGAGCAGAGCGAGTGCACCGACTGCGACCCGGAGATCGTCGACTGCCTGCAGTGCAAGGCCCAGGGTGTGGACGCCCAGGCCAAGTACAACGACGACAACCTGCCGGCCCTGCGGGCCGCTCGCACCCAGTACGACACCACCAGGGTCGACTACCGCGCCGCCCGGCACTCGGTCGCCCTGGAGGTGCAGGAACTGCGCCACCAGGCCAAGCTGCTGGTGGAGCGGGTGCGCTGCCTGATCAAGCAGGAGCACGTGGTGCACCGGCTGGACGAGGCGTACCACATCGTCGAGGAGCAGCTGCGCGAATGCGGCTGCGACCAGGGCTGCTGCGTGCACGACAACGGCGAGTTCGACACCAGCACGGACAAGCTGGACGACAAGGCCCTGGCCGAGCGGATCGCCGACTACCAGCGGCGGGTCGACGCGGCCAAGGCGTGCTTCACCGAGCTGGTCAAGGAGCCGGCGGCGCTGGTGGCCCGGGTGGCCGACATCAAGACCGAGCTGTCGGGCATCCAGGCCGACCTGTCCGGCGACCCGGCCAAGACGGACCTGAAGGAGCTGTACGCGCGGGCCCGGGTCGCCGCGCAGCACATTCACGTGGTGTGGCGGGGTTTCAAGCAGACCAACGACTTCGTGGACTGCCTGTGCCGCGCGCTGACCGTGTGGAGCAAAGGGGTCGCGGCCATCGCCATCCTGCTGGGCGAGAAGGCCGTTCGGCAGTGCCACGCGGACGCCCGCAAGGCGCGGTGCGACTACCTGCGCGCCAACACCGTCAAGGAGGTGCTGGCCGTCTACGACCGCCTGGTCTCCCACCACGGCTGCGAAGAAGACGAAGCCGAGGAAACCGACTCCTGACCCCGCGAGTCGCGCTCACGGACAGACCGGATGTCATTCTGAGGCATATGCACGAGGCGTGCATTCGGTATGTGGCTGAGCGCGACTCGCCCGAAAGGGCGGGGGTGGTTGCGGGAAAACGGCGGCGGACGCGGGCAGATGGAGTACATACTGGGGCGGTGGACAGTCTCGCGTTGCTCGGCTGCTTCGGGCTCCGGAGCGGCCACCGCGAGGTGCGGGTCGCCCGGCCCGGGCAGCGGCTGCTGGCCTATCTCGCGGTGCACGGCCCCACCTCCCGCGCGGTCGTGGCCGGCACGCTGTGGCCGGAGGTCAGGCAGGAGCGGGCCGACGGCAGCCTGCGGACCACGGTCTGGCGGCTGAGCCAGGACACCGCCCTGACGTGTCGGAACGACGTGCTCGACCTCCCGTCCGACATCGAGGTCGACGTCGCCGCATTGCGGTCGCGGGCGCTGGAACTGCTGGCCGGCGCCACTCCCCCGGTCGGTGACGGCCACGCCCTGCCCAGCGGCGAGCTGCTGCCGGGGTGGGACGAGGACTGGGTCCGCATCGAACGGGAACGCCTGCACCAGCTTCGACTGCACGCGCTGGAGTCGTTGGCGCACAACCTGATCGTCGCCGCCCGCCATGACGAGGCGATGGCCGCGGCGATGCTGGCCGTCGGGCTGTCGCCGCTGCGGGAGAGCGCTCACCGGGCGGTGATCGCGGTGCACCTGGCCCGCGGCGACCTGGCCCACGCGATCCTCCAGTTCCGGGACTTCGAGCTGACCCTGCGCCGCGAGTGCGGGCTCGTCCCGTCCACCCAGATCCGCGCCATGCTCGCCGGAAACATCTGAGATGGCCATGCTGCGACTGCTCGACGGTTTCCGGTTGTCCCACCACGGCCGGGAGTTGGACGTCGGCCGGGCCCAGCAGCGGCTGCTGGCCTACCTGGCGCTGTGCGGGCCGACCACCCGCGACAAGATCGCCGCCGAGCTGTGGCCGGACGCCTGCGCCGACAGGGCGATGGCCCGGCTGCGCACCACGTTGTGGCGGCTCAACCAGCTCGGGCTACCGCTGATCACCTGCGAGGACGAGGTGCTGGCCCTCGACCCGACTGTCGAGGTCGACCTGGCCGTCACCGATCGGGACCGCGAGTTGCTGCCCGGCTGGTACGAGGACTGGGTGCTGTCCGAGCGGGACCGGTTGCGCCGGCTGTTCCTGGAAAACCTGGAGCGCCTGGCCGAGCAACGGTTGCTGGACGGCCGTTACGGCGAGGCCCTGGAGTTCGCCCTCGCCGCCATGCGCGCCGCGCCGCTGCGCGAGACACCGCATCTGCTGCTCGTTCGGGTGCACATCGAGGAAGGCAATCACCTCGAGGCCCTGGCCGCCTATCTGGCCTACCGCAGCGCCCTCGGGGCCGAGCCCTCGCCGCGGATGCGCCAGCGGGTGGAGAGCATCGCCACGCTGTCCACCCGCGCCACCGGTCAGCTTTTGGCCGGCGACTGAGCGGGCGGGGCCGGTTGCAGGGCGTCCAGTTTGGCGGCCAAGGCCTGGATCTGCTGCGCAAGCGCGTCCAGTGTCGACGCGTTCTGCTGGGAGAGGGCGTCGAGCCGGGCTTGCATCTGCTGGGCCAGCGTGTCCAGCGTGGACTGACCCTGCTGGGCCAAGGTGTCCAGCCTGGCTTGCATCTGCTGGGTGAGAGTGTCCAGTTTGGACTGCACGAGCTGACGGTCCCGCTGTTCGCGGGTGAACTGGTCGCCGTCGAAGGTCTGGCCGTCCACCTGCTGGCTCATGCTCAGGATGCGCTCGAAGATCCGGTCCTGCTTCCACTGCTCCAGGGCCATCAGGAAACCCCCTCCTGCGATGCCGTGCGGGTCGAAGTACACCTGGTCGAGGTCGATGTCGAAGGTGGTCGGGCGAACGGGCGAGAGGTCGCCGGCCCGGTAGAGCTGGATGCCCTCGCGGACGCCGCTTTCCGCGCCACGGAGCCAGAACCAGGTCGCCACCGCCTGGTCCTGGGCGGCGTGCACGACGTCGGCGAAGCCGTGCGCGCCGGTGCGTTCGATGCCGAGCACGGCGGCGGCGCCTTCCAGGTACGCCATGGCCGTGGGCACGCTGATGCCCTGACGGGCCAACCAGTCCCCGGCGGCCATGAAGATCGGCAGCTCCTCGGGGTAGCCGAGCCGCCGGGCGTCGTCGAGCGCCGCGGTCGCGTGCTGGACGCCGGCGTCGCGGCCGCCGGCCGGGTCGTTGGCGTCGATTCCGTGCACCAGCAACACCAAGCGGCCCGAATCGGTCAGGCTCCGGTACGCGCCCGGATAGTGGCTGACGCAGCGGGGATCGCCAGGATAGCCGACACGGCGGAGCAGGACGCGGATGTCGTAGCCGCCGGCGGCGTGGTAGGCGTCCAGTTCGGCGGGCGTGAACTCCCCGCCCGTGTAGTCCGCGCCGTAGGCGTACAGAGTTGGCACCGGTCACCTCGCTCCAGGGACGACGTGACCCCAACCCTGCCCGCCCGGCGTCACCTGCCCGTCACTCGACCTCGAAGCCCTGGTAGCCGGCGTCGGCCTGTTCCTCGCACCGCTGGACATAACGGTCGAACCCGGCGAGGTAGATCATGAACGACCGGGCCTTGCCCGGGATGTTCGCGCCCAGGTACCAGGAATCGGCCCGGCGGTGCAGGGTGTGCGCGGCGGCCGCGTCGATCTCCTTCTTCCAGCGCGCCTCCCACGCCGCGGTGGTCTCGACCCGCTTGTGCCCCTTGTCCTCCAACTGCTCGACGAACCGCGTGATCCAGTCGACCTGCCACTCGGCGCCGGCGATCATCTGCGCCAGCACGCCGGGGCTGCCCGGACCGTGCACGAGGAACAGGTTCGGGAACCCCGCCACCATGATCCCCAGGTACGCGGTCGGGCCGTCGGCCCACTTCGCGCGGAGGTCGATCCCGTCAACGCCGGTGATGTTGAGGCTGGTGAACGAGCCGGTCACGCCGTCGAAGCCGGTGGCCAGGATGAGCACGTCCAGCTCGTACTCGGCGGCGGTGGTCCGCAGGCCGGCCGGGGTGATCTCGGCGATCGGGTCGGATCGCACGTCGACCAGGGTCACGTTCTGCCGGTTGAAGATCTCGTAGTAGCCGGTGTCCATGCAGATCCGCTTGGCCCCCACCGGATACGTGCGCGGGCTGAGCAGCTCGGCCACCTCGGGGTCACGCACCGCCTGTCTGATCTTGCCCCGGATGAACTCCGCGACGATCTCGTTGGCCCCCGGGTGGGTCATGATGTCGTCGAACGTCTGGAGGAACATCAACCCGCTGCGGGCCGACCACGCCTGCTCCAGGATCTCCTGCTGCCGCTGGGGTTCGTGGTCGAAGATGGAGCCGTGCCGCGGCATCGTCGGGTAGAGCGCCGCGCGGTTGGCCCGCATCTCGGCCCGGCGCTCGGCATAGTTGTCCTTCCACTCCCGCTCGTACTCGCGGTCGAGCGGACGGTTGTCGGCCGGCACCGAGAAGGCCGGAGTTCGTTGGAAGACATGGAGATGCTCTACCGTCTCGGCGATCGTGGTGGCAATCTGGATGCCGGTGGAACCGGTTCCGATCAGGCCCACCCGCTTGCCCGCGAGGTCCACTCCCTCCCGAGGCCACCGCGCCGTGTGATGCCACTGCCCGCGGAACGTCTCAAGCCCCGGGAACGGCGGGACGTTCCGGGAGTCGAGGCTGCCGGTCGCGGCGACGACGTACTTGGCCGTGAGGGATTTCCCTTGCTCGGTGGCGATGTGCCAGCGGCAGGTCTGCTCGTCGAACCTCAGCCCCGTGACCCGCGTGGCGAACCGGATCTTCTCCCGCAGCCCGAACCGGTCGGCCACGTGGTTGGCGTACGCCTCCAGGTCCGGCTGGGCCGAGAAGTGCTCCGGCCAGCTCCATTCCTGTTGCAGGTCCTCGTCGAACGAGTAGGAGTACTGCACGCTCTCGATGTCCACCCGCGCGCCCGGATACCGGTTCCAGTACCAGGTTCCGCCTACGCCGTCACCCGCTTCCAGGCACGTCACGTCGAGGCCGAGGCCGCTCAGCCGGTGCAGCGCATACAGGCCGCTGAACCCGGCCCCGATGATCACGACGTCGTGGCTCATCGCGCCACCTCGGCCTGCAACATGACCGGCGACACCGCGAATCCCCGCCGCTCGTACGCCGTCACCGCCCGCTTCGACGAGTGCACGGTCACCCGCTCCAGCCCGAGCTCCTCGGCCAGGGCCAGCAGCCCGTCGATCAGCTGCCCGCCGAGGCCGCGGTCACGGGCCTCCGGCACCACGTACACGCACTGCACGTCACCGCTGGCCCGGGTAAACGACCGCGGCGACGGCACCCGCGGCACGATCGCGAGAAACCCCATGCCCAGCACCTGATCTCCCCGCGCCACGACCAGGCACCGGTGCGTCGCCGCGTTCTGCCGCGCCCACACCGGGAACTCCCGCACGAACGCCTCGCGCCCATCCTCGGGCACGCCGTGCTTCTCCGCCACCCAGAGCCACCGCAGCTCGGCGACGGTCTCGTACTCGGCGGACCGCGCGGGGCGGACTTCGATCTCCGTCATGCCCCCATCTTGGCCCGCGATCTCACCGGAATCGAGTGCTCACAGCGCCACCGGCGTTTCGGTGCGTTCACGGCGGCCCGGCCGGGCGAGCGTGCGCAGGGCGAACACCTGCCGGTGCGTCGGCCTCCAGCGGGTCAGTGCGCCATCCGCCGCCACTCGGGCTCGACCACGATCACGTTCGCCCAGCTCTCGGAGACCGAGTTGTAGATGTGCTGGACCAGTTCCCTGATCGTGGTGAAACGGCGGACACCGGCCCAGGTGAAGCTGCCCGAGTGCACGCAGTGCACCTTGAGCGCGGCCAGGTCGACGTCGGTCCCGAGCTCGGCGGTGGGGATCCCGTTGGCGGTGTGGTTGAGGAACACGGCGAAGTTCGCGTCCAAAACACCCTGCCGGGCGTCGAGGTTCGGGGCGGTCGGTGTCGAGCCGCGCACGTAGACGCCTTCGGCGACATTCGTCAGCAGGGAAAGGAGTTCACGGTTGGCGCGCAGGTACAGCTCGGCGTCCATGCCGTGCAGCTTCCACTTCTTGGCCGGATCGACGACGACCAGCTCGCGGCCGACGACCGTGATGCCGGCGGCGGCCAGCGCCAGCGAGGCCTCGGGCGAGCGGTTGACGACCTCGCCCAGCAGCTCCTCGAACTGCCCGCTGCTGGTGCCGCCGGCCGAACCGGCGAAGCCCGCGCCATAGGTCACGTTGGTCCGGTCGTAGGCGTTGATCGCCTGCGGCGTGCCCTCCCACTTCATCATCCGCCGGAACACCAGCCACCGCATGTCGGTGGCACTGTCGCATTGGGACGGTTTGGTCGTGGCGTTGTTCACCCAGTCCACAAAGGAGGTCGTCGCGTCCACGGTCTCCTGGTAGTTCGGGTCCTGTGCCCGGAAGGCGGTCACCGAGCCCTCGTTCGGGGAGTTTCGCAGGCTGGTGTTGGCGTTCTGCGATCCCTCGTAGCCCAGATAGGCCGAGGTCCGACGGGGAGCCAGGTAGCGTCGCCGGATGCCGGCCCGCGCGGTCTCGATCGACGCCACGACCGAGTCGACGTCCGAGGCCGTCACTCCGGACGCCAGCGGGGCCGCGGTGACGGAACGCCCGTAGGTCGCCGTGGGCAGTTGGCCCGGGGCGGCGCCGAACTGGAGGAACCGTCCCTGCGCGCTCCTGGCCCCGGCACGGATGGGCATGCCCGCGCCGGTCGCGTCCGGGACCACCTCCAGCCAGTTGGACTTGTCCACGGTGACCTGGTCCATCGGGTCCTCGCCGGAGGCGGTCGTCGCCACGGCCAGGCTGTAGCTGTGCACATACCCTTTCAGGCCACCGGCGTTGACCTCGTAGAAGTCGCCGATCTTCGCGGTCACCGCGACCCGCGCGCCCTGCGGGATGTAGGTCAGCAGGGCGCTGTCCGGGTCAGGGCCGGCGCGTAGCGCGCCGAGCGGAGTCTGCACGACGCCCCGGCCGGCGTAGGGAACGCGGACCGGCGGCCCGAACGGCCGGTCGTCCTGGTGGTCGACCAGCGCGGGCTGAATGCCGCGCTGGTCCGGCAGGACACGGGTGATCTCCTGGGCCAACTGGGTGGCCGGCCGGTCCGGGCGTGGAGCCGTCGATCGCGGTGTCCGGTCGTCATCCGCGTCGGCCGTCTGCCGGCGGATGCCGTCGAATCCCGGTGTCTGGTTCATGCCCGAGCCCCCTTGTGCGGTCGGGGGCACTCTGACCGGCCGGCGTCACCCGGCCGTCACCCGCGCCGCTACGGGAAACTGACCAGGTCCTGCACGGTGTGTCCCGGCCCGGCGGCCGCGCCGGTGTTGTTCACGATGTGGGTGATCGTGCCGGCGTTGCTGCCGAGCATCACCGTGACCATGTCGTGGAACTTCACGGTGGCGTTGCTGGGCGTCTCGATGGCGTGGGCGTTGGAGATGCTGGCGTCGTTGAGGAACAGGCAGTAGATCCCCAGGCCCCACGCCTCGTGGCTGGTGACGTTGGCGCCGATCTTGTAGGAGGCCCAGCCCTTGGTCGAGCCGTTCATGTAGGCGCCCTGGTTCGGCGGGTCGTAGGGCATCTCGCTCTGGTAGAACACGGTCTTGCCGCCCTGGCCGTTCCAGATCACCTGGTACTGCTGGTAGTGCTCGGCGAACAGGCCGTACGCGGTGACGTTGTTGCCGTTCACGACCAGGCCGTTGGCCGCGGTGTTGGTGTTCCAGCCGACGCCGCTGCCGTGGTCGGCCCGCCAGATCCAGGTGTCGTCGGTGATCACGTTGTTGCTGTTGACGACCAGCGACTGGGTGGCCTTGCCGACGCCCGCGCCGCCGATGCGGAAGTGCACGTCCGACAACACGGTCGGGTCCGCCGCGTGGCTGGCCGACGAGCCGTTCGGGCCGACCTGCATGAGCACCGGCGAGTTGGTGGTGCCGGCGTCGATCAGCAGGCCGGCGATCTTCACGCCGTTCACGTCGCCGACCGAGACGGCGGTGATTCCGTTGTCCGGCACGAAGGTCGCGATGCCCAGGCCCAGCACCACGGTGTCGGCGCGGGTCACGTTGAGGGTCTGGTTGAGGTGGTAGATGCCCGGCGTGACAAGGAGATTCTTGCCGGCGGCCAGCTGCGCGTTGATCGTCGCGGCGGTGTCACCGGGCTTGACGATGTAGAACTGGCTGATCGGCAGCGAGGTGCCGGCCGGGTTGCCGTTGGCCCATGAGGTGCCCGAGCTGTTGGTGCGCAGCGCCGGCACGAACACGTTGTAGTTGCCGGCGCCGTCGACGTACAGGTAGGGCTTCTCGGCGATCACCGGGGTCTGGGCCAGGGCGGTGTAGGGCGGGTTCGGGAACGAGTTCGACGCGGGCGCGCCCTGCACGCCCGAGAACACCATGTTCCAGTTCCTCCCGGTCCAGGAACCGATCTGGTCGTTGCGCGACAGCCATTGCTGCTGGCTGCCGGACTGCACCTGGCCGGTGACCCGGGAGTCGGCCAGGAAGCCGCCGGAGGACCAGCCGCCGTCGTCCAGCTTCAGGTTCCCGTTGACCTGCACCCGACGCAGCGGGTCGGCCTGCGAGACCGCCCAGGTGTCGGTGCCGCCCGGTGGGTTGATGGTCAGACCCTCGGCGTCACGCCAGAAGTTGAGGGTGGCGTTGCCGCCCTGCCAGTCGGCCTCGACGTGCACCTGGCCGTTGATCGTGACCTGCCCCGGCGTCAACCCGAGGCCGGCGACCTGCTCGTAGAAGCCGACGTTGGCGTCGACGTTATAGGTGCCCGGCTTGAACAGCAGCGCGGTCCGGGCCGAGCCGAACTGGGCCGACTGCTGGGCGTTGAACACCGAGCTCAGCTTGCTCTGGATGCTCGACGCCGACATGGACGGGTCGAAGACCGTCACGTTGGGGCCGAAGTCCGGGGTCGCCGACGGGGCGGCCGAGGCCGAGCCGGCGACCGCGGCGAACGCGGACAGGGTCAGGGCGGCCGCGGCGAGGGCGGCGGTGCGAACACGGGCCACTGGGTCCTCCAGCGTCGGTGGGAGAGGACGGTGTCAGTGGCGGCGCCGACAGGGTCCGATGCTATGAGCGACATGAGGATGCGTCAATACACGCCTTAAACTAAGAGTGCAGAATAGGCCGTTCGCCGGGCCGACAACGATGACGGGCGGCGCCTTCTGGTCACGCCGTCGAATCGGACGTACAGTGCGCAACGTATGGGAGCGCTTCCAGCGCACGCCGCCTCTCATCTGGTTGTTCGCGCACGTTCAGCCCAGGAGGTTTCCCATGACCCACACCCGGCTGCCGCGACCACTGCTCGTCGTCGGCGCCGCCCTGCTCGCCATCGCCTCGGCGACCGCGCCGGCCACCGCCGTGTCCCCACGCGCCGGCTTTCCCTACCAGAACCCGAATCTGCCGATCGCCGACCGGGTGACCGACCTGATGGCCCGAATGACCCTGGACGAGAAACTCGGCCAGATGACGCAAGCCGAGCGGGCCGCGCTCAACCCCCAGAGCGACCTGGCCACCTTCCGGATCGGCTCGGTGCTGTCCGGCGGCGGCTCCGCGCCCAGCCCCAACAACGCCCAGTCCTGGGCCACCATGTACGACAGCTTCCAGCGCACCGCCCTGTCCACCCCGCTGGCCATCCCCATGATCTACGGCGTGGACGCCGTGCACGGCCACAACAACGTGGTCGGCGCGACGATCTTCCCGCACGACATCGGCCTCGGCGCGACCCGCGATCCCGCCCTGGCGTCACAGATCGGCCGGGCCACCGCCGAGGAGATGGCCGGCACCGGGGCGAACTGGGACTTCGCGCCCTGCCTATGCGTCGCGCGCAACGACCGCTGGGGCCGCACCTACGAGTCGTTCGGCGAGACACCGGCCATTCCCACCGCGATGAGCACCATCATCACCGGCTTGCAGGGCGCGACGCTGGGCGGGGCGCCGGCCTCGGTTCTGGCCACCGCCAAGCACTACATCGGCGACGGCGGCACCACCGGCGGCGTCAACGCCGGCAACACCCAGCTGTCCGAGGCCGACCTGCGGGCCATCCACCTGCCGCCGTTCAAGGCCGCCGTCGACCGCGGCGTCGGCGCGGTCATGATCTCCTACAACAGCTGGAACGGCGTCAAGGACCACGGCAACCGGCACCTCATCACCGACATCCTCAAAACCGAGCTGGGCTTCAGCGGCTTCGTCGTGTCCGACTGGGCCGGCATCGACCAGATCGACGGCCAGAGCGGCTTCTCCGCCGCCGACATCGACGCCAGCATCAACGCCGGCATCGACATGGTGATGGTCCCCACCAACTACAAGCTGTTCATCAGCATGCTGCGCACCGAGGTCAACAACGGGCACATCTCGCGGGCCCGGATCGACGACGCCAACCGCCGCATCCTGACCAAGAAGTTCCAGCTCGGCCTGTTCGAGCATCCCCTGGCCGACCGCACCTTCACCCCCACCGTCGGCTCCGCCGCGCACCGGGCGCTGGCCCGCCAGGCCGTGCGCGAATCCCAGGTGCTGCTGAAGAACTCGGGCGGCATCCTGCCGTTGGCCAAGAACGCCAAGGTGTTCGTCGCCGGCAAGTCCGCCGACGACATCGGCCTGCAGAGTGGCGGCTGGACCATCAGCTGGCAGGGCAGCAGCGGCAACACCACCCCCGGAACCACTGTGCTGCAAGGCATCCGCAACACCGTGAGCGGCGGCTCCGTCACATACGACCGCAACGGCAACGGCGTCAACTCCAGCTACACCGCCGCCATCGCCGTCATCGGCGAAACCCCCTACGCCGAAGGCGCCGGCGACCGCCCCGGCAGCATGGGCCTGGATCAGGAGGATCTGGCCACCCTGAGCCGACTTCGCGCCTCCGGCGCGCCGGTCGTCGTCGTGCTGATGTCCGGGCGGCCGCTCGACATCAGCGCCCAACTCCCCGACTGGCGGGCGCTCATCGCCGCCTGGCTGCCCGGCACCGAAGGACAAGGCGTCGCCGACATCCTGTTCGGCAACGCCTCCCCCACCGGCAAACTGCCCATGAGCTGGCCCCAGAGCGCCGCACAGGAGCCGATCAACGACGGCGACGGCAAGACGCCGCTGTTCCCACTCGGCTTCGGACTCACCTGGTGACTCACCTCGCTGGCGGTGGTGTGTCTCGTTCTGGGGTTGGTCTTCGCTAGTTGGGTGGGGGGAGGGGGGCCGTGGCGCGGCGTGAGGTGGGTGGGTGGATAGGGGCCGTCAGGCGGGTTGTCGCGAGTCAGGCGGGTGGATGGGGGCCGTGGCGCGGCGTGAGGTGGGTGGGTGGATAGGGGCCGTCAGGCAGGTTGTCGCGAGTCAGGCGGGTGGATGGGGTTTGTAGCGCGGTGTGAGGTGGGTGGGTGGTGCGGTTTACAGAGGGCTTGGGACGTGGGAGGGGTCTGGCTTTCGTGGTTTGCTTGCCGTTTGGCAGGGTGGGCGCGAGGGTGGTGCTGGAAAGCGCTTTCCTGAAGTTTTCTTCAGGCGGGGAACGAAGAGATAACCGTTTCCTGGCAACAGAAATCCATCCCAATATTGTGCTAAGATGAGGGTATGTCAGTGAACCTGGATATGCCGGTCGACGCCGAATGGTGGCGGCTGGGTGACGGGGCGCTGGGCGAGATCGGTGTGCTGATCGAGCAGCGACGCAAGAGCGACTACCTGCGCGAGATCGCGGTGGTGCGAGAGCAGTGGAACCGCACCAGCCGGACCAAGGACGACCGCAAGGCGCTGGTCGCGTCGCTGACGGTGGCGTGGAAGATCACCCGGGGCGAGGCCCGGGACCTGGTGCGGTTCGCGGAGCTGTTCGGGCGCGAGGCGGTTCGGGACGTGGCGACGGGGGCGGTGCTGAGCAAGCAGCACCTGACCATCATCGACACGACCCTGAGCGCGGCGCCGGAGGCGGATCGCGACGATGTCGAGGCGGCGTTGGTGGAAAACGCGCCGCAGTTCGACACCGTGGACTTCAGCGACATCGCCAAGCGGATCCTGCTGCTGCTTGACCAGGACGGCACAGCCCCCGACGACCCAGAGTTGGCTAGGCCCACGCGGGAGCTCTACATCACCCGCCGACCCGACGGGTCCTTCGACATCCGGGGCCACCTGGACCTGGAGACCGGGGCGATGCTGGAAGCGGCCATCGCGTCGAAGTCCAAGCCCACCTCGGCCAACGACACCCGCACCACCCCTCAGCGCCAAGGCGACGCCCTCGCCGAGATCATCGACATCGCCCTGGGCAGCGACCAACTACCCGACGAGGGTGGCGAGAAGCCGCACCTGAACCTGACGATGTCCTTCAAGGACTTCCAGGAGCAGCGCGGCACCGCCAATGTGGAGGGCATGGGGCCGCTCAACGCCGCCTCAGTGCGCAGGATCGCGTGCGACAGCACGATCCTGCGGGTGGTGCTGGGGGCCAAGTCCGAAGTCCTCGACATCGGACGGGCCAGCCGGACAATCCCCAACGCGATACGCAGAGCACTGATCATCCGAGACAAGGGGTGCGCGTTTCCGGGATGTGGAAGGAAACCCCGGCAATGCCACGCGCATCACGTGGTGGAATGGGCTGACGGGGGGCCGACCAGCCTGGACAATCTGGTGTTGCTGTGCAGCGCCTGTCATCGGCTGATTCATCATAGCGGGTGGGAGGTGAAGATCAACGAGGGGCTGCCGGAGTTCAGGGATGGAGCCGGTCGAGGATAGCCGCCACGGAGCGGTGCGTCCCTGCCCATCGGGTGGCGGAAATGGGTTGATGGCGGCCATAGGTTGGGGGTGTGGACAACATCGACGTGCTGGTGCTGCACGGGTCGCCGGGGGCGGGCAAGACGACGGTGGCGAGGGCGGTGTCGGAGATGCTGCGGGAAGCGGACGTGGCGCACGGGGTGATCGACCTGGACGAAATCTCGCTGGTGCATCCCAGCCCGGGAAGGTCGTTCGCCCGGGAGAACCTCAAGGTGCTGTGGCCGCGCTATGCGGCGGTGCCGGGGCTGAGGCTGGTGCTGCCGAGCGTGATCGCGGACGAGGAGGAGCTGGTGCTGCTGCGGGAGGCGCTGCCGGGAGGGAAAGTGGTCGTGTGCGAGCTGACGGCGCCGCAGGACGTGTTGAAAGCACGGGTGACGGAGCGGGAGCCGAACGACTGGTGGCGGGAAGGGCTGCGGCGGTGGGTGGACGTGTACCACGGGCGGAGCGACCTGGCGAGGATCAGGGACTTTCTCGTGTCCACACACGAAAAGGCGGTGGAGGACGCGGCCCGGGAAGTCATCGCGAAGTGGGAAGGCGCTACAGCGAAGTGAGCTTGACGCGGTTGCGGCCGGCCTCCTTGACGGCGTAGAGGGCGGCGTCGGCGGCGCGGATGGCCTCGTCCAGGGAATCGGGGCTGTCCGAGGGAATGAGGGTGGCGCCGATGGAAATCGTCAGATCAGTGATGGACTGGGGCTTGGTGTCGTCGGTGGGCTCGATGGCGACGGTGAGCGAATGCACCCGCTCACGGATGCGTTCGGCGATGGCTCGAGTCTGGCGTTCGTCGACATCGAGCAGAAGCACCACAAACTCCTCGCCGCCCCAGCGGCCGACGATGTCATAGTCACGGAGCTCGGCGCGCAAGGCACGGGCGACGGCCTCCAAGGCACGATCGCCGCTGACATGGCCATAGGTGTCGTTGACCTGCTTGAAATGGTCCAAGTCGGCGATCAGCACAGCGAGGGCGGAGCCATGGACATGGGAGCGGTCCATGGCCTGGCGGGCAGCCTGGAACCACCACTCCAAGGTGTGGAAGCCGGTCTTCGAATCGGTGCGTGACGCAGTGCGGAACTGGTGCAGGAGAAGGCCCCGGTGCACGGCCACGACGCCGACGACAACAGCGAGCAGCAGGGGCGGATTGGTGACGGCCAAGGCGGCGGCCAGGAGACCGAAGGCGTAGGCGCCGATCTCCTGGGACTGCTCGTGGAAGTTCTCCAGGACCTTGGCCAGGCGGGTTGACGGCGAAGAGACGAGGATGGCGGCGACGACCAGGCCGTAGTTGAGCAGCCAGCGAAGGCCGAAAGCGGCGGCGACGACGGCGAGATCGGCGAAGCCGGCCCACGTCGGACGGGGCAAGCCCGGATAGGTGGGCAGCCCGAGGGCCAGCACGGCGATGGCGGCCTGGGTGCCGAGCAGGATGGTGGCGGCCGAGAAGACCCACCGGAACAGGTCCAGCGGACGTTGCCGTCGGGGCCAGATGCGCAGCCACGCGATGGTGTACGTGAAGATCACGATGCCGGAGGCCAACAGCGGTGGCAGGATCAGGGCGGCGGCCACCGACCAGACGGCCTTGGTGTCGAGATACGGCCCGGAGCCGGCGCCACGCTCGCGTTGCCGCTCGGTGGGGCGTACGCCCTCGATGTGCAGCCACGCCCCGGCACAGAGCATGCCGGCGTAGACGAGGTCGGTGCTGCGGACGGGCATCAGGCCGGAGGTGCCGGCGGAAGCGGCGACGGCGATCGCCTCGACCACCAGCACATAGGCGACGACGTGCCGGGGCGCCTGCCACAGGGACCAGGACCGCGCCCACCGCCAGGGCGCCGCGATCAGGGTTCGCACCACGCCTCACCTGCTGAAACCACCGGGGCCGCCGGGGTACGGCCCGCCTCTACCGTAACCAAACTGGCACCCCGGGTAGCCGGATCCACACGAGAAGATGAAGCCGAGGGCGGAAAACCGCCCACTCGGCCGAACTCGTTAGGCCCTCCGAGGAGGTGAATCACGGTGCGCGACAACAACTGGCGGGACAACAACTGGCGCTGAATCGGCAGGTCGACGGCGTGATCGCCCGGTCAGAGAGAGGAGGTGCGCGGCGATGTCGGACAACAACTGGCGGGACAACAACTGGAAGTGAGCCCCCGATCCGTCACAGCCCGTACAACCCGGCTCGACCAGCAGAGGAGGTGACCGGCGTGCGCGACAACAACTGGGCCGAATGAGACACCGGTCAGCCCCGAAAACCCCGCCAAGTCGGCATCAACCGGGTGAAATTCCCGGGAAGGACGATGCCGACACTTCGGCATGGGCTCAGTCGAGCACGGCCACGGCCCGGGCCCAGCCGGCCCCGGCGCCGACGATCTTCACCGGGAAGCAGGACAGCGTGAAGCCATGGGCCCGGGGCAGCGCGTCCAGGTTGGCCAGCCGCTCGATCTGGCAGAACTCGCGGTCCCGGCCGGCGAAGTGGGCCGGCCACAGCACGCCCGGATCGCCGGTCTTCTGGTACTGCTCGATGATGTGGGTGAACGGCGCGTCGAGGCTGAACGCGTCCGTGCCGATGACCCGAACGCCCTGGTCGAGCAGCAGATCCACGCCGGAGCGGTCCAAGCCGACGAACTCGGTGAAGTACTTCGACGTCCCCACCAGCCGGGCGGCCCCCGTGTTGAGCAGCACGATGTCCAGCGGCGACAGGGTGTAGCCGACCTCGTCCAGCTTGGCCCGCAGCACGTCGGCCCCGACCGCGCCGACCGGGGCGTCGGTCAGGTCCAGCACGACGGCCGGCCGGTAGAACCAGTCGACCGGCAGCTGCTCGACGGTCTTGGGCGCCTCGCCGTAGGTGGTGATGGAGCCGTAGTGCGCGGGGGCGTCGACGTGGGTGCCGGTGTGCGTGGTCAGCGACAGCGTGTCGTTGGTGAGGAACTCCGCGCCCGGCAGCACGGCCGGGTCGAAGTCCATGCCGAAGTGCTCACGCATCTCCGACGCGAGGTGCCGGGCGCCGTCCGCCGCCGACATGGTGGTGATCGACAGCGGCTCCGGCTCCCAGAACGACGCGTCGACCGGCGACGACAGATCGATGAGCTGCACTTGTCCTCCCTGAGACAAAACGGTCATGCGAGCAGGCCGAGCCCGCCGTCGGCGGTGAGCACCTGCCCGTGGATCCAGGCGGCCTCCTCCGCGCACAGCAGCCACACGGCGTCGGCCACATCGCCGGGCACGGTCAGCCGCCCGGCGGGCGTGCGGGCGGCGAGGATCCGCATCGGCTCGGGGTTCACCGTGTCCGGCCCCTTGTCGACCTTGCCGGTGGACACGGCGTTGACGGCGATTCCCTTGCCCGCCAACTGAACCGCGGCGTAGCGGACTAGGCTCTCCAAGGCCGCCTTGGCGACGCCGAGCGACAGGTAGCCGGGCACGACCCGGTTGGCCCCGTTGCTGGACACGGCGACGACCCGGCCGCCGTCGGGCATCAGCGACGGCAGCACGTCGAGGGCCGCCAGCAGCGGCGTCAGCGAGGCCGAGACGTCGTCCGCGGGCGACTGGCTCCACCTGGCCGCGTTGTGCACGAACACATCCAGCCGACCGGTGAGCTCGAACGCCTGCGACAGCAGGGAACGAGCGCCGTCGGGAGCGAAGACATCGGCCTTGATGAGCTCACAGTCCAGTTCGGACTGCACGCGGGCGGCGGCCTCGTCGTCGTGGGCATAGTTGACGATCACCTGGCAGTCGGTGGCCGCCAGCTTGCGCACGACGGCCAGACCGATGCCCTTGGTGCCACCAGTGACGACGGCAACGCGCTTCATGCGCCAGCGACCGGCGTGTAGAGGTCGGCCTCCACGTCGACCAGATCGCGCATCACCTTGGCGTGGGCCAGGAACTCGGGGTTCTGCACGACGTTGCGGTGCGCCTCGGCGTCGGTCCACTGGCCGATGTTGAGGTACACGTTGGGCGTGCGCAGCGAGCGGACCATCTGGAACCCGACGAAGCCCGGCTGCTTCTGCATGAACTGGGCGTGCTCGGTGAAGAACTTCTCGAACTCGTCGGTGTCGCCCTTGACGGTGAACTTGCTGATGAACGTGACCACGTCGGCCGTCCTCCTCTGCAGCAACCTCGCCCTGAGGTCGCGTCGGGATATCTTTCCGTTGGCGGAGCGGGGAATGCCGGGCACGATGGCGACGTGCTCCAGCTGCTTGAAGTACGGCACGAGCGCGTTGACGTGCTCGATGAACTCGGCCGGCCCGCCGACCCAGCCGGGCTTGGGCACCACGAAGGCGTTGGCCACCGCACCGGACAGCTCGTCCGGATAGTCCACGACCACGCACTCGGCCACCGCCGGATGGGTCTCCAGCACCCGCTCGATCTCGGTCGGCGAGACCAGCCAGTTGTCGTGCTTGAACACGTCCTTGATGCGGTCGACCAGGAACAGGTAGCCGTCCTCGTCGATGTGGCCGACGTCGCCGGTGGACAGCCAGCCATCCTCGGTGACCTCGTCCAGATCGGCGTCCAGGTAGCCCTTCATCAGCTGCGGGCCGCGCAGCTGGACCTCACCCTTCTCCCCCGCCGCAAGCACTTCACGGGTGTCGAGGTGCACGATCCGACACTCGGTGCCGACCACCGGCGGCCCGACCGAGCCGATCTTCGGCGCGCTCGGCCCGTCGCTGTGGGTCAGCGGCGAGGTCTCGGCCAAGCCGTAGCCCTGGATCACCGGGATGCCGAAGTGCTCGCCGAGCACGGTGGCGGATCGGGGCGGCAGCGCGGAGCCGCCGGAGGCGATCACCCGCACGGTCTCCAGCTTCAGGTCCGGCAGCCGCGGGTCGGCGGCCAGCCGGCCCAGCTTCACCGGCAGGCTGTAGTAGTGCGTGGCCCGGTGCTCGTTGGCCAACTCGATCGGCGCGGCCAGATCCGGGTCGGCGCACAGGATCTGGGTGGCGCCGGCGAACATCGCCGAGTTGAGGTGCATCAGGTGGTAGGTGGGCAGGTGGTTCACCGTCACCGAGTCCGGCCCCAGCTCGTGGGCCCTGGCGATCTGCTCGGCGTTGGTGACCAGGTTGTGGTGGGTCAGCCGCACGCCCTTGGCCGCACCGGTGGTGCCGCTGGTGAACTGGAGGCAGGCCACCTCGCCCGGCTCGGCGTGCAGCGGCCCATCCGAGGACGGCAGCGGCTCGTCGAAGCGGAAGAACCGCGCAGCCTTTGCGGTGTCGAGGATGTGCTGCACGCCGTCGTCCCGCAGCAACGGGTTGATCGGCAGGGCGATGTTGCCGCTGCGGATCACGCCGTAGTAGGCGACGGCGAAATCCACGGTGAGCACCGAAGTCAGGGCGATGACCTCGCCGCTGTGGTCGGCCAGCGAGGCGGCGAAGCGGGTGACCTCCGCGTCCAGTTCGGCGAAGGTCACCGTCCGCTCGGCGCGAATGGCTACGCGGTCGGGGAAGGCCTCGGCGGCCTTGCGCACCAGCTCATCGACCAGCACGCAGCGCCTCCGCGTACTCCTTGGCGTGACGCAGGGTTGTCGTGCTGTTGGTGCCCAATGCCTTGCGCACGAACGCCTTGGCGTCCTCCACGGTCTTGCCCTCGCCCAGGATCGAGACGACGGCGTCGGGCTTGATCACGACGGTGTGGGTGGAGGTGGCCCGCACCCCGCCGTCGTGCTCGGCCAGCGTCCACCGTCCGGTGTGGACTGTCATCAGCGCCGGCACCTTGAGCTGCTTGTAGACGATGGTCGAGTCGGGCACGCAGACCCGGACCGACTTGGTGGTGTGGGTCGAGCCGTCGGCGGTCTTGGTGTCCATCTCCATCACCTGGAGCCCGGGCGTCTCCTCGACCAGCTCCAGCCGGGACACGTGCGGCAGCCGGTCCGGCCACTTGTCGGACTCGTTGAGGAAGGCGAACACGTCGGCCCGGTCGCCGGCGATGTCGACCACGTCGTGGAAGGTGATCGACAGCTCCTCGGTGGCGGCCAGGTTCTCGGCGATCGCCTTGAGGTTGGCCAGCTCGTGGGTGCTGTTGCGGTCCACGGCCTTGGTCACCCAGTCGACGTTGTCCGGGGTGTCGCCGACGGCCGAGAAGTCGTGCTCCAGCACGACAAGCGTGCCGCCGTCGTCGGTGGCCGACAGCACCCACGCGCCGCCCATCGCCGCCACCGGCGCCTGGGAGACCTCCTGGCGGAAGGTGATCCGGTGCTTGGCCGCGTCCAGCTCGCGACGCGAGGTCCAGGTCTTGACCTCGTCGTTCGCGGTGGCCCACAGGCGAATGCGCTCGTTGGTGTCCGTACGTTCGACGTGCTCGGCGTGCACGGTCGGCCCGAACAGCTGCGGCCAGCGGGTGACGTCGGCGAGCAGCGCGTAGACCCGCTCGATCGGCGCGTCGACGGTGATCCGGTGCTCCGCGTGATGGGTGGTCACGAGCGTCTCCTCAGTAGTTGCCCAGGCCGCCGCAGACGTTGAGCGCCTGCGCGGTGATGGACGAGGCCGTGTCGGTGAGCAGGTAGCCGACCAGGCCGGCGACCTCCTCGGGGGTGGAGTAGCGGCCGAGCGGGATCTTGGCGTTGAACTTCTCCAGCACCGCCTCCTCGCTGGTCTCCCAGAACTTGGCGTAGCGCTCGCGAACCCCTTGGGCCATCGGGGTTTCCACGTAGCCGGGGCAGACGGCGTTGACCGTGACACCGGTCTTGGCCAGCTCCAGCCCCAGCGCCTTGGTGAAGCCGACGACGCCGTGCTTGGCCGCCGAGTACGGCGCGCCCAGCACCACGCCCTGCTTGCCGCCGGTGGAGGCGATGTTGATGATCCGCCCGCGCTGCTTGTCCTGGAGGCCGCCGGTGGTCAGCACCGCCTTGGTGACCAGGAAGACGCTGTGCAGGTTGGTGGCGATCACGTCGTACCAGAGGTCGTCGGGGATCTGCGCGGTCGCGCCGCCGCCGCCCCGGCCGGCGTTGTTGACCAGGATGTCGATCGGGCCGAAGCGGTCCACCGCGGCCTGCACAAAACCGTTGACCTGCTCCGGTTCCCGCACGTCGCAGCTGGTCCCGTCGACGTCGAGGCCCTCGTCCTGCAACTGCTTGACGGTCTCGGCGACCCGTTCGGCGTCGCGGGCGCAGAAGAACACCCGGTCCCCGCCGGCGGCGATGGCGCGGGTCACGGCCAGGCCGATCCCGCTGGTGGCGCCGGTCACCACGGCGACCCGCTTGTCAGCCACGGACATCTCTTCCCTCCAATTGGAACAGGTCGGTGCGCACGTGTGGAGGCTGCGCGCCGAAGGCGATGGTGCGCAGCACCTTCTGGTAGACGGGGGTCTTCGGCAGCACCTTGGCCACCAGGGGGCGCAGCGTGTCGATCACACGGCCGTGCGACAGCATTCCCTTGCTCTGCCGGCCCTGCAACGAGAACACCGACTCGACGGCCTCGCGCCGGCGGCGCTCGAACCGCCCCAGGTCGCCGTCGAGCAGCGCCGGGTGCAGTTCGACGGCGTCGGCCAGCGCGAGGTTGATGCCTTGCGCGCCGATGGGACTGTGGGTGTGCGCGGCGTCGCCGATCAGCACCAAGCCGTCACGCCGCCAGGCGGTGGCCCGGCCGGAGAACACGTCCAGCAGGGTCAGGTCGGCCAGACTCGTGACCTGCTCGGCGATATCGCCGGCGTACTGCGGCAAGGCGTGGCGCAGCTGGGACTTCACCGACTCGATGCCGGCCGCGGCCAGCTCGCGGAAGCGGCCGTGCGGGACGAGCCAGCCGATCTGGATCCGGTCCGGGTAGGAGTCGTGGATCAGCGCGATCTGCCCGTCCTGACGGTGGATCCGCACGGTGCCGGTGCGCCGCCCGGGCAGGTGCAGCTTGAACCAGGCGATGTCGTGCTGGAACGAGTCGACCCGCTCGTACCCGATGCCGGCCAGCTGCCGGGTCTTGGAGTGCCGCCCGTCGGCGGCCACGGTCCACTCCGCCCGCACCTCGCGCGCGTTGTCCCCCGTGCCGCAACGGATTCCGGTCACCCGGCCGTCCGACTCCAGCAGCCCGTTGGCCGAACACCCGTCGAGCTGGCGGAAACCCGGCTCCCGCAGGCAGGCCGCGTGCAGGGCCTCCAGCACGTGCCGCTGCGGCACGCTGAGCAGGTGGTTGTGCGGGCCGGGCAGCACCGAGTAGTCGATGTCCAGCAGCACGCGGTCCCGTTCGGCCAGCTGGAAGCTGCGCAGCGGGTAGCCCTCGATCTCGGCCAGCACGCCCAGGCTGTCCAGCGTGGCCAGCGCGCTGGGCTGGAGGATCTCGCCGCGGTACTCGCGGTCGAACGAGCGCATGCGCTCGGCCACCACCACCCGCCGGCCGGACCTGGCCAACAGCAGCGCGAGCGTCAGGCCGGCGGGCCCGCCGCCGACGACGCACACGTCGGCCTCGACTACCTCCACGACCGCCTCCGTTCCCCGGTGTCGGCTCCACCCTGGCGGTCGCGGATGTTGTTCCGCTGAACTCCGAGTCATAGCGCGGCCTCAGGGCGTTTTCAGAACTCCTGGAGAGCGGCTGTCGACCCTGGTCGGCGTGATGCCAACCATCTATGAGCAGGTGCGCCGGTTCTACTCCCGGCAGATGCAGCTCATCGACTCCGGACGGGTCGAGGACTGGGTGGAGACCTTCGCCGACGACGCCGTGATCGCCAACAACGCCAACCCGGCCCCCGCGCGGGGCCGGGAGGTGATCACCAAGGTCGCGCACCGGATCGTCGCCGACGCCCACGAGCAGGGGCTGGTGCACCGGCACTGGCTCGACATGCTGACCGTGGAGCCGATCGACGAGGACCGGCTGGAGACCACGTTCTACGCGTTGGTCGTCGAGACCGCCAAGGGCGGGACGCCGGGCCTGTTCCGCAGCACCCGCGGCCGGGACGTGTTGGTGCGGCGGGGATCCGGCTGGCAGGTACGCGAGCGTTACGTCACCCACGACGGCAGCTGAGGAAAGGACCACAGCACGATGAGCACCGTCTCCACCGAGCTCTACCAGGAGATCCAGCACTTCTACGCGCGCCAGATGCAGCAGCTGGACGCCGGGCTGGCCGACGAGTGGGCCGAGACCTTCACCGAGGACGGCGTGTTCGAGGCCAACGCCCACCCCGAGCCCTCGATCGGCCGCGCGGTGATCAGCGCCGCGGTCAAGCAGGCGCACGGCCGCCTGGCCGAGTCGCAGGAGACCCGCCGGCACTGGCTGGGCATGCTGACCATCGACCGCGGCGAGGACGGCACCCTGTTCGTCCGCAGCTACGCCCTGATCGTCGGCACCAAGAAGGGCGGCGAGCCCAAGATCGTGTTCAGCACGCTGTGCGAGGACACCCTGGTCCGCCACGAGGACGGCTGGCAGGTCAAGTACCGCAAGGTCACCCGCGACGACCTCTGACCGGCCAACCGCCACCCACAGCCACCTCGTATCCTTCCCCGGCGCCACATGTGCGCCATAATCGCGCCCCTGTGCCACATGTGGCACAGGGGCGCTGGGGTTAGTGGGCGGAGGGTGACAAGTGGCGGGGCCCCCCCCCCCCGGGGGGGGGGGGGGGGCCCCGGGGGGGGGGGGGGCCCCCCGGGGGGGGGGGCGGGGCCGCGGGGGGGGGGGCGCCCCGGGGGCGGGGCCCCGCCCCCGCCGCGGGCCCAAAACCCCCCCCCGGGGCCCCCTGGGGCCCGGGGGGGGGGGGGTTTTGGGGGGGTGGGTGAAACTGGGGGGCCCCCCCCCCCGGGTGGGGGGGGGGGCCCGCCGCTTGTGTGGGTCAGGCCACTCGGGTGAGCTCGCCGTTGACCAGGGACAGGAACTCGCGCGGGGTCCTGGCCTCGACCACGGCGTCGTCGACCAGGGTCACGGCGTAGCGGCGCTGGGTCTGGCCGGCCGCCTCCAGCATGGCCAGGGAGTCGTAGCCGAGGTCCTCGAAGGTGACGTCCAGGACGTCGCCGTCGAGGTCGGCGACGTCGGAGTCGCCCGCGCACTCGCGGATGATCGCGACCAGCTCGGCAAGGGTCATCTCGGACATGTCGGGTCTCCTCGTGATCAGCTGGCCCGCAGCACGACGGCGGAGTTGTAGCCCCCGTAGCCCCGTGCGACGACCAGTGCGGTGCGGATCTTCTTGCTGCGCGGCCGGTCCACGACCAGGTCGAGGTCGATGCCGGGCGCGAGGCGGGCGACGTTCGGGGTGGGCGGGACGACGCCGTCCCGGATGGCCAGCAGCGCCGCGACCACGTCGAGCGAGGCGCCGCCGGAGTACAGGCGGCCGATGCCGGCCTTGGGCGCGGTGACGGGCACGCGCCCGAAGACCTCGGTGATCGCGGCCGCCTCGGCCCGGTCCAGCTCGGGCACGCCGGCGGCGTCGGCGAACACCACGTCGACCTCGCCGGCCTCGATGCCGGCGTCGGCCAGGGCGTTCTCGATGGCCCGGCGCAGCGTGCCGGGGCGGCCGGAGCCGGGCGGCGGGTCGAAGGTCGACGCGTGCCCGGCGATGGCGCCGTAGCTGCGCGCGTCGGGCCGCAACTCGTTCTCCACCACCAGGATCGCGCCGCCCTCGCCCGGCACGAAGCCGTTGGCGTCGCTGTCGAACGGCAGGTACGCCCGCGCCGGATCGTCGCGGTAGCTGAGCCGGTCGCTGGCGATCTGCGCGACCCAGCCCCACGGGCACAGTCCACTGTCGACACCGCCGGCCAGCATCAGCTCGGCGCCGTCGCGCAGCCGGCGGCGGGCCATGGCCAGCACGTCGAGGCCGCCGGCCTGCTCGCTGACGACCACGCCGCCGGGCCCGCGCAGCCCCTGCCGGATGGAGATCTGGCCGGTGTTGACGGCGTAGAACCATGCGAACGACTGGTAGGCGCTGACGTGGTCGCTTCCCTTGCTCCACAACGCTTCCAGCTCGCGGTGGCCGAACTCGAAGCCGCCGGCCGAGCTGGCCGTCACCACGCCGGCGGCGAAGTCGGGCAGCTGGTCGGGCTTGACGCCGGCGTCGGCCAGCGCCCAGTCCGAGGCCACCAGGGCCATCCGCGTCATGTGGTCGGTCTGCGGCAGCATCCGGCTGGACAGGTGCTCACGGGCCTCGAAGCCGTCGACCTCGCCGGCCAGCACGGCCGGATAGCCCGCGGTGTCGAACCGGGTCACCTTGCCGATGCCGCAGGCGCCGGCCAGGGTGGCCGACCAGTACTGCTCGACGCCCATGCCGGTGGGGGCGAGCAGGCCGATGCCGGTGATGTGCGGGGCGTTCACGCCGACCTCCGATCCAGGACCATCGCGCTCTGGAAGCCGCCGAACCCGCTGCCGACGGTGAGCACCACGTCGGCCCGCTTCTCCCGTGCCACCAAGGGGATGTAGTCCAGGTCGCACTCGGGGTCGGGCTCGTGCAGGTTGGCCGTGGGCGGCAGCACGTCGTGCTCCATGGCCAGCAGGCAGGCGGCGATCTCGACCGAGCCGATCGCGCCAAGCGAATGGCCGATCATGGACTTGATGGAGCTCATCGGCGTGCGGTAGGCGTGCTCGCCGAGGCTGATCTTGACCGCGGCGGTCTCGTGCCGGTCGTTCTGCTTGGTGCCCGAGCCGTGCGCGTTGACGTAGTCGACCTCGGTCGGCTCGATCCGCCCCTGGGCCAGCGCGACCCGGATCGCCTCGGCCATCTCCCGGCCGTCGGGCCGCAGCCCGGTCATGTGGAACGCGTTGCAGCGGGTGGCGAAGCCGGAGATCTCGGCGTAGATCCGCGCGCCCCGGCGGCGGGCGTGCTCGCGCTCCTCCAGCACGAACACCGCGGCCGCCTCGGCCAGCACAAAACCGTTGCGGCTGCGGTCGAACGGCCGGGACGCGGTGTGCGGCTCGTCGTTGCGGTTGGTGGTGGCCTTGATGGCGTCGAAGCAGGCCAAGGTGATCGGCGAGATCGGCGCGTCGGTGGCCCCGGCGATCACCACGTCGGCGCCGCCCTCGGCGATCACGTCGCGGGCGTGGCCGACGGCGTCGAGGCCGGACGTGCAGCCGGTGGAGATCAACGCCACCGGGCCCTCCGCGCCGACGTCCCAGGCCACCTCCGAGGAGATGGAGCTGGGCACGTAGTAGTCGAACAGCTGCGGCACCGCGTAGTCGTTGTCCACGTGCCACTTGCGGCCGCTGTCGCTGACCACCGAGTACTCCTGCTCCAGCCCGGTGGTGCAGCCGACCGCGCTGCCGATGGCCACGCCGGTGCGGGCCGGGTCGACGGCCAGGCCGCTGTCGGCGACCGCCTCCCGGACCGCCACCACGGCGAACTGCGCCGCGCGGTCCATGCGCCGGGCCTGCCTGGGGGTCAGGCCCCGCGCGACCGGGTCGAAGTCGCACTCGGCGGCGACCTGCGAGCGGAACGGCGACGGGTCGAAGAACGTGATCCGGCGGGTCGCGGTGCGGCCGTTGGAGATCAGGTCCCAGAACGCGGCGCGGCCCGTCCCGCCCGGGGCCACGACGCCGATTCCCGTGACGACGACGCGCCTAGCGGGCCGTGCAGAGTTGTCCACAACACCCTCCCGAAGGGCCCGCCGGCGAGAAGAGGGGCTACCCGGTGAGGGTGCGGCCGGCGGGGCCGTGGTCGACGACAGCGTCCTCACTGTCAAGGACCAAACTCGCAGACGGCAGTGGTGACGTGCTGAAACCGCTCTGAAGAACCGCTGCCGGCAGCTCGTGTCCGTCCGTGAGCTCGCGCACATGCCCGGTCACCCGGAACCGGGTGCTGGCCCCCGGAGACAGGTCAAGCACCTCTTCCACCAGGTAGGCGTCGGCCAGTGTCTCCAGCAGATCTTCAGCGGTCGCAACGGAAATCCCCAGCAGCACGGCCAGCTCGGCCGCGCTGACGGTGTCGACCTCACGGCCGGCCACCGCCCGCAGCGCGGCCCGGGCCAGCTCGGGCAGGCTGTGGTAGTTGCCCAGCAACGTCTCGCGCAGGCCGGCGTTGCCGGAAATCCGCAGCAGCACAGAGGGATCGGCCACGATGCGGTGCCGCATCTGGGCAAGTGTCCAACTGCGACGGTAGGCCAGCCGCGCGCCGACCGCCCCGATCAGCCGGGGCAGACCCTCGCACATCCGCACCAGCGCCGCGGCTTGCTGAAGTTCGGCATGCACCCGTTCCTGGCCGACCACTCCGGCCAGCATCCGAATACCGTCCTCAGTGGACAGTGGCGGCACCTCCATGGCGAAGGTGACGCCGGGGCTGTGCAGCCGACGCCGGCTGGTCACCAGCATGGCGCTGCCGGGGCCGCTGGGGCGGATGCTGTCGAGCTGGTCGACCGACATCACGTCGTCCACGACGACCAGCAGCCGCTGTTCGGCGCTCCAGGCCCGGAACGCGTAGCCCAGGCCGGTGAAGAAGGCCGGCATCTGCACCCCGGCCGCGCGCATCGCCTCGGCGAGCACGTCACCGAGATCGGCCTCGCCGTTGTTGACCGGCCGCAGATCCACGAAGATCTGACCGTCCGGATAGGACTTGCGCACCTGGTGCGCGACGGTGACGGCGAGCGCGGTCTTGCCGGCCCCGGGCGGCCCGGCCACCTCGACCATGCGCAGCCCCGGCCGGTTGCCGGCGTCGGCCGAGCCGAGCAGCTCGGTGAGCGTCTCGACCTCGGCCTGCCGTCCGACGAAGTGGAACGAGGCCGGCGGCACCTGGGCGACCGGGCTGCGCTGGGCCGGCAGCGGCAGCACGGTGATCGGCATCATGGCCGGTTCCAGCGCGTCCTCGGTCTCCGCCGACGGCTCCGGCGCCAGCGCGGTGCGGACCGGCGCCGTGTCGGGCAACAGCAGCGACGGGTGATCGGTGAGGACCGCCTGGTGCAGGTCGCTGAGCGCGGCCGAGGGCACGAGCCCCAGCTGGGCCACGAACTCCGCCCGCAGCCGCTGGTAGGTCTCCAGCGCCTCGACCCGCCGGCCGCAGCGGTAGAGCGCGGTCATCAGCTTGGCCGAGAAGCCTTCGTGGGTGGGCTGGGCCTTGACCACACCGGCCAGCTCGTCCACGACCCGGCGGTGTCGGCCGAGCGCGAGGTCGGCCTCGAACCTCAGTTCCAGCGCGCTCTTGCGGCTCTCCTCCAGGTGCGCCGCCCGCGCCGAGAGCAAGGGGCCGGTGGTCACTCCGCCGAATGCCGGCCCCCGCCACTGCCCCAGCGCGTCCCGCAGCAGCTGCGCGGCCTCCTCGGTGCGCCCCTGGTCCAGAGCGCGCCGCCCCCGTTCCAACAGCACCTCGAAGGTACGCACATCGACCTCGCAGTCCCGGCCCAGCCGGAACTCGTAGCCCTGGGCCCGGGTCAGCACCGTCACGCCGCCGGCGTCCTGCACTCCCCGCGCCAACAGCTTGCGCAGTTGGTAGACGTAGGTCTGCACCGTCGTCGACGGGCTGCCGGGCGGGTTGTGCTCCCACAGCTCCTCCACGATCTGGTCGAGGTGCGCGACCGTGTCGGCGTTCAGCGCGAGCAGGGCCAGTATCGTGCGCAGCTTCGGGGCCGACGGCGTGACCGACCTGTCCGCCATACGGACTTCGAGCGATCCGAGCAGACCGACGAACACCGAGTCCCCCATTCCTCCATTTGCCCCAAGGGCAGTGACCACATCCGAATGCACTCGCCTCGCGCCGCGTCGAACGAGGCGAATTGATGTTGTTCGGCGACCAGCACCGCCTGGCCAAGCCCCCCCTCGGCCCGCCAATCACGAAACCATTAACTTCTCCCCAGACCCCAACCAGTTCCCGCGCCGACCATATCAGCACCCACCCCGATCGCCATCAGACAAACGAGCGGAAACACAGCGTCTAGCATGCGTTACCGTACGTGCGCGCCGCTTGGTCACGTCCGCTTTTGGAACCACACCAATCAGACATGAGCGGCCCGGAAGCGTGTGAGATACACCAAATGCGCCCCGTACACGTAACGAAAATTAACCAGCAAAATCAGACACCGCCCCAGGTTTACGCAGGACGGTGTCACCTCGCACTTAACCCGTCAAGCACAAAGGGGCACGTCCACCAGCACAAAGGTGCCCAACCGCCGTTCAACGACCACCGGCAACGGTGAGTGCCTGCCCGGTCACATTGCGATTGGCGCCCGATCCGAGCCAGAGGACGGCCTCGGCGACGTCCTCGGCGGTGCTCAGCCGACCGGTCGGCGTGCGCGCGCATTCGCCGGCCACCGCGTCCGGCGGCAGGCCCGCGGTGCCCTCGACCATGCCCGGGCACACGACGTTCACCAGGACTCCGTCCCGGCCGACGTCCCAGCTCAGCGAGCTGGCGAACCCGTGCAGGCCGGCCTTGGCCGCGCCGTAGATCTCCCGCCCCGGCTTGCCGCCGTCGACCACACGGGAGGAGACCAGCACGATCCGCCCCCAGCCCCGCTGCCGCATACTCGGCAGCGCCAGCTGGACCGTGCGCAGGGTCCCGGTGAGGTTGTCGTCGAGGAAACCCGCGTAGGCGTCGGCCGGCAGCGACTCGAACGGCGTCCCGGGCCCGCGCTTGGCGCCGGGCTTCACCGCGCTGGTCACGAGCACGTCGACGCCGCCGCAGCGGTCGGCCACCTCGCCGAAGGCGGATTCCGGCTCCTCCAAGAGGTAGTGCACCGGGAAGCCGCCCAGCTCCTCGGCCAGCTGCTTGGCCGCGTCAACGTTGTCGCGGTAGGCCACGGCGACCGTCGCGCCCTCGCGCGCGTAGGCCCGGGCGGTGCTGCCGCCGATCCCGCCGCTCGCCCCGGTGACCAGGGCGATCTTGCCTGCCAGTGCGTAGTCCATCTAGAGCCCCAGTTCCGGTAGCACGACAGCGCCGCTGCCGGTGGCCGACACATATCCGTCCGGGCGCACCAGCACCCAACTTCCCGGCCCCGCCCCGAAATCGGCGTGCAGCCGGCCGTCGTCGTCCGGCAGCGGGTTCACCGCGGTCGACGGCGACCGCAGCACGGACCGCACCGACAGCCAGGCCCCGTGTTCCTTGTCCAGCAACCGAACGGCGTCGTCGGACGGCGAGAACACCAGCAGGGTCCAGCGCGGGTCCCGGGCTTCCTCGACGAGCGCGGCCCAGCCGGGGCTGCGCACGCCGTCGGCGTCCACCTTCAGCAGCCGCTCGCCGTCCCCGGAAGTCGTGAGTGGACTGTCCACATACGACAGACCGAGGGCCGACATGCCGCCCATGATCTTGCGCTCGATCCTGTGCCGCAGCGGCGCCACCGTACGCAGGACGGTGATGCCGATCAGCACGCCGATGCTCTTCAGCGTCACCAGCCCGGTGGCGGTCTTGGTCGAGCCCAACAGCTTGCGCCCCACCGGGACCCGCTCGGCCGAGTAGCTGTCCACAAGGGACACACCGGCGTGCCCCTGCACGACCATGGCCAGCTTCCAGGCCAGGTTGTAGCCGTCCTGGACGCCAGTGTTCAGCCCCTGCCCCGAGGCCGGGCTGTGCACGTGCGCGGCGTCGCCGGCCACGAAGCAGCGGCCCTTGCGCATGGCCGGGATCATCCGCTGCTGGATGGTGAACACCGAGACCCAGCTGGGCCGGCGCACGGTCACATCCTGGCCGACGCCGACCCGGATCTTGTCCTGGAACCGGCGGCCGACCGCGTCGTCGTCGCCGTCGTAGCTGGCGTCGGCGGTGTCCAGCAGCCGCCACTTTCCCTCGTCCGGGAAGGGAACCAGCATCACCGTGCCGGTCGGGGTGCGCACCCAGTGGATGCTGTTCTGCGGCAGGTCGGTGTCCACCTGGGCGTCGGCGATCAGCCAGGTCTCCGAGGAGTCGCCGATCAGCGGCAGGCCCAGGCGCTTGCGCACGGTGCTGTGGCCGCCGTCGGTGCCGACCAGCCACGGCACGACGACTTCCTCGGCGCGGCCGTCGGCGTGGCGCAGCAGCGCCCGCACCTGGTCGCCCTCGTCGTTGAACGTCTCCAGCCGCGTCTCCCACTCGACCTCGACGCCGTGCCGGGCCGCGGCGGTGCGCAGCACCTCCTCGGCGATCATCTGGTCGATCATCAGCGTGAACGGGAACCGCGTGGGCAGCCGTGAGTAGTCGGCGTCCATCCGCGCCTCGTGCCGCCCGCTGTGCAGGGTGAAATGCGTGACCTGCCGGCCCCTCGGCAACAGGTCGGCCAGCACGCCCATCTGGTCGTAGACCTCAAGGGAGCGCGGGTGGGTGGCCAGCGCGCGGCTGGTCACGGCCGGCCCCTTGGCCGCGTCGACCAGCCGCACCCGCACGCCGCGCCGGGCCAGCTCGTGGGCGACGACCAGGCCGACCGGCCCCGCGCCGACCAGCAGCACGTCCAGCGTCATCGGGTGGCCACCAGCACGGTGTCGTTGCCCTCGGCCAACTTCGTCGCGGCCTGGAACGTGAAGCCGGCCTTCTCCACCATCGCGCGGCCCTCGGCCACGGTGTACTCGCCGCCGCCCTCGGTGATCAGCGCGACGTTGATGCTGCCGATCAGGCTGCGCAGGTCCGGCGACTGCTCGTCGAGCATCTGGTCGTACACCACGACCGCGCCGCCGGGCCGGATCGCCGCGTAGGCCCGTTCCAGCAGCTGCTGGCAGCCGGCGGTGTCCCAGTCGTGCAGCACGTGCCCGAAGACGATCACGTCGGTCTCGGGCATCGGGTCGGCGAAGAAGTCGCCGGCGTGGAAGTCGACCTTCCCGGTCACGTCCAGTTCGGCCATCAGCTCGTGGAACAGCGGCTCGATGCCCGGCAGCTCCATCACCCCGCCGCGCAGGTGCGGATGCGCGAGCACCAGCCGCGCCGCCACGTTGCCGCGCGCGCCGCCCACGTCGACGAAGCTGGTGTACCGCGACCAGTCCACGACCTCGGCCAGCTGCGGCGCGACGACCGCGTTGTTGGCGTCCATGTGCACGAGGAAGTTCTTGGCGGCAGCCGGGTTCTCGTAGAGCTTGTCGAACGCGGTGTGCCCGGTCGGCTTGCCGTCGCGCAGCGCCTCGCTCAGCCGGCCCCACATCGCGTAGTGCCGCTGGCTCGCGGTCCTGATCCGCGCGCCGAGGTAGACCGGCCCGCCCGGCACCAGCACCTCGGCCGCGGCCGGCGAGTTGCGGAAGTGCCCGTCCTCGCGTTCCAGCAGGCCGAGCGCCACCAGCGCGTTGAGGAAGTCACGCAGCAGCCGGGGGTGCAGATCCAGCCGGTCACGGATCTCGGTGGCGGTGGCCGGTCCCTCGGCCAGCAGCTCGAACAGGCCGACCTCGACCGCGCTGTGCAGGATCTTCGACTGCGTGTACGCCATCGTGAGGCGGACGATCGCAGCCGTGTCGGTGTTGCCCATCAGGCGCCCCTTGCCCTCGTTCCCGTTTACCGGATCGAGGGTGCGGATCGGCGCTCAAAGACACCTGAGGGACCTCTGAAGACAAGGCCGGGTTCCCGCCCGACGGGGGCCGGGCGGGAACCCGGGAAGCGCCCGGGGTGAGGGGTGAGGGCGCTTCGATTAGGGGGACGAATCGGATATTTGCTCAGAAAAGGGACTGAATGGTGGCCAGCGCCTTGTCGTAGCTCTCCTCGGCCAGCGGGATGAACTGGGCCAGTTTGGGCATGACCTTGGCCAGCGTCATCTCGGCGTGGATGAAGCGGATGTCGTTCAGGCCGACCTGGCCCAGCGCGGCGCGCAGCCACGGCTCCTGGAAGTCGAAGCCGGCCCGCGGCGTGCCCGGGGCGTAGGAGCCGCCGCGGGAGGTGATGATCGTGACGTCCTTGTCGACCAGCTTGCCCGCGCGGGTCTCGGTGTCGAAGGTGCGGCCGGGCAGCACGATCCGGTCCACCCACGCCTTGAGGCTGGCCGAGACCATGAAGTTGTACATCGGCGCGCCGATGACGTAGGTGTCGGCCGCCTCCAGCTCCTCGATCAGCGTGTCGGTGATCGCGAAGCTGTCGGCCAGGTGCTCGGGGCGCTGGCCGGCCGGCAGCGTGGAGGTGCCCAGGTCGGGCATGTCCGGGTAGGGCACCGGGTTGACCGCCAGGTCCCGGTAGGTCACGGTGCCGTCGGGATGGGCCGCGGTCCACGCGTCGGCGAAGGCACGCGTCAGCTCGCGGCTGACCGACCCCTCCTGCCGGGAGGAGGTGTCGATGTGCAGAAGGTGTGCCACGGGTGTTGTCTCCTTACGAGGTTCTGCGGGGAAGCATCAGGGCCGGCGCCAGGGCGAACAGGGCGATCACCAAGGCGCACAGGAAGGTCTGGCTGAACGCCACCGGGGCGGGGGCGGCGGCGAGGCGGATGTGCAGCACCACGGCCAGGATCGCGGTGGCCAGCGAGCCGCCGACGCGTTGGCAGATGGTCAGCAGCGTGGCCGCGCGGGGCACGCTTTCCTTGCCCACCACCAGATACGCGGCGGCCATGGTCGGCATCATGGTGGCCCCGAGGCCGAGGCCGCGCACCACCAGGGAACCGACGAGCAGCGCGGTGTTCGGATGTGCGCCGAGCAACGTGAACGGGACCGTGCCGGCGACGATGGCGAGCACGCCGACAGCGACCACGCCCCGCACGCCGAACCGGTCGGTGAGCCGGCCGGTGAAGGGTGAGACCAGGGCGACGCCGACGCCTTGGGGCAGCAGCATCAGGCCGGCCTGCAACGCGGTCTGCCCCTGGCCGAGCTGGTAGTAGAGCGGGATCACGAACATCGCGCCGAACAGGCCCGCGCCCAGCAGGAAGGTGCCGACGGCCGAGACGGAGAAGCCGCGCGTGCCGAACAGGCGAAGGTCCAGCAGGGGCTTGTGTTTGGTGGTCAGCACGTGCCGGCAGAACAGGCCGGTCAGCACCAGGCCGCCGGCCAGCCAGGCCAGGCCGAGCGGGTCGCCGCCGTCGCCGACCACGATCAGCCCGTAGACCAGGGCGGCCAGGCCGGGCGAGAGCAGCGCCATGCTGACCCAGTCCAGCCGCTCCCCCGCCTTGGGCTCGCCGGCCGGCAGCCGCAGCGCCGCCAGCGCCAGGGCGACCAGGCCGATCGGCAC
This sequence comes from Kutzneria sp. NPDC052558, assembly GCF_044547355.1. NCBI lineage: Bacteria > Bacillati > Actinomycetota > Actinomycetes > Pseudonocardiales > Pseudonocardiaceae > Kutzneria > Kutzneria sp. NPDC052558. The sequence goes on from NZ_JBIUAG010000026.1 coordinate 106,924, forward strand.
GTTGACGTAGAAGATCCACTGCCAGCCCAGCGTGTCGATCAGGAAGCCGGCCAGCACCGGGCCGAAGACCGGGGAGAGCATCACCGGCAGCGTGACCACGCTCATCAGCCGGCCGATCAGCTGCGGGCCGGCCGCGCGGGCCAGGATCGTCTGGAGCACGGGCATCAGCAGGCCGCCGCCCAGGCCTTGTAACGCCCTGAACGTTATCAACTCGCCGATGTTCGTGGCCAGGCCGCATAACGCCGAGCCGATCAGGAACAGGGTCAGCGCCCCCATCCAGACCCGCTTGGCGCCCCACCGGTCCACCGCCCAGCCGGACAGCGGGATCACCACCGCCAGCGCGAGCAGGTAGCTGGTGCTCACCCACTGCACCGCCGGCAGCGACGCGTGCAGCTGCTGCGCCAGCGTGTCCACGCCGACGTTGACCACAGTGGTGTCCAGGGAGGACATCAGCGCCCCGAGCACGACGACGCCGGCCAGCTTGAGCAGGGCCGGGTCGAGCCGCCGGGGTGCGGTCGGTGTGCTGACCATACCCACTCCATGGACTAGACGGTCTAGTCCAATAACCATAGACTAGTGAGTCCAAACTGAACAAGGGGACACTGGTGCACATGTCAGTCGAGACCTTGCCGGCCAAGCGGCAGTCCGTGGTGCGGGCGGCGGCCCAGGTGTTCGTCCGCGAAGGCTTCGTGGGCGCGAGTGTGGACGTGATCGCGGCCGAGGCCGGCGTGTCCAAGCAGACGATCTACAACTACTACCGGGACAAGGAGAACCTGTTCCTCTCGGTGATCGACGCCATGCTGCTGCCGGTCGCCGAGCAGTTCCTGGCCGTGCTGGACGAGATCCTGCTGGACGAGGCCGACCTCGCCGCCGGGCTGGTGCGACTGGGCCGGGAGTGGACGGCGCTGCTGGCCCGCGAGGACCTGGCCGCGCTGCGGCGGCTGATCGTCGGCGAGGCCACCCGCTACCCCCAGCTGCTGGCCGCGTGGCAGAACGCCGGCCCCGGGCTGGCCCAGCCCAAGCTCACCGCCCACCTCACCCGGCTGGCCGCCCGGGGCGTGCTGGCCGTGCCCGACCCCGAGCGCGCCGCCAACCAGCTCACCTCCCTGCTGATCGGCGAGGTGCAGACCATGTCCCTGTTCGGCGCGGTCGACGTGCCGGCCCGTCGGGTCGAGGAGATCGTGACCAGCGGGGTGCAGGTGTTCCTCAGGGCCTACAAGGCCGCTGACTGAACACTGAAAGCCCAGGTCACCCCGCTTTGACGGGAATCAGGTCGCTGGACGACGGTTAGAGGCATGCGCACAGTCGTCGTGGTGGGGGCCGGTCCCGTCGGCCTGATGCTGGCCTGTGAACTGGGCCTGGCCGGGGTGCGGCCGATCGTGCTGGAACGCCTTTCCCAGGCCACCGGCCAGTCCCGGGCCCTGGGCCTGCACTCGCGGACCGTCGAGGTGCTCGACCAGCGGGGCCTGCTCGACCGGTTCAGCGAGGGCGCGCCGGTGTGGCCCAAGGGGCACTTCGCCGGCATGCGGCTGCTCGAACTGGATCAGCTCGACGGCCGGCACACCTACGCCCTGATGGTGCCCCAGTCGCGAACCGAGGCGCTGCTGGAGGAGCGGGCCGTCGAGCTCGGCTCTGATCTTCGCCGTGGGCACGAGTTGCTTGGCCTGGACCAGGATTCCGGCGGCGTGCGGCTGACCGTCGCCGGTCCCGCCGGCGAGTACGAGCTCGCCGCCGACTACGTGGTCGGCTGCGACGGCGGCAGCAGCCGGGTCCGCAAGCTCGCCGGCATCGAGTTCCCCGGCAACTCCTCCACCCTCAACGCCGTGCTCGGCGACGTGCAGCTCGATCAGACGCCCACCGGCCCACACCTGAGCCGCTGCTCCGGCGGCGTGTTCGGCACCGTGCCGCTGGGCGGCGACCGCTACCGCATCGTCGCCGCCGAGTTCGTGCCGCCCACGGCCCATCGCGACGATCCGGTGACCTTGCAGGAGCTGATCGACACCACCCGTCGGGTCACCGGCCTGGACATCGAGGTCGGCGAGACGTACTGGCTGTCCCGGTTCGGCAACGCCACCCGGCAGGCGGCGAACTACCGCTCCGGGCGGGTGTTCCTGGCCGGCGACGCCGCCCACGTGCACTTCCCGGCTGGCGGCCAGGGCCTCAACACCGGTGTGCAGGACGCCGTCAACCTCGGGTGGAAGCTGGCCGCCGTCATCCGCGGCGAGGCGTCACCGTCCTTGTTGGACACTTACCACGCCGAGCGGCACCCCGTGGCCAAGCGGGTCTGCCACAACACCCAGGCCCAGCTGGCCCTGATGAACCCCAGCCCCTCCGTCGACCCGCTGCGCGACCTGTTCGCCGAGCTGCTGGCCTTCCGCGAGGTCAACAAGTTCATCTCCGAGATGATCACCGGCCTGGACGTGCGCTACCCCATGCCCGGCGGCGGCGAGCATTCCCTGCTGGGCACCCGCCTGCCCGACTGGCCCCTGCTCGTCGACGGCGCCGAGGTCGGGGCGATGCGCCTTTTGCACGCCGGCCAAGGCTTCCTGCTCGACCTCACCGGCGGCCGCCGGACCCCGGAGCTGCTCGACGCCGCCGGCGGCCGGGTCCGCGTCGTCACCGCCACCGCCGCCGAGCCCGGCCGCCCCGAGGCTCTGCTGGTCCGCCCCGACGGCTATGTGGCCTGGATCGACGGCGACCTGGAAGCCGCGTTGCAGGCCTGGTTCGGCGTGCCACGACCGGCCATGGCGAGCTGATCGACCGAGCCCGGCATCCGTCAACCGGTTGATGTGGCGGCGGGCGGTCACGGCCCAGGCTGGCGGGCGTGAGAATGACACTGCTCGCCGTAGCGCTGCTGGCCGCCCTCGTGCCGGTAGCGCCCGCACAGGCCCATGCGGCCGTGGTGGATTGTGGTTCGCTGGCCGGGCATGCCCCCGTGACCTCGGCCCAGGTCGTGACGGATTCGGTGCTGCACAAGGACTATTGCGACGTGCAGGGCGTCATCGCGCCGCAGGAGCACTTCGAGGTCAAGCTTCCGGTCACCGGCTGGCAGGGGCGCTACCTACAGGAGGGGTGCAGCGGGTTCTGCGGCGCGGTGCCGGCGATGAGCCCGCCCCTGACCATCTCCGGCCTGTCCTGCCAACAGGAATGGGACGGGTCGCTGGTCGTGGCCGCCGACGACGAGGGGCACAGCTCCTCGGATCCGGACTGGGCCACGGATCCGGCGGCCCGCCAGGTCTTCGGCCGCACCTCGGAGCACAGCCTGGCCGTCACCGCCAAGGTCCTGATCACCCGCTACTACGGCCGCCCGCCAACCTATTCCTACTACGACGGCTGTTCCACCGGCGGCCGCGAGGCCCTGGTCGAGGCCCAGCGCTACCCCGCCGATTTCGACGGCATCATCGCCGGTGCGCCGGCCGGCAACGAGGCTCCGCTGGCCCTGTTCCAGGCGTGGCTGGCCCGTAGCAACACCGACCGCAACGGCCACCAGATCCTCACCGCCGAGAAGCTCCCGGCCCTGCACCAGGCCGTGACCGCCCAGTGCGGCGGCGACCCTCGCCAGTGCGGTTTCGACCCCGCATCCCTACGCTGCCCCACCGGCGCCGCCACCGCCAACTGCCTCACCGACGCCCAAATCACCGCCGTGCGGGCGTTCTATCGCGGCCCCACCGACGAACACGGCCGCAACCTCTTCAACGGCGGCGAACCGTACGGATCCGAACTGGCCTGGCTCGGCGAGATGGTCCAACCCGCCGCCGACGCCGCCGCCCCCGGCGACACACTCGCCGCCACCATCGCCCTCGACTACTTCAAGCACATGGCCTTCTCCCCGAGCCCGCCGGCCACCTTCACGCTCGCCGACATCCCCTTCACCGACGCCGAGTTCGCGGCCCTCGACCGGGTCGGACGCAGCACCTACAACGCCAACGACCCCGACCTTCGGGCCTTCCAGGCCCATGGCGGCAAGCTCATCCTGTGGCACGGCTGGGCCGACCAGTCGATTCCGCCTTTCTCCACATTGGACTATTACGCCGCCGTGGAGCGCATCACCGCCAGCTCCGCCTTCTCCCGCCTCTACATGCTTCCGTCCACCTATCACTGCCTGTTCGCCCCCGACGGCTCCTCGTACACGGCCGTCGACTTCATGACCCCGTTGCTGGCCTGGGTCGAACACGGCGCCGCCCCCGGCTCTGTCCCGGCCGGCATCGGCGGCACCACCGTCACCGTGCCGCCCACCGACGCCCTCAAGCCCGTGACGAATGCTCAGGGATTGAACAGCAACTATGACTATGTCGGCCACTACGGGCGGTAGATAATGGACCGGTGGCCAGGATCGAGCCGGCGAACGGCGAGGGCGAAGTCGCGGACCGCATCCGTCAGCGGCGCGGCGGTGACCTGACGCCGCTGGACGACATGTTGTTGCACAGCCCGGCATTCGCCGACGGCTGGAACAGCCTGCTGGGCGCGGTGCGGGGATCTTCGACGCTGCCGCCGGATGTGCGGGAGCTGGTCGTGCTACGTATCGCCGAGCTGAACGGCGCCGACTACGAGTGGCAGGCCCACGAGCCGGCGGCCCGCAAGGCCGGAGTGTCCGTTGGCCAGCTGGCGGCCCTGCGCCGGGGCGGCGACCTGTCCGAACTGGACGATCGGCAACGGGCCGCCCTGGCGTACGCCGACGCGATGACCGAGCAGGTCACCGTCTCGTCCGAGGTTTTCGCGGCGCTCGGCTCCCACTTCACCGACCAGCAGATCGTCGAGCTCACGGGCACCGTGGCCGCCTACAACATGGTGTCGCGGTTCCTGGTGGCCTTGGAGATCGGCAAGCCATGAGCGAGGGTCTGCTGTATGTGCTGGCCGATCCCGGCCCGGTCCCCGAACCGGAGTTCCATGACTGGTACGACAACGACCACGCCCCCGCCCGTCTCCAGGTGCCCGGCATCCGCGCCGGCTACCGCTACCGCGCCATCGACGGCGACCGCCCTCCGTGGCTCGCCTACTACGAGCTGGACACCGCAGCCTTGACAAGCCCCGCCTACCAACGTCTCCGCCATCGCAGCCCCCGAGAGCAGGCCATCGTTGACCGCCTCGCCACCCTCGACCGCCGCGTCTACGACCTGGTCGACGACCAGGGCACCCAACCCCAGCCCCTTCCATCGTGGTGTCGGTAGGCCTGACCACCACTGACGAAGGTGCGCTGGACGACTGGTATCGCACCGAGCACATCCCTCTCCTGCACCGCATTCCCGGCTGGTTCCGCACCCGCCGCTACCGCCTCACTTCCGGCGCCGGCCCCGCTTTGCTGGCCCTGCACGAGATCTCCGACCTCACCCTGTTCACCACCCTGGAGTACCGCGAGGCCACAACCACCGACCGGCGGGCCGCCGTGATGCAGCACGTGACCCGCCGCGAACGCCGGCTGTTCGCCTTCCACAGGGCCGTCACGACGTAGCTCTTCAAGCGGAAGCCCCACGTCCGTCGCCCCCAACCGTGAACTCCGGCAGCCCGTTGCTGATCTTCACCTCCCACCCGCTATGATGAATCAGCCTGTGACAGGCGCTGCACAGCAACACCAGATTGTCCAGGCTGGTCGGCCCCCCGTCAGCCCAGTGGACCACGTGATGCGCCTGGCATTGCCGGGGTTTCCTTCCACATCCCGGGAACGCGCACCCGCCGTCTCGGATGATCAGCGCTTTCCGTATCGCGTTGGGGATTGTCCGTGATGTTCGCCCGATGTCCAGGACTTCGGACTTGGCCCCCAGCACCACCCGCAGGATCTTGCTGTCGCACGCGATCCGTCGTACCGAGGCGGCGTTGAGCGGCCCCAGGTTCTCCACATTGGCGGTGCCCTTCTGCTCCTGGAAGTCCTTGAAGGACATCGTCAGGTTCAGGTGCGGCTTCTCGCCACCCTCGTCGGGCAGTTGGTCGCTGCCCAGGGCGATGTCGACGATCTCGGCGAAGGCGTCGCCTTGGCGCTGAGGGGTGGTGCGGGTGTCGTTGGCCGAGGTGGGCTTGGACTTCGACGCGATGGCCGCTTCCAGCATCGCCCCGGTCTCCAGGTCCAGGTGGCCCCGGATGTCGAAGGACCCGTCGGGTCGGCGGGTGATGTAGAGCTCCCGCGTGGGCCGGGCCAACTCCGGGTCGTCGGGGGCTTTGCCGTCCTGGTCAAGCAGCAGCAGGATCCGCTTGGCGATGTCGCTGAAGTCCACGGTGTCGAACTGCGGCGCGTTCTCCACCAACGCCGCCTCGACATCGTCGCGATCCGCCTCCGGCGCCGCGCTCAGAGTGGTGTCGATGATGTTCAGGTGCTGCTTGCTCAGCACCGCCACATTCGCCACGTCCCGAACCGCGTCGCGCCCGAACAGTTCGGCGAACCGCACTAGGTCCCGGGCCTCGCCCCGAGTGATCTTCCACGCCACGGTCAGCGACGCGACCAGCGCCTTGCGGTCATCCTTGGTCCGGCTGGTGCGGTTCCATTGTTCCCGCACCACCGCGATCTCCCGCAGGTAGTCGTTCTTGCGTCGCTCCTCGATCAGCACACCGATCTCGCCCAGCGCCCCGTCACCCAGTCGCCACCATTCGGCGTCGACCGGCATATCCAGGTTCACTGACATACCCTCATCTTACCACAATTCACCACCCAATTCCCTTTGCCAGCCAACGGTTACCTCTTCGTTCCCCACCTGAAGAACCCTTCAGGAAAGCGCTTTCCATCCCCAAAAACTCGCCCACCCTGCCAAACGGCAAGCACACCACGAAAGCCAGACCCCTCCCACGTCCCAAGCCCTCTGTAAACCACACCACCCACCCACCTCACACCGCGCCACGGACCCCATCCACCCACCCAATCCGCGACAACCCACCCGACGAACCCCACCCACCCCCCTCAAACGGCAACCACACCACAAAAGCCAGACCCCTCCCACGTCCCAAGCCCTCTGTAAACCACACCACCCACCCACCCACCTCACGCCGCGCCACGGCCCCCACCCCCCACCCGACCCGCGACAGCCACCCTTGGCGGGCCAGAGCAGTAGTGCCCGAGAGAGAGAAGACCTGCCCCAGCAAAGAACAGCAGCAGCAGCGACAGCCCGGCGCCCTACTGCCGCAATCCCGCCAGCAGCCGCGCCCCGTTCTCCTGCCGAACAGCCGCCGCCAGAGACTCCGGGACCTGATCGAGAAATGCGAGCGGCCGCTCCATGAACGGATAGTCCGTCCCCAACACGATCCGATCCTCCCCGACCACCGCGGCCAGCGCCTGGAGCAACCCGGCGTCGAACACCAGCGGATCGAACCACACCCGGCGCGCATAGTCGGAAACGGACTCAGCCAACAACTCCTGCGCCGCCGAGGACCGCTCGCGGAAGTATTCCATCCGCGGCAGCATCGTCACCAGGGATCCTCCCCCGTGACTGGCCAAAACCTGGAGCCGGGGGAACCGGGCCAGCACGCCGTTGGCGATCAAGCCGCCGATCGCTCGGCCGATGCTGTTGGGGAACAGTACCCCGTTGGCCAGGCCTGGATCGCTGAACGACGCGATCTCCGCGCCGCCGACGGCGTGCACGAACACCAGCAGCCGCAACCGTTCGGCCTCGGCGAAGAAGTCTATCCACTGTGGACTTTCCATGGGCACGGCCGGGATCTCGACCCCGGCCAGTCCCAGTTCGGCGACCTCGGACAACACGGCGGCCGCCACCACCGGCTCCTGCGCCGGCACCAGCCCCAAGCCCACGAAGAACCCGCCGTGGTTGGCGACCGTCGCCGCCAACCAGACATTGAACGCGCGTACGTATTCCAGCGCGTCCGGCGGCGGGGCCCACAACGCGAACAGCTCCGGCATCGCCGACAACAGTTGGCCCGAGACCCCAGCCTTGGTCAACTGTTCTCGCCGCTCGGCCAGGTCCCACGCCACCTGCCGCACCCGCCGGAACAACCGCCCCGACACGATCACCTCGCCGCCGGGCTCCAGCCGGGCCCATCGCGCGTCGGATTTCCGCAGCCGTGCGGAGAACGGCGTCGCCGCCGGCACCACATGGCTGTGCAGGTCGAGCACGCTCACCACACCTCCCCGGCAAAACCCAGCCTCCTCAACACATCCTCGCTGACCTCCAGCCCCGTCCGGCGCTGCGCGGCCGCCAGGTCCGAACGCCACTGGCCGGGCGCCCGAACATCCTCGCCCGACGCCACGACCTGCTCGATCAAGGCGTCGACACCCGCCGCGACGGTGGACGCCACCGCGATGAACAGGTGGGCACAGTTGTTCGGCGCAGCGGGGCGTCGAACGAAGCTGCTGACGTCGGACCCGAAACCGCCACCCGTCAGCACGCCGGTCAGAACGTCGATCATCAACGCGAGGGCGAATCCCTTGGCGCCGCCGATAGGCATCAGGGTGCCGGCCAACGCGCGAGCCGGATCCGTTGTCTCCACCCCGGAATCATCGAGCGCCCACCCATCGGGCACCGCAGCGCCGTCCCGCAACGCGGAGCGGATCTTGGCCACGGACCCGACGCTCGAGGCGAGATCGGCGACAACGGCACGACCGGTCGAGTCGGCGGCGGCAATTGAAATGGGGTTGGTGCCGACAACCGCCCGACACCCACCGGGCGCGGCCATGACCGGAGTGCTGTTGGCCAGCACGATCCCCACCAGCCCGGCCTCGGCCAACCGGACCGACCACGTGCTGGCAGCCCCGAAATGCCCGGCATTCCGCACGCCGACGGCGGCGATCCCGGTCCGACGCGCGCGGATGGCCGCCTGCTTGACCGCATAAGCGCTGGTGAGATGCCCGAGCCCGTTCCGCCCGTCCAGAATCACCAACGCACCCGTGTCGGCCACCACCGAAGGCTCGACCAAGCACGAAATGCCACCCGCCTTCAATCCGTCCAAATAGGACGGTAGCATCGCCACCCCATGGGACCGCAGCCCCCGAAGGTCGGCGTCGAGCACCAGCCCTGCCGCCGTGTGCGCGGCCGGAGCCGAAATCCCGGCCCCCGCCAGCAATCCGGCGCAGTGGTCTCGCAGCTCGGCGAAGTGCACCCTCACGGTTGGGGGTACTCGGCGGCGTTGATGACCCAACCCTTGTCCGAGAAATCCTTGCGGGGCGGGGAGAAGATGTCCAGCAGCTGGTTGCGGCGCAGGCCGCAGGCCTCGCTGGTGTGCAGGACCGGCGGCGGGATCACCACCACCGACGGCGATCCGACCAGCACGTGCTGGTCCGGCCGCCACGACGCCTTGTCCTTGCCCATCGGCGTGCGCAGGTGGTGGATGAACTCTCCCTCCACGGCCAGCGAGATCTGCTCGAAGTCCGGGTGGTCGTGCGGCGACAGGGCGGTGGTGTCCCGCGGCCCGTCGTAGTGGTAGAGGAAGTTCACCATCGTGGCCCGGTTGCGGAAGAGCCGCCCGAACCGCGCGGGATCCCGTTCGATGTCGGCGATGCCGCGGTAGACCCGCAGCCGGTAGCCATCCGGGGGCTCGGGCCAGTTCTCCAGCAGCGTCACCCGCGGATGGGGATCCACATAGGACCGGGCGTTGCGGGCGCGGGCGGCGATGCCGGCCGTCGGCGGGAACAGCCGCACGAAGTCGGTGTCGGCCGGCGTCGACACGCAGCTGCGCCCGGGTGGCACGATCACCACTGCCTTGCCCGCGACCCGTTCGCTCTTGCCGCCGGCCTCGACCTCGACCACCGACGTGTCGTGCGGCAGGACGACGACGTACTCCTCCTCCTGCTCGGTGCGGAAGACGTCGCCGGCCAGAGCCGTGGTGTAGGCCAGGATCGTGTTCTGCGACCGCACGATCCACGACTGGGAGCCCAGACCGCTCTCCTCGTCCGGGACCAGCACGGAGAAGTCGAACACCTCGGGCTCGGCGATCGCCTCAGAGCTGCCGGAGACCTGAGAAGTGGGCAGGGTGGAACGGGGGTCCTTCGCGTCGTACACGGCTTCCTCCGGTAGTCAGTCCAGGCCGATGAGGAACGACGGGTTGGTCACCGTCATCTGGCGCAGGTCGGCCTCGGGCAGCCCGAGCTCCAGCAGCAGCGCCCCGACCCGGGTGAACGCGTCGACCGGCATCGGCCGGCCGAGCTGCCCCAGGTCGGAGGCCAGCACGGTGTGCTCGGGCCCGATCGCCCGGATCCACTCCAGCAGCAGCGCCGGGTCCCATTTCTTGTTGCCGTACGGGTCGTACTGGCCGACCTCGTGCTCCACGAACGCTCCGAGCTCGACGAACGTGCGGCAGCGGGCCGGGTCGGCGTCGATGACGAAGTTGGGGTGGCTGATCACGAACCGCCGCACGCCGCGGGCCCGGCCGAGCGTGAACACGTCCTCGATCTCGTCCGGGGCCATGTGCCCGGCCGACAGCAGCACATCGTTCTCCACGATCAGGTCGAGGATCTCGTGCACCTCGTCGCGCAGCCTGCCGTCCTCGCCCCGGACCTCGACGATGCCCGAGGGCAGGTCGAAGCTGGCGGTCGGGAACCCGCCGCCCTCCGGGTGGGCCTCGACGTGCCGCCGGGAGGAGAAGGTCGGGAACCACACGGCCCGGCCGCCCATCCGCAGGCTCATCGCCACCGCGTACGGGTTGAGCCCGCCGACCTGGGAGTTGAGCGCGATACCGCCGAACACCCTGGTCTTCACGTCGGCCAGTTGGTCCTTCATCGACAGCAGGTCCATCACGGTGTTGTGGTGGTGGGACTTCACCAGCATCGCCGCCATGTTGAGCCGGGACCCGTCGCGCGCGCCCTCCACGTGGTCGAACTCGCGGGGAAACGGATTCGGCCCGGAGTGGCAGTGCAGGTCGACGAGGCCGTCGAGCACGGCCACCACGTCGTGTTCCGGCATCTGAACGCCCCCTTGCGTGCAGTGACGTATCACAGAGCAGACTGGATGTTCACCAGACGACCTGTCAAGGCATCGTTACCTGTCGAAAGCGGTAGACTCTGCCCCCTGTTGCCGGGAAATCTCCGCGCGTATGCTGACCTGCCGATGCGTATCGTGAACTCTCAGTTCATAGGATGAACGTCATGCCGACTCACGACTACTCGCGCAGCGCCGCCGACGCAGTCGCGGACATCCCCGACGGGGCCGTGCTGGCCGTCGGCGGGTTCGGCATCTGCGGCACGCCGCTGGAACTGCTGGACGCGTTGCTGGACAACGGTTCCCGCGACCTGCACGTGGTGGCCAACAACTGCGGGATCGACGGTCTCGGGCTGGGCCGGCTGCTGGAGGCCGGCCGCCTGCGCAAGGTCACCTGCTCCTACATCGGCCGCAACCGCGAGTTCGCCCGCCAGGTCCTCGCCGGCAGCGTCGAGATAGACCTTGTCCCCCAAGGCACTCTGGCCGAACGCATGCGCGCTGGCGGCGCCGGAATCGGCGCCTTCTACACCCCGACCGGGGCCGGCACACCGGTGGCCGACGGTGGACTTCCCCGCCGCTACGGGCCGGACGGCGTGCCGGTGGAGGTCACCGCGCCCAAGGAGGTCCGGACCATCGACGGTCGCCCGCACGTCCTGGAGTACGCCATCAAGGCCGACTTCGGCCTCGTGCATGCCCACCAAGGCGACCGCGCCGGCAACCTCGCGTATCGGCTGACCGCCCGGAACTTCAATCCCTGCGCGGCGATGTGCGCCGCCGTGACCATCGCCGAGGTCGAGCGCATGCTGGACGAGCTGGATCCCGACGCCGTGCACACCCCTGCCGCGTACGTGCATCGCGTCGTCTCGACCACCCGGCCGGACAAGCCGTTCGAAGCGGTGGTCACCAGGGCGGTGGGCGATGCCGTGGACGCGTGAGGACATCGCCCGGCGCGCAGTCGCAGAGCTCCCCTCGCGCGGCTACGTGAACCTGGGCATCGGCTTGCCGACGCTGGTGGCCGGTTTCCTCCCGCCCGCGCGCGAAACCGTGCTGCACAGCGAAAACGGGATCCTCGGCGTCGGGCCGTACCCGCTGCCCGGACAGGAGGATCCGGACCTGGTCAACGCGGGCAAGGAGACGATCACCGCCACCGCCGGGGCCGCCTGCTTCGACTCGGCCACGTCGTTCGCGATGATCCGCTCGGGCCGGATCGACGTCGCCGTGCTCGGCGCCATGCAGGTGGCCGGCAACGGCGACCTGGCCAACTGGACGGTGCCGGGCGCGCTCGTCCGGGGCATGGGCGGCGCGATGGACCTCGCCGCCGGCGCGGCCCGGGTCGTGGTCCTGTGCACGCACACCGACAAGCACGGCGCGCCCAAGCTGCTCGACCGCTGCACGCTGCCGTTGACCGCGCCGGGCGTGGTCCATCGCGTGATCACCGAGCTCGGTGTGCTCGACCCGGCCGGCGACCGGTTCCGGCTGGTCGAGACCGCGCCCGGGGTGACGGTGGACGAGATCCGGCGCGCCACCGGCGCCACCGTTGTGTCCACATGAGACAGAGAGGATCCCCGATGCGGTTGAACCTGCGCCGGAACGGCACGCCGGAGACGGGCAAACTGGGCACCTGGGTCAAGCTCGGCGCGCTGGAGTCGGTCGAGATCATGGCCTACGCCGGCTTCGACTTCGTGGTCATCGACATGGAGCACGCGCCGCTGTCCCTGCCGGACGTCTACACCCAGATCGTCACCGCGCTGGCCAACGACATCGCTCCCCTGGTCCGCGTGCCCGACCACGGCGGGTCGACGATCCAGCGGGTGCTCGACGCCGGGGCCGCCGGCATTCTCGCGCCCCACGTCGACACGGTCGAGCAGGCCCGAAAGGTCGCGGCCGCCACCCGGTTTCCGCCCACGGGCGCCCGCGGCTCGGGCGGCACCAGCCGGGCCGCACGGTGGGGCCTGCTCCCCCGGGCGGAGTATCTGCGCGTGGGCAACGAGGACGTGCTGTGCATCGCCCAGCTGGAAAGCGCCCTTGCGATCGACAACGTGTCGGAAATCCTTGCCGTGCCGGGGATCGACGGGGCGTTCGTGGGCGCGGCCGACCTGGCGCTGGAGACCGGCCTGGCCGCCGGCAGCCTGGAACTCGCTGCCCTGTGCGAGAAGGCCCGCGATGCCGCGCACGCCCTGGACGCGCCGATCGGTTGGGCCGTCGGCAGCAATCCCCAGGCCGCCCGCCGGGCCTACGATCGCGGCTTCGACTTCGTGGTGGCGGGCAACGACTTGTCCATGCTGGCCGAGACCGCCACCGGACTCGTCGCCGAGACCCGGGCCCCGGGCTGAGGTCAGGCCGACGGCGCCGCGCCGCCCAGTTCCGCGGTGATCTCGGCGGCCGCGCCGAGCAGGGCCCGCAGCTCGCTGGAGGTCGGCTCGGTCGACAGCACCTCACGGGTGGACATCACGGCCAGGGCCGCGCACAGCCCGTGCGCGTCGAAGATCGGGGCGGCGAGAATGGCGATGCCCCGGGGGTTGATGTGCGCGGCGTGCCCGGCCTCCCGGGTGGCCGCCGCACGGGCGGCCAGCCGCTCCCGGTCGCGGTCGGGCAGGTTGGCCTGCAATCGGTCGAGGTAGAGCTGATCGGGGTGGTAGGCAAGGAAAACGCTGGCCTGGGCGGTCTCGATGGACAGGTGCGTGCCGACCCGGACCGTCACGATCACGTCCCGCTGCGTCTCCTCCTCGACCGCCGACACCACCGGGCCGGTGGTGCCCCACAGGCTCAGCACCGCGGTGGCCCCGGTCGAGGCGGACAGGGTCTTCATGTGCCGGGGCGCGATCGCCAGCACGTCCCGCCGGCTCAGCGCGAACGCGCCCAGCTCCAGCAGGATCGCGCCCGGCGTGAACTCGCCGCTCTCCGTGCGCTCCAACAGGTTCGCGGCGGCCAGCGACATGCAGTAGCGGTAGGCCGTGGTGCGGTTCAGCGACAGCTGGGCCGCGACCGCGGCCGGGGTCAGCTTCGGCTGCGTCGGCCGGAACAGCCCGAGGATCTGCGCGACCCGGTTGACCGCCCGGATGTCGGTGCCCGCGCCGACCTCGGCGACCTCGGCGGACTCGCTCCTGATGCTCACTGTGCCGACCTCTCTCCCGGATGCGACCATCCTACTCGCGATTCATCATACGAACATTATGTTCGTTCAACGACATCCGGGGATCGGGGCGGCCTTGCCCCGGCCGACCACCAGACGGTCAGAGCAAGGCCTCCAACCAGCTATTATAGCGTATTTCGAAGCGGAATAGGACTTCCTGACGCTATCGACAGTCACGGGTTCGAGGCCTTGACAGGTCGTCAGATGAACGCGCAGTCTGCTCAGCGACACACGAGCGGCGAGGGTGCCGATCAGCGCAGGCCTTTCGCCCGCGACCGCGCCCGGCGCCGCCGGGATCCGTCCGGTCAGCGTCGAAAGGCGAGCCCATGGCACGGCCCCACACCACCACCCGAATCCTCGTCGGCGCCGTCGGCGAGTTCGCCGACGGCGACCGCCGGCTGGTCCGGCACGGCGCCCGGGTCATCGGCGTGTTCCGCGTCGACGACGAGTTCCGGGCCTACGACAACAACTGCCTGCACCAGGGCGGCCCGGTCTGCGAGGGCCGCTACTTCCCCCGGCTGCGGGCGATCACCACGCCCGACGGCCGGATCACCGGGGAGATGCACGACGAGTCCGAGCCGCACCTGGTCTGTCCCTGGCACGGCTGGGAGTACGACCTGCGCACCGGCGAGTTCTGCGGCGACCGGCGACGGCGGCTGCGCGACTACCCGGTCGAGATCGAGGAGGGTCAGGTCTATGTCATCGCCGACTGAGCAGGTGTCCCTGGCCGAGGTCCAGCGGCTGATGGAACGGGCCGTCGCGGCCTACAGCCGGCTGACCGACGACGGCGCGGCCGGGCCGATCCTCCACAATGGACACAACATCACCGCCACCGACGCGGTCCGCGCGGCCAGCGCCCTGCTGTCGGCGGTCAACCTGGAAGTCTTCGAGCTCGCCCTCTGGCAGAGCTGGGGCGGCTACGCCCCCACCGACCACCACCTCGGGGGCCCGAATGCGTGAGCTCTACGACCGCGGCCACGTCCAGATCCAGAACCTGCTGGCCAACGCCCGCCGCCAGGCCGACGAGCGGGCCTACCACGACTTCCCCATCGTGGACGTGGACTCGCACCACTACGAGGACCGCCGCTGGGGCGAGATCCTGCCGTTCATCGAGGACGACCAGATCCGGGACTGGGTGCTGTCCATGACCCGGCGGGCCGGCCGCGGCGCGACGATCACCTCGTCCCAGATCGGCAACCAGGAGGTGGCCGGACGGATCCTGCGCAGCGGCCACCAGATCTCCGACGCCGCCGAGTCGGCGGCGCGCAAGGACCACCACCCGGACATGGCCCGGATGCTGTGGGCGATGGACATGATGAGCATCGACTACACGGTCATGTTCCCGACGCCGATGCTGCACCTGTCCCTGCACCCGGCGCACGAGGTCGAGGTGGCGCTGGCCCGGGCGTACACGAAGTGGCTGACCACCCAGCTGCTGCCCCAGGACGACCGGGTCAAGACCTTCGTGTACCTGCCGTTCAACGATCCGGCCGAGAGCCTGAAGTTCGTGCACGAGTTCGCCGACACCCCGGGCGTGCTCGGCTTCATGGTCACCAGCGTGCGCTACCGGCCGGTGCACGCCAACGAGTACGCGCCGGTCTACGCGGCGATCCAGGAGACCGGCAAGACGCTGGCCTTCCACGCCGGCTACAACTGGCACGACCAGAGCCTGTCCCAGCTCAACAAGTTCATCTCCGCGCACGCGCTGGGCTTCACCGTCACCAACATGATCCACCTGACCAACATGATCGTGAACGCGATCCCCGAGCGCTTCCCCCGCCTCAAACTCATGTGGCTGGAGTCGGGCGTGGCCTGGATCCCGTTCATGATGCAGCGCCTGGACAACGAGTACCTGATGCGCACCTCGGAGTGCCCCGGCCTGACCAAGCTGCCCAGCGACTACATGCGGGACATGCACTTCTCCACCCAGCCCATGGAGCAGACCGGCACCAACGCGCACATGCTGGAAGCCACCTTCGACCTGATCGACGCCGAGAACACGCTGATCTACACCTCGGACTACCCGCACTGGGACTTCGACACCCCGAGCGTGATCTACGACCTGCCGTTCCTGAGCGAGAAGGCCAAGCGCAGCATCCTGGGCGGCAACGCCTGCCGCCTGTTCGGCCTGTCCCCCGAGAAGCGGGCCCCGAAGTCGGCCGAGGAAGCCGGTCTGGACCGGCACTTCCCGGCCGTCGAGGCCGAAGCCACCCTGAGCTGAGGCAGCCATGAGCGCACTCACCCTCACCGAGGCGTCCACCATCGTCGACGCCGCCCTGGCCGCGGCGGCCGAGCTGGGCTGCGGCCCGATGACCGTGGCCGTGCTGGACGCCGGCGGCCACCTCACGGCGTTCAAACGCGGCGACGGATCCGGCATCATGCGGCCCCAGGTGGCCATGTCCAAGGCCTGGGCCTGCCTGGGCATGGGCCAGGGCGGCCGGGTGCTGAGCGAGCGGTCGCGGGCCAATCCGCCGTTCTTCGCGGCACTCGGCCAGATCAGCGACGGGCGGTTCGTGCCCGCGGTCGGCGGCGTGCTGATCCGGGACGGCGACGGCCGGGTCGTCGGCGCCGTCGGGGTCACCGGCGACCGACCCGATCGCGACGAGGCGTGCGCGGTGGCGGCCATCGAGAAGGCCGGCCTGCGCGCGGACACCGGCACCACGTAGCCCCGGTATCCGTATCGAGAAATGGCGCTGCACCATGATAAGAACCGACGAAGCCTCTTACCTGGCAGCCGCATCCGAACCCGTCACCCGGCCGGGCCTGTGGACCCGCAGCCGTGCCCTGCGCCGATTCACCTTGGTGCTGCTGGCCCTGTGCTGTTGGCAGGCCGCCGCGCTCCTGATCCACAACGACGTCTTCCCCACCGTGCCGGCATTTCTGGCCGCCGCCGCGCAGGACCTGCCCACCGCCCAGCTGTGGCAGTCGGTCGGCGCGACGCTGGCCGGCTGGTCGCTGGGGCTGCTGGTCGCGGCGGTGATCGCGGTGCCGGCCGGGCTGCTCATCGGCCTGTCGACCACGCTGGACGTCGCCACCCGGATCTCGATCTCGTTCCTCCAGGCGATCCCGTCGATCGTGCTGCTGCCGCTGACCGTGCTCGTGCTCGGCGCGACGTTGCCGATGAAGGTCGTGCTGGTGGCGATCGCCGCCACCTGGCCGCTGCTCATGCACGCCATCTACGGCGTGCGCGAGGTCGACCACGTGGCCAAGGAAACCGCCCACAGCTACCACCTCGGCCGACATCTGCGGGCGCTGTTCCTCTACCTGCCCAGTGCGGGGGCGTTTGTGGCGACCGGGCTGCGGATCTCGGCAACGATCGGCCTCATGGTCGGCATCGCCGCGGAAGTTCTGTCCAGCACTCCGGGCATCGGGGAGCAGATTCTGCTCCGGGGCTCCAACGGCGCCGACCCCGCTTCGGCCTTTGTCTACTTCGTGGCCGCCGCCCTGCTGGGCATGACCATCTCCGTGGTGTTCCGGCGGATCGAGCGGGCGGCGCTGTTCTGGCACCCCAGCCAGCGCAACCGGCGGGAGGCCTGAGCGATGGCGATCCGTCGGACACTGGAGTTCGCGGTGCCGGTGGCCCTGCTGGCCGGCTGGTGGTTCCTGGGTGAGCTCGGGGTCCACTCCTTCTACTTCCCGCCGCTGCGGGAGATCTGGGCCTCGTTCCAGCAGACCTGGCTGTTCGCCCGGGTCGGCTCGGACGTGGTGCCCACGCTGTCGGCGATCGCGCTGGGCTACGCGGCGTCGGTTTTCGTCGGCATCGCCGTCGGCGTGGCGCTGGGCCTGCTGCCCCGGGTCAACGAGTTCCTGACGCCGCTGTTCGACTTCTTCCGCGCCCTGCCGTCCAGCGCGGCCGTGCCGATCATGATCGTGCTGCTCGGCGTGGGCATGCCGATGAAGATCGCGGTGGTGATGTTCTCGGCGCTGTGGACCATCATCCTCAACACCAGCGACGCGGTCGGCAGCGTGGATCCGGTCGCGCGGGAGACCAGCCTGAGCTACCACCTGCGGCCGAGTGACCGGCTGCTGCGGGTGGTGCTGCCCAGCGCCGGCCCGCAGATCGTCGCCGGCATGCGGGTGGCGCTCAACCAGAGCATCATCCTGGTGATCATCTCCGAGATCATCGTGTCCTCCGCGGGCATCGGCTACTTCATCGAGAACGCCCAGTGGACCTTCGACATCACCGGGATGTGGTCGGGTCTGCTGCTGATCGGCGTCCTCGGGTTCGCGCTGACCAAGCTCTTCCAGCTGTTCGAACGCCGGGTGCTGGCCTGGCACCGGGGACTGCACAGGAAGGCCCAATCATGAGCGAGACCGCCGGCGTGCTGGACCGCGCCACCAGACCGGGCCGCCGGCCGAAGATCAGCGTCGATGGGCTGGCCAAGCACTACACCGTGGGCGGCGCCGTGCACCAGGTGCTCGGCGACGTCACCCTGAGCGTCGGGGAGAACGAGTTCGTCTCCATCGTCGGGCACTCCGGCGCCGGCAAGACCACCCTGCTCAAGTGCATCTCCGGCCTGGAAACCCCCAGCGGCGGCCGGATCCTCATCGACGGGGAGGCGATCAGCGGGCCGCCGAAGCGGCTGGCCCTGATCTTCCAGGACTACGGGCGGTCGCTGTTCCCGTGGCTGAAGGTGCTGAGCAACGTCACCCTCCCGCTGCGGGCCCGGCCGGACATCGGCCGCGCCGAGCGGCGGTCCATCGCCATGGCCGCACTCACCGCGGTCGGCCTTGCCGACGCCACCGACCATTATCCGTGGCAGCTTTCCGGTGGCATGCAACAACGTGTGGCCATCGCCCGGGCCATCGCGTGCGAGCCCGAGGTGCTGGTGATGGACGAGCCGTTCGCCTCGGTCGACGCGCAAACCCGGTCCGACCTGGAGGATCTGGTCCTCGAACTGCGTCAACGCTATGCCATGACGGCGATCCTGGTCACCCACGACGTCGACGAGTCGGTCTACATGTCCGACCGGGTGGCGGTGTTGGACGGGCGGCCGACCGGGGTCAGCCAGATCATCGACGTCGGCCTGCCGGCCGACCGGGACCAGCTGACGACCAAGTCGCTGCCGGAGTTCGTCGCGCTGCGGGCCCGTGTCCTGCAAGCCGTGCGTGGCAAGGGGGTTGAGAATGCGTAAGGCGATCGTGCTGGCCGCCTTGGCCTTACTGGTCACGGCCTGCGGCAGTGCACCGACCACCACTGCCGAAGGACTGACCGTGCTGCGGGTCGGGGTGAGCGCCGCCGCCGGCACCTCCACGCCGATCTACCTGGCCATCGCCCGCAACGTGTTCCGCAAGCTCGGCCTGGACGTGCAGCTGGTGCCCTCCACCGAGGGCACGGTCGTGGTGCCGCAGCTGATGAACGGGCAGCTCCAGTTCTCCATGGCCAGCTTCGGGCCGTTCGTCAGCGCCGTGCAGCAGAACCTGCCGATCCGCATGGTCGCCGCGATCAACCGCAGCCACGCCGACAACAGCCAGTACTCGGCGATCATCGTGCCCGCCGACAGCAAGGCCACCGATCTGAGCCAGGTCAAGGTGTTCGCCTCGCAGGAAGCCCAGCGCGATCCCCTCGACCAGCTGGCCTTCGCCAAGATGAACGGCGACTACGCCGGCGCGCGCATCGTGGCCGTGCCGCTGGGGTCGGTCGGCGACACGGTGGCCAGCCACTCCGCCGACGCCGGCCGCCTGTTCCAGCCGTTCCTCCGGCAGGCCCTCGACAAGGGCGGCGTGAAGGTGCTCCGCTACCTCAACCCGCCGTACACGCTGGCCAACATCCCGACCACCGTGCTCGAGGCCAACACCGGCTACCTCAACCAGAATCCCGACATCGCCCGCCGGTTCACCGAGGGCGTGCACGAGGCGCTCACCTACGCGCGCGACCATCTGACCGAGGTCGCCGCCTACGCCCCGAAGACCGGGCTCACCACCAAGCCGATCGACATGGCGGCGATGCCCGACTACGAGCCGACCGGCATCGACCGGGCCAAAATCGACGAGCTGCTCGGCCTGTACGAGAGCGAGGGCTACCTCAACCGCAAGCTCGCCTCGGCCGACGTGACCTGGGCCCCGCCCGCCGGCAGCTGACGCGTTTTCCCTCCCGAGCAAAGGAACTGGGCAGCATGACCTACCTTCAGGAGATCCAGCGCATCCCGACCTCGGGCGCGCGCGGGGTCGAGACCTTCACCGTCGGCGGCGCCGCCTATCTCGCGGTGCCCCAGCTGGCCTACGACGCGCCCGGCACCCCGGCCGGCATGAACGGGGGCGACTCCAACACCGACATCCTGCTGTTCAAACACGACGGTGACCAGTTCACCGCAGCCGGGCGGCTGCCGGGCACCGGCGGCGAGGACGTCGAGTACTTCGAGATCGACGGCGCCCCGTACGTGGCCTGCGCCTGCATCCGGATGGGCAGCGGTCCCTACAACTTCAACGTCGGCCAGCCGATCTACCAGTGGAACGGCGAGGCCTGGGAACCGTTCCAGACCATTCTCGGCTACGCCGCCAAGCAGTGGCGGCACTTCACCATCGACGGCGCCCACTTCCTCGCCCTGGCCCAGAACCGGCCGGGCGACCGGGACGTGCCCTCGGCGGTGTTCCGCTGGAACGGCACGGAGTTCGAGCACCTCCAGGACATCCCGTCCCGCGGCGGCTACAACTTCCACGCCTTCCAGATCGACGGCACGACCTATCTGGCCCACGCCGACCACGCGCTGCCGAGCCAGCTGTTCCGGTGGGACGGCGAGAAGTTCGTGGAGCACCAGGACCTGATGCCGTTGGGCGGCCGGGCCTTCGCCACGTTCAGCCGGGACGGCCAGCACTACATGGCCATCGCCAACATCCGCTTCGACTCCGTGCTGCTGCGCTGGGACGGCTCGAAGTTCGCCGAACACGCCGTGCTGCCCGGCGGCAAGGGCGGTCGCGAACTGCACCTCGTCGACACCGACGAGGGATTGTTCCTGGTGCGCGCCAACTTCATCACCGGCGGCCTCCAGGACCCGCACCCGCTGCTGAAGTCCCCGCTGTACAAGTTCACCGGGGACACCTTCGAGATCGTCGACGAGTTCGACACCTCGGGCGGCACCGACGTCGCCGAGTTCACCGCCCCGGACGGCAGCCGGCGGCTGGCCGTGTCCAACGGCCTCAACGGGGATCTCGGCTTCGCCGCGGAGTCGGTGATCTACCGGTTCGCCCCGGAGGGAGACCTGTGACCGAGCGTGCGAGGACGCCATTCAGCGCAGTGACCCGGGTCGCAGACCCGCCGAGCGCCAGCGAGGGGGGACTGTGACCGCCGTCCAGGAGAATCCGGAGATGGTCCGGCTGTTCCGGGCCTACACCAATCCGCTGGCCCCGGCCCGGGACAGCACCGGGGACCACCTCACCCGATCGTCCTATGAGGACAATCTGGGCCATCCGCTGCTGGTGGCCACCGGCACCCATCTCGCACTGTTCCCGGGCAACGGGGCTCTGCCCACGGTCAACGGTTTTCGGCACACCACCGTGGGATTCAAGGAACTGGCCGGCATCTCCCACCTCGGACCGGCCATCGCCAGCCTGGTCGGGCTGGAGCACGTGGGCCGGCGCGAGCAGTGGCAGGCCGACGCGCGGCGGCTGCTGGACGACATCACCACGGTCCGGTCGGCCAACACCGTGCAGCTGTGGCGGGACGCGATCAGCGCGCCGTCCTTCGTCGGCCGTGAGGAGAAGATCACGGCGATGGTCGACTACGCGTGTTCGATCACCGCGCGGTTCCTGGAGCGCGCCCTGGCCGAGGACGGGTACCTGACCGCGCAGAACCTGCGGTACGACCTCATCCAGGGACACCCCGACGGCCGGCTGCCGGTCGACTTCGGCCGGGTCATGATCGCAACCTTCGCCTTGGTGGGCACCAACAACTCGGCCCGGCTCATCCGCTGGTTCGACGGGCTCGACGTAGACTGGTCCACAGCCCTGGTGATGTTCGTCGGGCGGCAGGGCCGGCCCACCGCCGGCGTCACCAAGAGCACCAACAGCCTGGCCCGCATCATCCAGCTGGCCTCCCGCGGCCGGCTGGACGACGACCGGCTGTTCATCGCCCCGCACGCGCCCGAGTTCGCCGCGCCCGAGGGCGGGGACGTCAGCCAGGTGGCCGCGCTGGAGGACCCGCTGCGGTGGATGCTGGCCCGGGTCATGGCCTCGGTGTCGCTGGCGTCGGTGATGTACGACGGCTATCCCCGGTTCGAGCCGCCGTCCAACTACGGGCCCGATGTCGACGAGCGCACGTCCACGGTCACCGAGATGCCGCGGATCAA
This sequence comes from Kutzneria sp. NPDC052558, assembly GCF_044547355.1. Lineage (NCBI taxonomy): Bacteria > Bacillati > Actinomycetota > Actinomycetes > Pseudonocardiales > Pseudonocardiaceae > Kutzneria > Kutzneria sp. NPDC052558. Next base: position 129,189 of record NZ_JBIUAG010000026.1, read on the forward strand.
GTCCCCGGACGACTGGCCGGCGATGATCACCCGGCTGCGGCTGGCGTTGGAGGATCCCCGCCAGCTGCTGGCCAGCGGCGTCACCGACTACATGGCCGAGCAGCTCATCGCCAACGGCAACGACCCGGCCACAGTGATCATCCCGGGCCTGGACAACGTGGACTATCCGTTGGGAGACCGATGAACTTCACCCCGGACGCCGGGTGGCTCCCGTTCCACCCTGCTCCGTCCAAACCGGACTTCCGGCTGCCCCCGGGCACGGTCGACGCCCACTGCCACGTCTTCGGCCCGGGGGCGCGGTTCCCTTACGCCACCGAGCGGAAGTACACGCCGTGCGACGCCGGCAAGGAGGATCTGTTCGCCCTGCGGGACTTCCTCGGAGCCGACCGGAACGTGCTGGTGCAGGCCACCTGCCATGGGGCCGACAACTCGGCGATGGTCGACGCGTTGCAGGCCGCCGGTGACCGGGCTCGGGGCATCGCCATGATCCGCCCGGACGTGAGCGACGGCGAGCTGGCCGACCTGCACGCCGCCGGGGTTCGCGGCATCAGGCTGAACTTCGTGCGCCGGCTGGTCGATCCCAAACCCGACGAGCACTATCACCGCCTGATCGACCGGATCGCGCCGCTGGGCTGGCACATCGTCGTGTACTTCGAGGCTGCCGACCTGGTGGAGCGGTGGAAACTGCTCAGCTCGCTGCCCACGACGGTTGTCGTCGATCACATGGGCCGCCCGGATGTCACCAGACCCCTTGACTTCGAACGGTTTCTGCGGCTTCTTCGGGAGAACGAGCAGTACTGGGTCAAGGTCACCTGCCCGGAGCGGCTGACCGTGGCCGGTCCCCCGTACGACGATGTCGTGCCCTTCGGGCGGGCACTGGTGGCCGAGTTCCCCGACCGTGTGCTGTGGGGAACCGACTGGCCGCATCCCAACATGCGCAGTCACATGCCGGACGACGGTCAGCTGGTCGACTTCGTTCCCCGCATCGCGCCTAGTCCTGATTTGCAGCAGAAGTTGTTGGTGGACAACCCTAGTCGCTTGTACTGGGGACGCGGGTGACGGCCAGGTAGGCGACGACGGCCGTCATGAGCGCGGCCAACACCGCGCTCACCGGTCCCCCGCCCAGCCCGAGGCCGCCGACATCGGCCGGCTTGCCCAGCCAGTCCGCGATCGACGCGCCCAGCGGGCGGGTCAGCACGTAGGCGAACCAGAAGCAGAAGATCGGGTTCCACCAGCGCCGGCCGACCGCAGGGATCGTGATCACCGCGGCGAACAGCACGATCGACCAGAAGTAGCCCAGGTGCAGGGTCATCGCCGTGAGATCGCCGACCGCCGTGCCCAGCGCGAAGGTCGCGACCACCGCCGCCCAGTAGAACACCTCCCGGCGAGGCCGGTCGACGCTGTGGATCGACAGCGTCCGCTCGACCCGGAACCACAGCACATAGACCCCCGCCAGCACGATTCCGTACAGCAGCGCCGAAACCGGATACGGCACCCCGAACCCGACATGCAGCACGTCCGCCGCCATCGTGCCGAACACGCCCACCATCGCCACCGCGAACCAGTAGGCCCACGGGTTGTAACGCCGCATCGCGAACTGCACCGCCAGCGCCACCGCGAACGCCACAAACCCCAGCAGCACAGCCGGAATCGGCGACATCGCCGTCACCAGGTAGTCCGACATCGACTCCCCCAGCGCCGTGGACAGCCCCTTGGCGATCCAGAAGTAGGCGGTGATCTCGGGTACCCGCAGCGCACGGGTGTCGCCAGGCAGGCGGAGGTTGATCGGCACGGCCGCGATCATGCCAGATCCTTCTACATGGTTGTAGTAGCTGTTCCTGTCAATATCCTGTCGAGTCGTTCGGGTCTCGCTTTTCGGTTCTGCCGCGCCTCTTGCTTCGCTCCTTCACCCCTGCGCCCATCCTTCGTTGCCCTCCTTCGCCCTGCGCCCATCCTTCGTTGCCTTCCTTCGCCCTGCGCCCATCCTTCGTTGCCTTCCTTCGCCTTGCGCCGCACTTCCCTCCCTGCGCCACCCCCGCAGCCCCCTTCGCCCAGGCCCGCACCCCACCGTCGCCGCCCACACACCCCCTTCCTTCACCCCTTCCCCGTCACCCCATTTCCCTTGCACCACAAGGGTTTTCACCCGTTCGTGGCGCGAGTTCGATCTTGCTGGACGAGTAGAATCGCTGGTATGGAAGCAAAACTCGCTCGTTTGATCGAACTTCAGCGGCTCGTTCGTCGTCTCAAGGCCGAGTGGTTGCGGTTGGTCGACGAGCTCAACGTCGACGAGTGGGCCGCGCGAGACTTGGCCATGGCGTTGCAGTTGTCGCAGAGCAACAGCGAGTCCCAGGTGAGGTTCGCCTCCCGTCTGGCCACCGTGTTCCCGGAGGTGCTGGACGCCATGGAGGCCGGGGTGATCAGTGAGTGGTCGGCCCATGGTTTGGTCGATCCCACCGAGAACTACCCGGACGACATCGCCCGCACGGCTGTGCTCAAGACGTTGGAGACGGCGGAGGGGCGGTGTTGTCAGCAGCTTCGGCGGTCGGTGCAGGGGCGGTTGCAGCGGGCCGATCCGGCTGGGTTTGCCCGGCGATGCGCGCAGCGGCGACGGGGGCGCGATGTCGTGGTGTATGACACTGAGGATGGTATGGCGGTGTTGAAGTCGGAGCTGCCGGTGGAGGTTGCCAGGGCGATGTACGCCAAGATCGATCACTTGGCTCGTCGGGAGGCGAAGAACGGTCGGTCGATGGATGCGGTGCGGGCGGATGTGTTGGCGTCGTTGGTGTTGCAGGAGCCCAAGAGTGCTGGGTCGAAGACGTTGATCCAGGTGACGGTGCCGATCACGGCGTTGTTGGGGGTGGATGAGCGGCCGGGGCAGTTGGACACGGGGCAGGTGATTCCGGCGGAGGTGGTGCGGGATCTGATGGCGGAGCCGGGGACGGTGTTTCACCGGTTGTTGACTGATGAGGCTGGTCGGTTGGTGGAGTACAGCCCGGGGGTCTATCGGCCGACGGCGGAGGTGGATCGGTTCATCCGTGCCCGGCATCGGACGTGTGTGATGCCGTGTTGTTCGCATCCGTCTAGGTCGTGCGATATCGATCATGCGGTGGCGTGGCCGGAGGGCAAGAGCACGGGGACCAACTTGGGGCCGTTGGATCGGCGGCATCATCGGTACAAGCACGCCACTGACGCGAAGATCGGTATCGCCGATGATGGGACGACGACGATTGAGACTCGGTGGGGGCAGAGGTATGTGACGCGGCCGGAGCCGGTGGAGGAGCCGCCGTTCTGAGGTGGGGTGGGGGTTTGATTTGGGGGCGGCGGGGCGCAGACGTGTTGTCGTGAAGGCTGGTGGGTTGGGGACGCCGCTGCCGCGGCTACGACGGCCGGATCTGTGTCAGAGATTGCAGGGGCCGTCGCAGCCTTGCCACCCGAGACCGTGGTCACCCTAGGTGGGTGGCTGGGTTGGGTGGTGGCGTTTGATGGTCCGGCGGCGGTTGGGGGGGTGGTTGGGGTGGGGTGTCAGTCACGTTGTTTGGTGGGTTGGGTGGTGGCGTTTGGTGGTTGGGCGGGGGTTGGGGGTGGTTGGGGAGGGGGGTCAGTCACGTTGTTTGGTGGGTTGGGTGGTTGCGTTTGGTGGTTTGGGGGTGGTTGGGGAGGGGGCAGTTGCATTGTTCTTCTCAATCAAAGGTTTTCCCGTGGGCTAAAGGAAAGCTGAACAGCTGCACGGGGAACTGGATGTGGGAAGTGCCGCCGTTGAAGGCGGGGGCACGGTCGAGCTGGGGAACGGGCAGCCAGAGACGGTTGTCGGGGGTGAGGAAGAGGGCGTCGGTCCAGTGCAGGCGAGGGTCCTGGACGACGGTGGTGACGGTGCCGTCGGGGGCACGGCGGTTGACGGAATTATGGGCCAGATCAGAGAAGTAGAGGTTGCCGGCGCGGTCGATGGCGGTGCCGCCGGTCGGAGGGAGGTCGGCCCACGGCTGGACGTGAGCGGCGAGGGTGGCGGCGGGGACGGTGGGGTCGTCGAGCAAGGCGGTGGAGATGCGGGACCAAGGACCTTCGAGCGGACCGTAGTAGAGCCAGCGGTGGTCGGGGGAAAGCTCGAAGGGATCGGCGTTGACCTTGAGGGGCGAGCCATCGGGACCACGGACGACGGTGCCGTCGACGACGATGGGACGGTTGTCGGGGGCGGTGGTGGACGGATCGCCGTCAAGGACACGGCGGGCCTGGCCGGTGTGAAGGTCGAGGACGATCAAGCCGGCCTGGCCGCCGTCGGTGAGGTAGGCGGTGGAGCCGTTGAAACGGACATCGTCGACGTAGCTGCGCGGGGTGGCGATGTCGGAGGGGAAGGGGTAGACGCGCGTGACGCGGGTGGTGAGCAGGTCGATGCGGACGAGCTTGGCGCCGCCGGGGAGGGGTGCGCCGCCGAACTCGGGGCTGCCGGTGTCCACGGCCCACAATCCGCCCCGGCCGTCAAGATGCACGGCATTGACGTTGACAAAAGCGGTGGCGGGATCGACGCCGGGTTTCCAGGAGTTCCAGCGGGAATCGGGGAACGGGCGGACCTTGCCACGATCAAGCACGCCGACGGCGGGACCGGTGGAGCCCGACCAGCGCGGACCGGCCACGAACACCCGGCCGTGATCGACGGCGACGGCGTTCCACACCATGCCGGAGCTCTCCGCCTCCAGACGCAAAGCGCTGGCCGGCGCCGGAAAAGTCGTGGCGAGCGTGGCCACCACGGCCGCGATCGTGAGACGCAACATCGGATTCCACCTTCCAACACGAGTCGCGCTCGAACATAGCGGCCACCGCCCGGTAACTTGCAAGGGCGGAAGCTATCCGTTGGATACCAAGGGGAGCAGGAGGAAAGCACGGCGTCGAGCTCAGGGCGCGGTCGGTCAGGTAGATCGTGACCTCGCTCACCCCGGACCGCTCCGACACCTCGTGCACTGTCACTCACCACCATGGCCCCAGGTAACGGCCCACCGTTGCCCTACCGGCCGACACCGGGCAAGGTTGCCTGATGGGCTGACCCGAGGACGAGAGGATCATCGACATGTGGCTGACCGGCGCGACGGTCATCGACGGAACCGGCGCGGATCCCGTGCCCGACCGCAGCATCCTGGTCGAGGACGGCCGGATCGCCGCGCTCGGCGGCACGCCGCCGGCCGGCGCCGAGGTGCTCGACTGCACCGGGCTGGTGATCACGCCCGGCCTGATCGACGCGCACGTGCACTTCGGGATGTCCAGCGACATCGGGCAGAGCCTCACCCGGCAGCTCTCCGTCGCCGAGATGGCGGCGGACATGTTCGAGAACTGCCGCCAGACGCTGCACGCCGGCTTCACCACGGTCCGCGACACCGGTGGCATCGACGACGGCCTGGCCCAGGTTGTGGCCAGCGGCAAGGTTCCCGGCCCGCGCATCATCCACTGTGGACCGTTGCTGGCCCAGACCGGCGGCCACGGCTACCTCGGCGCGACCTGGGAGCCGTCCGAGGACTGGGAGTCGCACCACGTGGTCGGCCTGCGGGCGGTGTCGTTCCTGTCCGACGGCCCGGACAGCGTCCGGAAGAACGCGCGCGAAGCGTTCCGGCGCGGCGCCAGCTTCCTCAAGATGTGCGTCACCGGCGGTGTCGTGTCCCACCACGACAAGCTGACCGACACCCAGTTCACCGCCGAGGAGATCGCGGCTGCGGTCACGGAGGCGAGCGCCCGCGGCACCTACGTCACCGTGCACGCGCACAACAACGCCGGCCTGCGCACGGCCATCCAAGCCGGGGTGAAGTGCGTCGAACACGGTTCGGAGATCGACGAGGAGATGGCCACGCTGATGGCCCAGCACGGCGTGGCCCACGTGCCGACGCTGGCCGTGGTGCATGCTCTGCTGGACGACTCGACCGGGCCAGGCCTGCCGGCGCACATCGGCACGCGCGTCGGCCACGTCCTGGACGGGCAGATCGCCGCCATCCACGCCTCCCGGGCCGCCGGCGTGCTGATCGGCTCGGGCTCCGACTACATCGGCCCGAACCAGGAGCGCCGGGGCTACGAGATCACGTTGCGCGCCAAGGTCGAGGACCCGATGACCGCCCTGGTCACCGCGACCAGGGACAACGCCCGGGTTCTCCGGATCGACGACGAGGTCGGCACGATCGAGCCGGGCAAGCGCGCCGACCTGGCCGGGTTCGCCGGAAATCCGCTCGACGACCCGGCGATCTTCGCCGACCACGAGCGGGTTCGCCTTGTGCTGCAACGGGGTCGAGTGGTCAAGGACCACCGCTAAGCACTGCCCATGGCCTCGGCCAGGACCAAGGCGACCCACAGCTCCAGCAGGCGCTCGTCGGGCCCGCGGCCGCGCAGCTGCTCGGCCCGTTGCAGCCGGTAGGTGACGGTGTTGCGGGCGACGACGAGCTGGGCGGCGGTGGCCTTGGCGTTGCGGGTCTCCAGGTAGACACGCAGGGTTCGGCGCAGTTCCCGGGTGTTGGCGTCGTCGGCGGCGAGCTCGCCGAGCTCGTCGGAGACGAAGCGGCGCAGGCGTGAACCGTCCTCGGACAGGGCGGCCAGCAGGCTGACGGCCGCGAACGGCACGACGGTGTCGGTCAGACCCGGCATGGCCCGCACGACCCGATGGGCGTCGCAGGCCTCGTTGTGGCTGCCCCGAAAACCGGGCACGTCGTAGGACGGCGCGCCGGCGGCCACCCGGACGTCCCCGCCGAAATCGGTTGGCATGACTGGGAAAGGGCTGCGACGGTTGCCCCACGCGTAGAGCAGCGACTGCCCGCGCGGGATGAGCAGGGTCTGCTGCGCGCCGCCGGCCTCCAGCCAGCGCAACGCGGTGTTCTGGAGGCGGGCGGTGTCCTCGTGCCAGACGACGATGCCGACGTGGTGGCGGTGCCGCAGTTCGTAGCGCAGCTGCTGGGAAACGGTGTCGAAGTCCTTGACGGTGTCGGCCAGCACGGCGTTGACGAGCTCCTCCCGCACCGCCCCGGCGGTGGCCTGCCAGCGGTCGCTCTCCACCGCGTACGCCGCGCCGAGGCCCTCGACCAGGTCGTCGACGCACTCGAAGGCCAAGCGGAACATGTGCTGGAGCTCGGCCGCCTGCTCGGAGACCGGCACCAGGTCGCGGCAGGCGGTGGTGAGCCGGTCCACGAGCCGGCGGTGGGCCTGCCGGACCGTGGCCCACACCTCGGTCAGCGGCACGCCCAGCTCGACGAACTCCCGTGCGGTCTCGGGGACCTCGGGTGTGGCAGCGGGATCCTGCACGACTCCACTGTGGACACTGGCCAGCACGCACAGCACGCCGCCCTCGATGCCCTTGAGCACGGTCGGCTGCTCCCCCACGGCGGCGGCGAACCCGGGCCGGGCGGCCAGCGTGGCGGCGGCGACCTCCCGGGCCGTGGCGGCCGCCCAGTCCAGCGCGGACGGGCCCAGCCACTCGGCGAAGTCCCGCCGGGTCTGCTCCGAGCTGGCGAAATCGCGACTCCGACCGTCGGCGCGCAGCGACCGCACCCAGGCGCCGAGCTTGTCGTCCATGCCGTCCCCCTCCCGGTGCGGCCGGCGCGGGGACGCCGGCCGCACTGTCGTATCACGGAATCCAGGGAGCCTTGTAGGCGCCGGTGCCGTAGAGGAAGGCGGTGAAGTCCTCGGCCGCCCACTCCTCGCTGATCTTGCCGTCCTTGAGCCGGTACAGGTCGGTGGCGTCCCAGCGGACGGGCCGGTCGGACGCCGGGATGCCCAGCAGGTCGCCCTTCTGGGTGCCGGTCACGACCAGCCGGACGACAACCTCGTCACCCTGGGCCACGACGTCCTCGACGGCCGCGTGCAGGTCGGGAATGGAGGTCACGACCGTGGTCATCAGGCCGGCCACGTTGGACGCGCCGGCGACGGTGCCGACCGTGCCGCCGTGCCACTGCATGTCCGGGGTCAGGTAGCGGGTGGCGTGGTCGCCGTGGTGTCCATTGAGGACGTCAGCCATGAAGGCGGCCACCACCAGCTCATTGGCGTTCACTCTGGCCGAGTCGGCGCCGGGTAAGGAGGTCGGCTGGGCCTGTGCGGAGAGGGCTGTGCCCCCGCCCACCAGACCGACAACGGCGGCGACCAGGGCGACACTACGGATGTTCATCGGGTTCTCCTTGTCATCACAGCGGGTTCGGCGATCATGGCCAGGACCCCAGGAATTCCACGGCGGGCAACGGGGCGTCGGCCGCCGCAAGCAAATACTCGTCGGGCACGGCGCCTGCCGGCTTGCGCACTCTCACCAAGGTTGCCGGCCACGTTTGGGCACTGTGCCCAATGCGTCGACCGGCCGTTGGTGATTACCTGCAACGCCATGACCGACATCGCACTGAACTGGATCGGCGGCGAGTGGCTGGCCGCTAGAACCGTTGGCACATCGACGAATCCGGCCACCGGCGAGGTGGTGGGCCGGTTCGCCGACGGCGGCGCGGCCGAGGCCGACGCCGGCATCGCGGCCGCCCGCCGCGCCTTCCGTGAGACGTCCTGGAGCCGGGACCGCCAACTGCGGCACCGGGTCCTGTCGGAGCTGGCCGACCGCTTCGACGCACGGGCCGAGGTGCTGGCGGCCAGCCTCACCCGGGAGAACGGCAAGACGCTGCACGAGGCGGGGCTGGAGCTCGGACTGGTCTCGGCCACCCTGCGGCACTCCGCCGGCCAGGCCCTGACCGCCGCCGGTGTGGCGGCCGAGGCGTTGCCGGGCGTCTTCTTCAGCCAGCTCGCCGAGCCGGTCGGCGTGATCTCGGTGATCGTGCCGTGGAACGCCCCAATCGCGCTGTTCGTACGCTCGCTGGGTCCAGCCCTGGCCGCCGGCAACGCCGTGGTGGCCAAGCTGCCGGCCCAGACCGCGCTGACCAACGCCCTGGTGTCGGAGGTGATCGCGAGCGTCGAGGCGCTGCCCAAGGGCATCGTCAACGTCTTCACCGAGACCGGCAACACCGGCGCGCCCCGGCTGGTGGACGCGCCCGGCGTGGACGTCGTCAGCTACACCGGCAGCGTCGAGGTCGGCCGCCGGGTCGGGGCCGCCGCCGGCGCCGCGCTCAAGCGGGTCAACCTGGAGCTGGGCGGCAAGTCGCCGATGATCGTCTTCGACGACGCCGACCTGGCCCGCACGCTGCCGCTGTTGGTGCAGGGCCTGATCGTGACGGCCGGGCAGTTCTGCATGGCCGGCACCAGGATCCTGGTCCAGCGCGGCATCGCCGACACCGTCCGCGAGCAGCTGGCGGCGGCGTTGTCGCAGGTCGTGGTCGGTCCTGGCGACGACCCGGCCAGCCAGATGGGGCCGCTGATCGACGCCGCCTCGGCCGACCGCGTCGAGGCCTTCGTCGAGGCGGCGCTGGCCTACGCCAAGCCGGTCGTGCGTGGCGGCCGCGTGGTCGACCGTCCCGGCGCCTTCTACCGGCCCAGCCTGCTGGAGGTCGAGGACCTGGACGTGCCGCTGGTGCAGGAGGAGATCTTCGGCCCGGTCGGCACCTTCGAGGTGTTCGAGGACGAGGTCGACGCCGTGCGCCGGGCCAACGGCACGCAGTTCGGGCTGGCCGCCGCCGTGTTCACCCGCGACGGCAACCGGGCCCGCAAGGTCAGCCGCGAGTTGGCGGCCGGCACGGTCTGGACCAACGGCTACTTCGCGCTGGACGACGGTTTCGCCGAGGGCGGCTACAAGAGCAGCGGCGTCGGCCGGCTGCGCGGGCCGCTGGGGCTGGCCGAGTTCCAGGAGGCCAAGACCTATGTGGAGGTCACCGGGTGAACGGCACGATCACATCCGCCTGTGACCGGGCCCACCGGCAGGAGTTCACACGACCGCTTGACATCGGCGAAGCGCCGGCAGCATCATTTCAATCAAATGTTTGACTGACTACTTGGAGGGAAGCCATCATGGCACTCGACGCGGAATCCGTGGTCCGGGCGGCCTATCACGCGGCCGAGGGCGGGGTGCTCGACGTCAAGGGCTTCGCCGAGCTGTTCGCCGAGGACGGGGTGTTCAACAACGTCGTCGCGGGCGAGAGCTACCGCGGGGAGCACCTAGGCGACTTGGTGACCGCCATGGGCCAGCTCGCGCCCGACATCCACCGCGAGCTGCACCGGTTCCACGTGCAGGGCAACGTGGTGTCGGTGGAGCTGAGCATCCGCGGCACGGTCACCGGCCCGTTCGAGACGCCGGCCGGCGTGATCAAGCCGTCCGGGGCCAAACTCGACATCCCGACCGCCGACTTCTGGTACATCGAGGACGGCAAGATCAAGGAGTTCAACTGCTACGTCGGCGTCAGCGTGATGCTGGCCCAGCTGGGCGTGGCGCCGGACTTCGCCTCGGCGGTCGCCGCGAGCTGAAGGTAGAGACCCACCTGGGAGTCGAACCCAGAGTTTCGTCGGTTTTGCGGACCGCGTCACGACCGTCGTGAGGTGTGGGCCAAGCTTGGTGGTGCAGTGTTTCCGTTGGGCTACAAGGGCTTGGTGGCTCCCCGGGGGATCGAACCCCGACATCCGGGTCTTCAGGCCGGTGCTCTGCCGGTTGAGCTAAAGAGCCAGTGGCACGTCGTCGGGCGCCCGCGAGTCGAACGCGGTGTCTCCTGAATCCACGTCAGGTGGGTTGCCGTCTCCCTCGCGCCCGAGGGCGGGGCCCGGCCGTCGGCCGGGCCCCGAGACCCGCGTCCACCGCCTTGATGGCGGCGAAGACGAGCCGTGGAAAAAATGTCTACACAATCAGCGGCGAACAATTCAGGCACGCCGAATAAAAAAGCCGCCCGGATCGGTTTCCCGATGGGCGGCTCCCGTGACGCGACCAGGTGGTCATGGCGGGGAGCCCGGGACGGGGAATACCAGCTGCTGGAGGCCGAACAGCGGCGTCGGGAGGCAGCACGGCGGACACGGGACGGCAAACGCGGCGGCCAACTGCTGGCCCTGCGCGCCTCGCTTCTCCGTGTTCGTCATAACCTCTCCCCTGTCGGTGTGCATTCATCTTCACGTCCGAACCCGGCCGAGTCAATCCTATTTATCGAGGTTTCCACATCCTCGGGCGGTGCAGACGGCGGTGGCGGTGGCCGCGCCGAGGGAGTAGAAGACCGTGTAGCCCCCGATGACGCGGCCGCCGTTGCGCGTGGTCCGTCCCGACGGCGAGCCGCTGCACGCCGGCAACACCCACGTCGAACGGCTCGACCAGCCACAGTGGACTCCCCGAGCATCCCTCGAAGGTGTCGGAACACCTGTTCCGCGGCTGTCACAAAGCTGTCGATCCGCCCCAAAACGGACGGGGTCCGCTAGGGTCGGCCGCACCACCACCCGACAACCGACCTGCTGGGGGCGTTGCCGTGACGGATGACGCGGAATACAAGCGCAGAACAGTGTTGAAAGCCGGCGGGGCGGCGGCCGTCGCGGCCGCGCTGACCACGCCGGAGGTCGCCGCCGCCGCGCCCGCCCCGTCCACTGTGGACATCACACTGAAGGTGAACGGGCAGGAGCACCGGCTGTCCGTGGAGCCCCGGGTCACGCTGCTGGACGCGCTGCGCGAGCGGCTCGACCTCACCGGCACCAAGAAGGGCTGTGACCGCGGCGAATGCGGGGCCTGCACGGTGCTGGTCGACAACCGGCGGATCAAGTCCTGCCTGACGCTGGCCGTGATGCGGCAGAACCAGGCGGTCACCACGATCGAGGGGCTGGCCGCCGGCGACAAGCTGCACCCGCTGCAGTCGGCCTTCATCCGGCACGACGCCTTCCAGTGCGGCGGCTGCACGCCCGGACAGATCATGTCCGGGGTCGCCTGCATCGAGGAGGGCCACACCGGCTCGGCCGACGAGATCCGCGAGTGGATGAGCGGCAACCTGTGCCGCTGCGCCTGTTACGCCAACATCGTCACCGCGGTGCAGGACGCGGCCAAGGAGATCCAGCGGTGAAGGCCTTCGACTACGCCAGCCCGGCCACGGTGGCCGAGGCGGTCCGGCTGGTCGGCGAGCGGCCGGGCGCGGGTTTCATCGCCGGCGGCACCGATCTGCTGAACCTGATGAAGGACGGCGCCCGCTCCCACGACCGCATCGTGGACCTCAACGCACTGCCGCTCGGCGACGTGGTGCAGTCCGGCGGCGTCATCCGGATCGGCGCGCTGGCCAGGATGGCCGACGTCGCCGCGCATCCGGCGGTGCGGCGATCGCTTCCCGTGGTGTCGCAGGCATTGCTGAACTCGGCGTCGCCGCAGGTGCGGAACATGGCGGCGATCGGCGGGAACCTGTTGCAGCGCACGCGATGCGGGTACTTCCGGGACGCCGGGTCGCCGTGCAACAAGCGGCAGCCGGGCAGCGGCTGCCCAGCCATCGACGGCCAGAACCGCGGGCACGCCGTGCTCGGCGGCAGCGACCAGTGCATCGCCGTGCACCCGTCCGACTTCGCCGTCGCGCTGCTGGCCCTGGACGCGGTGGTGCTCACGCGCGGGCCGGCGGGCTCGCGGCGGATTCCCCTTGGCGACTTCCATCTCCTGCCGGGCACGACCCCGGATCGGGAGAACGTGTTGGCCCACGGGGAAATGATCGTGGCGGTCGAGGTGCCGACGACAACGATGGCGGCCAAGTCGGCGTACCTGAAGCTGCGGGACCGCACGACGTTCGAGTTCGCGGTCGTGGCCGTCGCCGCGGCGCTGGACATGCGCGGCTCCGTCGTCCGCGATGTCCGGCTGGCCTTCGGCGGCATCGCGACCAAGCCCTGGCGTTCACCGGAAGCCGAGGCCGCCCTGCGCGGCAAGGCCATCACCGACGACACGCTGGCCGCGGCCGGGCAGGCGCTCGTGCGCGGAGCCGTTGGCCGGCAAGGGAACGCGTTCAAGATCGACCTCGTGCAACGGGCGCTGGCCGGGCACCTGCGTGAACTCGGGGGCGTGCGATGAGCCAGCCGGTCGGTCAACCGCTCCCCCGCGTCGACGGCGTCGCCAAGGTCACCGGGTCCGCCCGCTACGCCGCCGACCGCACGGTGCCGGGCATGCTGTACGGGTCGCTGGTGCTGAGCACCATCGCCCGCGGCACGATCACGTCGATGGACCTGTCGGCCGCGGCGGCCGCGCCCGGCGTGGTCGCGGTGTTCAACCACGAGAACGCGCCCCGGCTGGTCCCCGGCCGCGGCGGCCCGCCGCCGATGCAGAACGCGACGATCAACACCAACGGGCAGATCATCGGCTATGTGGTGGCCGAAACCCTGGAGCAGGCCCAGGACGCGGCCACGATGGTGACCGTCTCGTACGGCTCGCAGCAGGCGCCGCTGACCATGATCGACGACGCGCTCGACCAGGTCTACCTGCCGCCCAACCAGGAACTGATCGTGGGCGATCCGCAGGCCGGCCTTGACCAGGCCGACGTCGTGCTCACTGGCCACTACACCACGCCTCCCCACCACCACAACGCGATCGAGCCGCACGCGATCGTGGTGGAGTGGTCCGGGGACACGTTCACCGCCCACGTCAGCACCCAGGGCGTGATCAGCAGCGCGAGCGGCCTGGCCGCGGCGGTCGGCCTGCCCGCCGCCAGCGGCCGGGTGCTGTGCGAGTACATCGGCGGCGGCTTCGGCGGCAAGACCTCGCTGGCCGCCTCGCCGTACGCGCAGCACACGGTGGCGATCAGCCGGCAGCTGGGCCGGCCGCTCAAGTTGGTGCTGACCCGGGCCCAGCTGTACTCGGTGCTCGGGCAGCGCGCCGAGTACCAGGCCGACGTCACGCTCGGGGCCAAGCGGGACGGCACGCTCACGTCGCTGATCCACATCGGCACCCAGCAGCTGTCCCGGTCCAACGAGTCGCTCTACAACCCGAACCGCTCGGTGCAACGCCTGTACGCGACGCCGAACCTGCACACCCGGGCCCAAGGCGTCCGGCTGGACCTGCCGGCCGGTCAGTTCATGCGGGCGCCGGAGGTCTGCGCGCACTTCGCGTTGGAGACGGCGATGGACGAGCTGAGCTACAAGCTCGGCATCGACCCGCTGGAGTTGCGGCTACGCAACTACACCGAGGTGAACCCGTCCAACGGCCAGCGCTTCACCAGCAAGTACCTGCGCGAGGCGTACACCATGGCCAGCGAGGCTTTCGGTTGGAGCAAAAGGGATCCGCGCCCCGGGGTCACGCGGGACGGCAACGACCTGATCGGCTGGGGCATGGCCACCGAGATGCACGCCCACGACGGCGGCACCGGCAACGCCCTCGTCCGCGTCGATCAGAACGGCCGGGCGGTGGTGCAGACCGGCTCGCAGGACATCGGCACCGGCACGTACACGATCATGACCCAGGTCGCCGCGCAGGCACTGGGAATTCCGGTCGCGCAGGTCACCGTCCAGCTCGGCGACTCCACCTACCCGGCGGCCGGGGCGTCGCAGTCCTCGGCGACGGTGCCGAGCCTGACCGGGGCCGTCGACAAGGCCGGCAAAGCCGTCCGCGACGCCGTGATCCAGCTGGCGATCGCCGACGCCTCGTCGCCGCTGCACGGCCTGACCCCCGACCAGATCGTCACCGATCACGGCTACCTCTTCGCCGCCGCCGACCGCTCACGGCGCGTCAGCTACGCAGACGTGGTGGCCAAGAACGGCGCGCCGGTGCAGAACACCGCCGCCGGCCCGCTCAACGTGCCCGGCAACAGCTGCGGCGCGATCTTCGTCGAGGTCCGGGTGGACGCCCGGTACAGCCGCGTGCGGGTCACCCGCATGGTCGGGGCGTACGACTGCGGGCGGGTGCTCAACCGGCAGACCGCACGCAGCCAGGTGATCGGCGGCATGACCTGGGGCATCGGCGTGGCGCTGATGGAACACACCATGTACGACGACCGCACGGCCCGGGTGACCAACCCCACCATGTCGACGTACCTGTTGGCGGTCAACGCCGACGTGCCCGACCTGGAGGTGATGTTCGTGGACAAGCCCGACCCGGTCAGCACCGCCCTCGGGGCCCGGGGTTTCGGCGAGTGCCCGATGACCGGCATCCCCGCCGCCATCGGCAACGCCATCTACCACGCCACCGGCCGCCGGGTCCGGGACCTGCCCATCACCCAGGACAAGCTGCTCTGACACGGTGACGGTGGTGTGATCGGGGAGTTCCGACGGCGGCTGGTTCAGGCCGGTGACTCAGGCCGGTGACTCAGGCCGGCACGATGACCGCACGACCGGTGATCGTGCCGGCCTCCAGTCGCCGGTAGGCCTCGACCGCGTCGTCGAGCGCGAAGGTCGTGACCTCGGCGTGCAGGCGGCCACGGGCGGCGAGATCGAGGACCTCTTCCAACTCGGGGCGGCAGCCCCAGTAGGTGGTCTGCACCGACAGCTCGTGTGGCACGGCTCCGAACCGCATCGGCAGCGCCCCGCCGCCCAGGCCGACGCGCCGCGCGGTTGCCGAGGGATGGGGTTTGCGTTGAGGGGTTGGGGTTGTTGTGTGGTTGGGGGTGGGGTGGGGTCTGCTTTGTGGAGTGAGGGCGTTGTGTGGTTGGAGATGGGGTGGGGCGGTGGGTTGGTGGCTCCGGGTGGATTTTGTGTGGAGACCTCTGCTTGTGTTTTAACCCTTCTTTCGTTTCTTGCCCTTCCTGGAGGCTGCGGTGGTCCTCTTCCCCGGGGTGTAACGCCTGGCCCGA